>CAKTAG010000008.1 GCA_934527325.1 uncultured Candidatus Soleaferrea sp.
AGATGTAACATTAAAATCTAAAATATTGTTAAAAAAGAATTGTTTATTATCGGAATCTTGTAAAATAGCAATCATTGAATTAGTACCTTTAAATTTGGTTTAACATCGTAGGGGTTAGAAAGGTTAGGGTTTAAATTAAGAATAGAATCTATGTTTATATTAAATTTATTAGCTACATCCCAAAGGGTTTCGTTATTTTTTAAGTAGTAAAATTTATTGTTTTGGGTAGGGTTGTTGTTAAAGTTACCAATAGCAATAGTTGTATCTTCAATGAATTTAAATTTGTAAGGAATAATTTCGGGGTTAGATTGGTTGGTTATAGCAAGTTCGCAAAAGTAGGCGTTAATAGGTTCTATTGGTGGAATAAGTAATTTACCAGGTAAAGATGATTCAGAGAATAAGTTAGAAAGTTGGTTAAATTGGGTTAAGGCATTTTTGCCAAAAAATTCACCAGAGCCATAAATAATTTTATAATCTTTTCCAATTTGTTGCACAAAAGGTCCTAGGCCAGGTAGGTAAAGGGTGTTAGAATTTTTTACAATAGAGATATTTATATTTTTAGGGTTGTGGGGCCAAACGAATGATTTAAAAACCATATATTTACCAAATCCTTTCTTTTTTAGTGTAATAGCTAATAAAAAAGAGTGTAATGTTTAGTAGGTTAATCTTCTATATGTAAAGGGTAGGGGTAACAACGGTGTATGTGGTTAGTTAATGGTTGAGGGTATAAATTATTATTTAAATTAGTAGATGTGTATAGATGGTTGAAAACATCGTAGTTGTAAATGGTGGTTTTAAGTGGTGAAAAAGAATTTTCAACAGTTTTAATGTTGATTGGTTGAAAATTAGGTTGAAAGTGTTGATTATTTAATTTAAGCCAATAAAAAAACTTTTTAATTTTTAGGGATGCAGTTTTAAAAAATATAATAAATTTCACAAAATAAAAATTCCTCCATAATTAATTTAATAGTTTAATTCGTTTAGGTGAAGTTAAGCAAATAGATTGTATAATAGGTGAATTTATAGGTGTATTTTCTGTTATAGAGGTCCAGTTACAGTTAGTAAAAATTGTGTAAGAGTAGGGTTTAACAATTACTAAATTAAAGTTATGTAAGTTAAAAAAATCTAAAAGGTCAGTGTTTAAAGGGTCTAGAATAACTAATTTTGTCAATTCTATGTTAAAATATGTGTTTCCAGTTATAGTGGTTAAAGGGTATTTCATATCAAAACAATTTATGTTAAAAGCTTCTTTAGTTATTTGTAGCCTATAATTTTTAGCAGAGGCAACTTTTAAGCCGTTTATTTCTATGTATATATCTTTAGCGGTTAAGAAGGAGGTAAATTTCAATTTGGTAAACACCTGCTTTTTTAGTATTATGTAAATATTAGTTTTAAATAGAGATATTTGTAGAGATGTTGGCAGTATCAAATAAAGATGAGAGGGTAATAGAAATTCCTATGTTAATAGAGGAAGTTATATTAATTGTTGGTTTTTCAAAATAAGATATTAAGCCAAGTTCTTTTTTGTTGGAAAGTAGGGCTATAACTTGTGCTAGTAGACCATTTTTTGTAATAAAGTTAAAAGCTTTGCTTTTTTTAATAGCTTCTATATGGTTAATAATATCTGTTATAATAGAATCTAAAATTAATTGGTGGTTGATGTTAGGTAGCAATTTGGGAGATATTGATTCGGAAGGGGTTAAGTTGTAGACTTCTAAGTTACCTTTGTGTGGTTTTAAGCAAGATATGTGGTTTTTGGCTAATTTGTTTAAATGTAACCTGTTAAAATTTAATGTTTTAAAAGAAAGGCCAAAAATCTGAGCACCACTTAAATTTGTGGTAGGGTTAGGTGCTGTAGCTATTAAGGCAGCTAAAGCAGTGGCAGTTAAACAATTGGGTGCAATGTTAGGGTTAGAATTTAAGCATGTTTGAGGGAAGGCTAAGGTTAGTTTTGGGTTAGCTACTTGTTTTTGTAGAGCTATTGCTTCATCTAAATTATAAGGGGTAGGTGCAAAAGCTAACCTAGGTAAATTTAGATTGTTGGGTATGTTAATGTGTGTAGTTAGTTCTTTTAAAACATTTTGGTTGAAAGAATCGCAAACTATGCAGTAAAAACCAGAGGTACATTGCAGAATTTTAAAGGCATCTATGTAGTTTTGTAGTGTAGGTTGGGTGTTAATAGATGGTGCAATACAGTAAATTGTAGAAACATTGTTTAAAAAAAGAACTTTAGCCATTGTTACTAAAGGGTAAGAGTCGCATTCATCTCCAAATTCATCTAGTAAAGCTTTGTAGTTAGAAAATTTTTTAATAGTCATAGCTTGTCCTTTTAGTGCAGGTGCTACTATTGCACAGGCATATGGTGAAGATTTGTGGTTGGTATCTTCAAAATGGTAATTGTTAATAAAAGTCATGGCCCAAAAATATCCTCCGTTTTGTTTTAATTTTAGTAAAAAATAAAAAAGGTAAATTATAAATTAAATAGGGGTTACAGCAAAACATGTGCTGCAAGTTAATAAAAAGCAATTAGTAGATTTTTTAAATTCCAAGTTATTACAAAAAATAGAGGTGAAAGGTAACGTGGTAGAATTTTTTATAAGTATTTCAGAAATTATAAAAAATATATCGTAACAGGTGTTAGCGCCAAGTTTATGAGGAACATTTATTACAAAGTTTAAATTTATATTTGTGTTAAATAATGGTTTTTCACAAGTGGTGTTTAATAAATGGTTGTTTAATGCTGTTGGTGTAATAGATATTTTATCGAAACAAATGGTAACAATAGGTTCGGTAATAGTTGCTGTAGAGGGGTAGAATTGGTTAGTTATAGCGAATTTAATGGGAGATTTAAATTCCAGAAAAGAGTTGGTAATAATTTTTTGAATATCAGAGATATAATTGTTAATTTTAATCACTGCTTTCTTCTGGCTGTTTTATTGGTAAAAGAGAGGCAGAAATGTAAATAGTTTCATCTTTAAAGTTAAATTTTTCACATTTTAAAATTTGAAATGTGGAAAACTTAGTAGAAATAATAATATTTGGTTCTAAAAGGTTAATAACAGATGGTTCTGCAACAATAAGGGTATATAAAGATGTGGCGTAATAGGGGTCGGTATGTAAAAAATCATCTTTGTATGTAGAAGTGGAACGGGTAGGGTAAATAATGCCTTTAAATTTTATAGTTTTAGAATGTGGCAAATTAAGTTGGCATAAAGAGCCAAATTTTTCAATAGAAGATATAATAGATTGAATGTATACCAAGGTGAAATTACACCTGCCTAAAAATAAAGTTAGGTGAAAGTAGTAGGTGGCCAGCTAAAGAGATAAATTCATTTTTTAAATTTTCGGCCATTTTTATGTTAGATATTGGGTTAGAATTTACAGCTAAGTCGCCCAATTTTATAGAAGATGTAGAATTTAAAGATTCTTTAATTAAAATATATTTATGGTAGGCTACCGAAGCGGCAAGCATAGAAAGAATATCTTCATTCATTTTCACATCAACGCCTGGTTTAAGGCTGCGCATAACGTAGCCTATAGCTAAATTAATAAGGTTAGTTTGTTTTTTTGCTTCTTCGGTAGTTAAACCAGATATTGCAGTAAAATCTGGTAAAACGGTTTTTAATTCAAGCAATATATAAACACCCTTTCATATTTTTTAGAGGTTAAGAGGTTAGCCTTAACCTCTTGTTAGTTAAATATTTAGTGTTTAGTAAATGAATATAAGTTTATTCAGAAATTTTTAAAACTTTAACGGCTTTAGGGCATATTTTAGAAAAGCCAGCAATAGATGTAATAGCAGCACGTTCTAATTGTCTGTCGATTAATTTATCGTATTCAACCGAAACATCACCGCAACAAACCATTTCTAAAGCAAAATTTTTATCAAAAGCAATAATAATATTTTCTGGAACAACAGAAGTTTTGTAAAGGTTAGCACCTAGCGGAGTTGTTAGCTTGCCAGTTTTTTGAAAATTAAGTCCAGTAGCGGGATTTTTAAATTCATCGATATTTAGAAGGTAGGCCATAGTTTTAGGAGAAACTAGAAGGGTGTTCATGTTAAAGTCATCAAAGGCAGACCATAAATTAATTAAGTCAGAGTAGCTTATAGGTGTGTTTGAACCAGAGCTTTTTTTAGATGTGTTAATTATTTGGGCAGGGTTTTGGTTTCCGTCACCGTTTATTAAAACGTCAACAGCATGTTTAAGCTGTGATGATGCTATGTAATTGCCAATTTGTTTTAAAGCAACAGTAAAAACATCCAGTTTTTGGAACTTTATAGCTTCGTAAGAAGAAACAAGCATTCTGCCAGATTTATATAGTTTTATAAGGTTGTTTTTAAGGGAAATTGAAGTAGATGGTATGCTAGAACCTTCGGCAATAGCTTTAAGTTCCTTTTGGTTTACAGAAGGGTCGCAATAAAGGGTGCGGTAATCTAAGGAGTTAATTTGAGTTTTAGCAGCAATAATGTTGTTTAAAATGTTTTCAGTTTCGGTACCGCTTTTAACAGCGCGCAAAACATATTCTGGGAACAAAGGTGCAGATTCTGCAGATGAGAAAAATTTTTCAATGTTATCGCATTTTGGGCCAGAGATTTTAATGTCAAATCGTTTAAGTTGTCTGCCGTAAGCATCTAAATTGTTAAAGCTAGAATCTTGGTAGTAGTTCGAGGATGGGTCTAATGTTTCAAGGATGTCAGAAAAAGATTTTCCGGCGATATTGTACATATTTTTTTCTAATTTTATATCTTTGTAATTGTTCATGTAAAATTAACAGCTCCTATTAAATTTTTATTGTATTTGGTTAGTAAATAGTGGTGAAATTAAATTATAAAAAAACATCAATGGTAGCAGCTTCTTTGTCTATAGCAACAACGTTTAATGGTACAGCATCTTTGTTTTCGATGCTAGAAGGTTTTAAACAAGCGTCATTATCGGCAACAAAGTATTGTACCCCAAAGTTAGTAGATTCCATAGATTTTATTTTAATAGTTGCAAATCCAGATATTTGTACAGCGGCTAAGCCGTTAGAGCAAGATAAGCATATGCCTATAAAGTTGGCGTTATCGGTAGATTTTTTAACAGTGTTGTTGTTGCAAACGGTAACTAAATTACCTGGTTCAATGTTGCCTTCGGCAGCAAAAGTCACAATAGATTCATTAATGCCTTCAAATGAGATATTCATAAAAATACAGTCCTTACATTTATAGATTATTAATTTAGAAATTAAATTTTAAACATATTGTTTTCATCTAGGTTTGGTTCAACGCTAGTTTGTTCTATGGGTGTAAGTTGAGGTGAAGTGTGTGTTTGGTTAAGTTCTTTAATAAGGTTAAATTTTAATTCTTTTAATTCAGAATAGGTTAAGTTGTTAACAATGTTTTTAATAGCAGAAGAGGTTAAAATAGGTTGAGAAACGGTTAACATTTTGTAAACAGAATTTTTTAAATCTGCAATAAATTCATTGGCGGTAGCGGAGTTAGCTTCTAGTTTAGAGATATATTTGGTTAAATAGGTAGCAGAGGCGGCAGAAATAAAGCAAGAAGTTTGAGTAGTTTCTAATTGTTTTTTAATTTTTTCTATGTTGCATGTTGTTATGGTGTTTAAGTTTGTAGCTGTAGGGTTTTTAAAATTTTTAATAACGCCAGCGTTAACTTGTGCGGGTACAGCAACAAAGGACCATTCATAAGCATCTAAAGGTTGTTCTAAAGTTAAATAGCAGGTAGATTTTAATCCGTTTACATTGTAGGTTTTGCCAGGGGTGTGTGAACAAGGGTTAATTTTATGGTTAGCACCGCAAATAGAACATATTTTAGATTTTATAGCGCAGCCAACACTAATTTCTTTTTTAATACCGGCATCTATTTCTAAAATCAGATCTTTGTTTTTGCTAGATTTCACCATGTAAGCTTTAGCCAAAAGATATTTGTAAGGTTGGCCGGTAGAATTTTTTTTACAAGAGTCTGTAATAACGTCAGTAAAGAATATTCTAGCAGTTTGGTTAGAACCGGTAGGTACATGGTCAAAAACGCCGGTTTTTCCTAAAAATAAAGATTTTAAAGTATAGAGTGAGTTATCTGAAAATTGTTCAAAATCGCGGTCAATTTCATTATCGCAAAGAATAACAGAAAATATAAAAACTTCATCTTCGGTAAGTGGCCGCCTGGTAAATTTGTTAATTTGTTTTAAAGTTTCGTTCATGTTTGGTTGAGTATTTTCGGCTGCAGTTTTTAAAATGTGAGCATATTTCAACGCAGAGTAATCTCCTTTCAAATAGCTAGCAGTTAGAATTTAGAATTTTTTTAGCTTGTGCGTTTAGTAAAGCGGCTCTGGCCAGCTCAACTTCATCTTGTAGGTGAATAGGGTTCCAGCAGATGTGGTGTTGTTCAGAAAATTGGTTCATTTTAAGCCAAAAGGTGGCTATTTTAGATATAACAGGAGCCAAAGAGCGCCTGTAACCTTCTAGTTCGCTGGTTAAAATTTCAGCTTGTTGTTTACTCATTCGTTCAGAAGTAGACCAAGAAAGGCCAAGTAAGAAAGGTGGTATACCGGTTTTAGCAACAATTTGTTCTAGCATTTGCCTAACAGGTATGTTAGTGTCAATAATTTGGTTATCAGAGCCAATTACTTTAATATCAACATCACCAACAGCAACAAAATCTTTAACGCAATTAGAGCTTGAATCCATAGCAGAGGACCATTCTTTAGCAATATGTGTAGCAATATCTTTAGCAGATGCCAAATCATTAGAGTTGATAGGGGGTTTGTAAGTAACAGCGAACCTAACATTGCCAACTCGGTCAAAATTAAGTGCAATAGATTTGTAAATTTTAAATAAGATGTTAGTAATAAAGGGTAATCCGTTTAAAATAGAAGTACCTTTAATTTTACCGGGTGGGGGGTTTAAAGCAGAAAACAAAATTAGTTGAGGTAGTTTAACAGGTAAAAAATCTAGTTTATCTTTAGTGAAAAAAGAAAGGTTAAGGGGATTTTCGTTAGTGGTAATTTTAACATTATTTAAAGAAGAGTTGTAAAGAGCAATAATGTTAGTTTTGTCATAGTCTAAAACAATTTCGCCAATAGCGTTGCCGTAGGTAAGCATGCTGTCAAAATAACAAGCAATAAAGCTATCTATGCCAATAGAGTTAGGGCCAACTTTAACAGTCTGCAAAAAATTATTTAAAGGTTTTTCAGCGTTTGGGTCAGCGGTGGTAATAGTAAAAGAGCCTATAAGCCTTACTAATTTGTTAATAGCAGCATCAATAATAGGTATAGATTGCCTAATAGAATCGAATAGGTTAAAGTTGGGTAAATTAAAAGGTATAGAGTTTATGTGGTTAAAATGTGATGGGCAAGTTTGAGTGGGGTTAATATCATGGTTTTTATTTTTTTTAATGTGGCTAAATAAATTCAAGCTGTTACAGCACCAACTTTCTTTTTTGATTAAATATTTTAATGTTGCATTAATACCCCTTCATATATAGGGCGCAAAAATATAAAAAGTTGCATAAAAAGATGCAACTTTTTATAAAGAACAAAAATTTTGTATGGTTGCACAATTTGTTGGTTGATAATTTATAATTTTTAGTGCAACAATATTCAAATATTTGTAAATATTTAGGGTAATTTGTAAATTGTTGAAAATTTATTTTTTAACCAGATGTTGTAATTTAATATTTTTAAAAATTGATGTAGGTAACTTGTGTTGTAAATTAGCGGGGTGAAAAGCTTTTGTAAATTGATTATTTGCCATTTGTTTTCTTAGATGTTAAAAAAAATAATATATTTTACACAAAAATATATTGAAATTTTGTTAGTTGTATGTTATAATGTTGTTAATAGAACACTTTAAGGTTAGCAGAGTAGGTTAAGGGGTATATAGTTCAAAAAAGCCTTTAATTTTATTTTTGAGGGGTAAGTAAAATGAATAAGATAAGTAAAATAAATAATATAAAAAGAGTAAAAATAATTAACAGATTTGTAAAAATAACCCAATCGGGGGGGGAACAGAGTAAGTTAAATAACAGTTTTTTTAAACTGCTATTGTTGGTTATTTTTTTTAATTTGCTTAGCTTTGCTAGCTTTGGTGAACCATATACAGAAAATGGGGTAAAGTATGATTTTAAAATAGATGATACTGCTACTAATACTGGTACTTTAACAATTTCTAAAATCGAGGGTGATGGCACAACTAAAGGAGAGATAACTCAAAAAGGTGTAACAAATGCCATGAGTTCGTATGGTAAAGATATTGCAGCTATAAACAAAGTAAAAATAGAAGCAGGTATAACAATTATAGGTAGTGATGCATTCAGTAATTGCGAATTATTAAGTAATGTAACAATACCAGAAAGTGTAAAAAGTATAGGTAAACTGGCATTTAATGGGTGTATAGCATTAACAAGTGTAACAATACCAAAAAGTGTAGAAACTATGACTGTGTCGGCATTTGATGGTTGTATTAGTTTAATAGAAATAACAGTAGACAAAGAAAACTCAACATATAAAGATATAGGTGGTGTATTGTTTACCAAAGATGGAGCACAATTAATACGTTGCCCTGTAGGTAAAGTGGATCCAAGTTATAAAATACCAGATGGTGTAACAAGTATAGGTGATTATGCATTTCGTAGTTGTAAATCATTAGAAAGTGTAACAATACCAGAAGGGGTAACAAGTATAGGTTATAAGGCATTTTTTTGGTGTGGACCATTAAAAAGTGTAATAATATCAAACAGTGTAAAAAGTATAGGTGATGATGCATTTTCTCATTGCGAATCATTAAGTAGCATAACAATACCAGAGGGTGTAGAAAGTATAGGTAATTATGCATTTTGTAATTGTAATGCATTAACAAGTATAATAATACCAGGTACAGTAACAAGTATAGGTGAGCAAGCATTTTCTTATTGCGCATCATTAAGTAGCATAACAATACAGGAAGGTGTAACAAGTATAGGTTATAGGGCATTTTATTGGTGTACATCATTAGAAAGTGTAATAATACCAAGTAGTGTAACAAGTATAGGTAGTTATGCATTTTATAATTGTAAATTATTAAAAAGTGTAATAATATCAAACAGTGAAAAAAGTATAGGTGATTATGCATTTCGTGGGTGTAGTAAATTAAGAACAGATGGTGATGTTTATTTTTCAGGAACTGAAGAAGAATGGGGTAATATAAAAATAGGCGAATTGAACAATGAATTAACCGGGGCAAAAAGAATACATTATCCTGGTAAAACATTAACTGTAAACAAAGTTTGGAATGATAGTGGCAATAGTGGTTTAAGACGTGACCCAACATTTGTGTTGTATAAATTAAACAGTAAGGGTACATACGATGAGATTGATAATGGGGGTGAAAAAGATGATACGAAGTATGTGCAATGTAAACATGATGATGATTATAAGGAAGGTGATACATGGCAGTATAAAATTACAGTTTTTAACCATAACGAAGGCGATAAATATGCAGTAGGTGAAAAGCGAATGAAAGGTTATACATCTGATGCATATGTTGATTAACCTGGGCAAATATAGTTTATAGTTGAATTTAAGTCACTCTTTAATGGGTGATTTTTTTTGTGTTAAAGGGGTGTTTTGCTAGTTGTGTAACTCTGCAAATTGGCATATTAAAAAAGTTTTAATATGTTTGCAATTTTGTTTGTTAATATGTTATAATAATGGTGAAAAAAATAAATTTAATTTTTAAGTTAAATATTTGTTCTTGTATAATAAAATGTTTAAGTTTGCTCATATATTTTTAGGGTGATAAAAATATTTTATAAAGTTAAATGTAAATGGTTAGGAGAATACAAATAAATGGTGAAGTTTATAACAGATTCTGCAAGCGATATTACAAAAGAAGATGAGTTAGAATATAATATAGAGGTAATGCCAATACCAATAACAATAGGTGATGATGGTTATTACGAACGGGTAGATTTTACTCCTAGTGAATTTTATAAAAAGTTGTTAAATTCGGCACAAATTCCGGTAACGTCTCATATAACAATGTTGGAATTTGGTAATAAATATAAAGAATTTTATAAATTAGGTTATAATGAAATAATTCATGTTACAATTTCATCAACAGGGTCAAGCATGTATGAATCGGCAAAAATGGCTAGGGAACTCTTTTATAAAGAAGATGAATCGCTAAGGCAAAAAATTAAAATACATGTTATAGATTCCAAAACGTATTCTTATGGTTATGGTTTGGCAGTGGTTCAAGCTGCCAAAATGGCTAGAGCGGGTAGAACAGTAACAGAAATATTAGAATATTTGGTAGATTATTTTAATAGAGTAGAGGTATATTTTTCTGTTTGTTCGTTAAATTATGCTAAAAAATCTGGTAGAATAGGTGTAGCGGCAACCTTTGTTGGGGAATTGTTGGGTTTAAGGCCAGTTATTTCAATAATAGATGGCAAAATGAAAGTTGTAGATAAAGTTAGAGGTTGCAAAAATATACCAGAAAAATTATTCAATATAATGGAAGAAAGAATAAGCAGTGAATCTGGTAAATATGGAATAATAGTAGGTAGTATAGAAGCTGTAGGTAAAGATTTAGAAAATATATGTAAAAAATTCAAACAAGGGGAATGTGTAGGCGTAGTAAAAGCTGGGGCAAGTATAGCTATTAACTCTGGCCCAGAGGTATTGGGGTTAACATTTTTAGGTGAATGTAGAAAATAAAGAGGTTAAAAATATGAGAATAGCATTGTTTTCCGAGACATATGTTCCAGAAGTAAATGGTGTGGTAGCCCATGTTAAGGTTTTAAAAGAGGGGTTAGAGCAGTTGGGGCACCAGGTGTTGGTTGTAACAACAGATGCAAAAGCACATAAACACTATGTAAGAAAGGGGGTTTTGTATTGTCCGGGTAAAAAAATAAAAAAAGTTTATGGTTACGGGGCAGCTTTGCCTATGAATACAAAAAGGTATAAATATTTAAAACAGTTTAACCCAGATGTAATACATATCCACACAGAATTTGGTATAGGTTTATTTGGTTTGTTAGCTGCAAAGTTGTTAAAAAAGCCAGTAGTTTACACCTTACATACAATTTATGATGAATATTTATATTATTTAGTGCCAAAGGTACTAACAAAAGTAGGTAAAGAGGTTTTTTATAGGTATATCAGGTACATTGCAAATAATGCTGATGTAATAATAGGTCCATCTAAAAAAAGCGAAGCGTTTTTAAAGCGGGCGGGTGTAAATAAAAAGTTAGAAATAATAGCCAACGGCGTAGATATTCAAAAATTTTCACCCTATAATGTTTCGCAAATAGATAGGGATAAGTTGCGAGATGCTTACCAAATACCGCGTGATTGTATGTTGGCGTGTACAATAACAAGGTTAGGTAAAGAAAAGAGCATAGATGTTTTATTGCAATATAGTAAAGATTATATAGAAAAGAATGATAATTTTTATATTATTATAGTTGGTGATGGGCCGGCAAAAAAAGACCTTGAAAAATTAGCAGTAGAGTTGGGAATAGCTAATAGAGTTGTGTTTACTGGTAAAGTTTTAAATCAGCATATAATTTCTTATTATGGTGCTAGTGATGTTTTTATTACAGCGTCGCTTACAGAAATTAATTCAATATCTATGTTAGAGGCTATGGCTATGGGTTTACCGGTTTTGCAAAGGTACGATGAAATCAATAAAGATCAAGTTGTAGAAGGTGTTAATGGCTATACTTTTACTAATAGTGCATCTATGGCGGCAAAGTTAAACGAATTAGCAAACATGAATAATAGTCAAATGTTAGAGTTAAAACATAGTGTTAGGGAAAGTGTGGTTAATAAAGGGTTAAAAGATGTTGCAGAAAATGTTTTAAAACAGTACCAGCGGGTTATATTGGGTGTTAGTAAGGGTAGTTGATGTTTTAGTTTAATAATTTTATAATTAGTTAAAATAGTCAAAAAAGATTTTGGCAAGTAAAAAAATGTTTATAAAAAAAGGAGAGGTTTTTACATGGGAATAAAACAATATGATGTAGTGATAATAGGTGGTGGAATTAGTGGGCTAATGATGGCTTATAGGTTAATAAATAAAGATAGTAATATTAATGTTTGTTTAATAGAAAAAGGTAAAAAATTAAGTGATAGAAAATGCCCAGTAGTTTCTAAAAAAGTAGATAAGTGTATAAAATGTAAATCTTGTGCTATAATGGAAGGTATGGCTGGCGCAGGTGCATTTTCAGATGGTAAATACGTTATTTCTACAGAGTATGGTGGTTGGTTGCCAGATATTTTAACGAATTATGAAGTTATTAAATATATAGAAGAGGCAGATAAAATATTAGTTTCTTGTGGTGCAACAGAAGAACGGTATGTGCCAAGTAATGAGTTAAAAAAACTTTGTTTACAGCATGATTTACATATGCAACAAGCGCAAATTAAGCATTTAGGTACAGATAGTAACTTTGCAACAATGCAAAAACTTATTTTAGAAATATCTACAAGGTGTGAAATATTAACAGGTACATTAGTAACAGATGTAGATAAAAATAGTAAAGAGGTTACATTACTAAGTTCAGATGGAACTCAAGCAAAAATAAAAGGTAAAAAAGTAGTTTTTGCAGTTGGCCGTGCTGGTAGTAGGTATTTTTCTACTTGGTGTGAAAAAAATAATATACCTTTAACTAATAATCAGGTAGATATTGGGGTTAGAGTAGAGTTGCCGGCTATAATTTGGGAAGATTTTTCTAGTAAAGTTTACGAGCCTAAAATATGGTATAGGTCAAATAAATATAACGATGTTACAAGAATGTTTTGTTTTAACGATAGGGGTAGTGTTGTTACAGAAAATACAGATGGAATATTAACAGTAAATGGACATTCTTATAGAGGAGAGGACCGAAAAACACAAAATTCAAATTTTTCATTGCTGTCTACAATAAGGTTTACACAACCGTTTAACCACCCAATAGATTATGCTAGGCATGTTGCAAAATTGGGTAATTTAATAAGTGGTGGAGGAATTTTAGTTCAAAGGTTAGGAGATTTAGTAAATGGACGAAGAACAGATGAAAAACGGTTAAAGCAATCTACAACGCGGCCAACATTAAATGCGGTACCAGGAGATTTAAGTTTGTGTTTACCTAAAAGGCAGCTAGAAAATATAGTAGAAACTCTTTACGCTTTAGATAAGGTAGCACCAGGAACAGCAAATTATAATACATTATTGTATGGTATAGAATGTAAATATTATTCTGCAAGGCCAAAGTGTAATTATTTTGAAATAGATGGTTGTGATGGAATATATGCAATAGGTGATGGGGCAGGTTTTACAAGGTCGCTTTCTCAAGCTGCAGCTAATGGGTTATATGTTGCAGATAAAATTTTAGATAATAGGTCATAACTAAAAATAAAGGTATGGTATGCATAGTTAGGAGGGAAATATGGTAAATCAATTTGAAAAATTCATAAAAAATGTAAGTGGTAATACAGGTGTTTTAATAGAAAACCCAGTAAATATAAGGTATTTAACTAAATGTAACATAGATGAAGGTGTGTTGTTAGTTACTGCTAAGCAAGGGTATTTGTTTGTAGATAGTAGGTTTATTTTAGATGTAGATAAAAATATAAGTAATGTAGAAGTTATATTAATAGAAAAGTTTTACAGGCAGCTAAAAGCAATAATAAAAATAGAAAAAATAAAAAGGCTTGTTTTAGAAGCAGATTATATAACATTAAATAGGTATAATAGGTACGTAGAATTTTTGCCAAAAATAAAACTAGAAACAGATGAAGAAATAATGCAAGCACTTGTTAAACAACGCTCTGTTAAAACCCCAGAAGAAATTGAAAAAATTAAAATTGCTCAAGAGTTGGCAGATGATAGTTTTTCTTATATATTAAACTATATAAAACCAGGTAGAACAGAAAAGGCTATAGCTATGGAGCTAGAAAATAAATTACTTTCTTTAGGTAGCGAGGGTTTACCATTCGAAGTAATAGTAGTTTCGGGTAAAAGGTCAGCAATACCACATGGTAAGCCGTCAAATAAAGAGGTTAAAAGGGGCGAATTACTTACACTAGATTTTGGTGCAAAAATACAAGGTTATTGTTCAGATATGACTAGAACAATATCAATAGGCCCTATGGGAGATAAAGAAAGGGAAGTTTATAATGTGGTGTTAGAAGCTCAAAATAGGGCTATACAAAATTTAAAAGCTGGTGAAGATGTTAAAAATATAGATAAATTGGCAAGAAAAGTTATAAACAAAAAAGGGTATGGTAAATATTTTACACATGCTTTGGGGCATGGTGTAGGGTTAAGTGTCCATGAATATCCGCGTATAGCAAGTACAAGTGAAGATGTTATATGTAGCAATTCAATTGTAACGGTAGAACCGGGAATATATATTGGTAATGAATTTGGTGTAAGAATAGAAGATATGCTAATAGTTACCGATGAAGGGTGCGTTAATATTACTAAGTCTAATAAAAATATAATAGGGGTTTAGGGGTTTAACTAGCATAAATAGTAAGAAATTTAGTATATGTTTCACGTGGAACATGGTAAAGTGTAAAGTTAAATAAAGTGTAAATAAAAAGTTAAGTTACAAAAAATAATTTGTTAAAAGAAATTAGGGGGATGTTTAAATAAAGAGTTGTTAAGGGGGAATAACAATGCAGCAATATGTGATTACAACAGATAATTGCAGTGATTTAAGTGAGAGTTTAGCAAGTAAAATAGGGGTAGGTATGGTAAACCTTACAGTTAGCATAAATGGTGAAGTGTATGATGGTGTTGAAAAAAAAATAGACCCGGTAGAGGTATATAATTTAATGAAAAAGGGCGTAAAACCATCAACATCTCAAGTTAACCCAGAACAGGCGAAAAATTTTTTTAAAAAGTATTTAGAAAAAGGTTTAGATGTTATTCATGTAGCACTAAGTTCACAGATAAGTGGTGCTTATAATAGTTGTAAAATTGCTGCTGGTGAACTAGCTATTGAATACCCTAATAGAAGAATAGTGGTAATAGATTCAATATCTGGTTCACTTGGGCAGGGGTTGCTTGTAATGCAAGCGGCTAAAGAAAAGGCTAAAGGTAAAAGCTTTAATGAGGTTGTAGATTTTATAGAAGCTAGAAAAAATAAAATATGCCATTTATTTACTGTTGATGATTTAATTTATTTACAACGTGGAGGAAGGATATCTAAAACAGAAGCTATTATAGGTTCTTTAATAGGTATAAAACCTATTTTAAGTGGTGATAGTTGTGGTAAGTTAGCATTAATATCTAAGGTTAGGGGTAGAAAAAATGCATTAAAAGCAATGGTAAGCAAAATGGCAGAAATCATTGATGTAAGTAAAAATGATGTAGTAACAATAAGCCATGGCAATTGTTTAGAAGATGCAAATTTTATGGCAGAGTTAATAAAAAGAAGGTTTAACATAAAAAATGTGATTATTGATATGTTAGGTCCAGTAATGGGTTCGCATGCTGGCCCAGGGGCAGTGGCAGCATTTTTTGTTGCAAGTTGTAGGTTAAATAGAGTTTGAACTTATTAATTAAAAAATAAATAATAAAATAAATAACATAGATTTTTACATAGTTTAATTAAAGAATTATTTTAAGGGAGTAGTTTTACCTTTTATAAAATATTAGCAAAATATGTAATACTTAATTTTAAGGAGCGAATAACAATGCAGCAATATGTGATTACAACAGATGATTGTAGTGATTTAAGTGAAGGTGTAGCAAGTAAAATAGGTGTAGGTATAGTAAACCTTACAGTTAACATCAATGGTGAAGTGTATGATGGTGTTAAAAAAACAATAAACCCGGTAGAGGTATATGATTTAATGAAAAAGGGTGTAACACCTTCAACATCTCAAGTTAACCCAGAACAGGCAAAAAGTTTTTTTAAAAAATATTTAGAAAAAGGTTTAGATGTTATTCATGTAGCACTAAGTTCACAAATAAGTGGTACTTATAATAGTTGTAAAATTGCTGCTGGTGAACTAATTATTGAATACCCTAATAGAAGAATAGTGGTAATAGATTCAATATCTGCTGCGCTTGGGCAGGGGTTGCTTGTGATGCAAGCAGTTAAAGAAAAGGCAAAGGGTAAAAGCTTTAATGAGGTTGTAGATTTTATAGAAGCTAGAAAAAATAAAATATGCCATTTATTTACTGTTGATGATTTAATTTATTTACAACGTGGAGGAAGAATATCTAAAACAGAAGTTATTATAGGTTCTTTAATAGGTATAAAGCCAATTTTAAGCTGTGATAGTTGTGGTAAATTGGTGCCAATATCTAAAGCTAGGGGTAGAAAAAATGCATTAAGAGCAATGGTAAGTAAAATGGCAGAAGTCATTGATATAGGTGCAAATGATGTAGTAACAATAAGCCATGGCAATTGTTTAGAAGATGCAAATTTTATAGCAGACTTAATAAAAACAAGGTTTAATATTGATGTAGTTATTGGTATGCTAGGCCCAGTAATAGGTTCTCATTCTGGCCCAGGAACACTATCAGTATTTTTTGTTGCAAACGGTAGGTTAAATAGAGTTTAAATTTAATTAACAAAAAATAAATAATATGGGTTTTGTAAATAGTTGGTATGGTGATTTTTTAGTTAAACTAGTTGCTGTAACCTTTGTGTATAGATTTATAAAATAGTTAAGGTAAATAGTAACATAAATTTAGGAAGTGTTAGTAAATGGGTGTATTAGTGATAAATGCAGGTAGTTCATCTTTAAAATATCAGTTTATTGATATGAATAACGAAAAATGCCTGGCAAAAGGTAATTGTGAAAAAATAGGAATAGGCGGTATTATAAACCATAAAACTTTTAATGGTAATAGTTATAGTAATAACGAAGATTTTAAAACTCATCAACAGGCTTTTGATAAGGTAATAAATTTGCTTATAGACCCCAAATATGGAGTAATAAAATCTGTAGATGATATAGAAGCTGTAGGGCATAGAATAGTTCAAGGTGCTAGTAAATTTAGAGAATCTGTTATAGTTACAGATGAAGTTTTAGCGGGTATAGCAGAAATATCTTGTTTAGCACCATTGCATAACCCAGCGCATATTATTGGTATAAAAGCTTGCATTGATGTTTTAGGTAAAAGTAAACCACAAGTTGCAGTTTTTGATACGGCTTTTCATAATACCATACCCAAAAAAGCGCATGTGTATGGGTTGCCATATAAATATTATGAGCATTATAAAGTTAGAAAATATGGTTTTCATGGTACATCGCATAAATATGTTAGTGGTGAATGCGCAAAAATTATGGGTGAGGATATAAATAAATTAAAGATTATTACTTGCCATTTAGGTAATGGCGCCTCTATTTCTGCAGTTAATAAAGGTAAATGTGTAGATACTAGCATGGGTTTTACCCCTATGGATGGCCTTTTGATGGGTACAAGGTGCGGGTCTATAGACCCTTCTATTATTCCTTACATAGCTGAAAAAGATGGGCTTACAATTAAAGAAATTGATACGATGTTAAATAAAAAATCAGGTTATTTAGGGGTATCTGGTGTAGGTAGTGATTATAGAGATTTAGCCATGGCTATAGATAATGGAAATAAACGGGCAAAACTAGCTTTAGATATTCAAAATTACCAAATAAAAAAATATATAGGTGCTTATGCTGCAGTTATGAATGGAGTAGATGCTATAGTTTTTACTGGTGGAATAGGTGAACACAGTGTAAATACTAGAAAAGAAGCTTGCAATAGAATGTCTTTTTTAGGGATAGAAATAGATGAATATAAAAATAATAAAGCAGTTACAGGTAAAGCAGCGTTAATATCTTCGGTTAATTCTAAAGTTAAAGTTTTTGTTATACCTACAAACGAAGAATTAGTTATTGCTAGGGAAACTATGGCTTTAATAGCTAATGATGAAGAAAATGATTAATATACAAATAAAAAATAAATGTGTTTCACGTGAAACGTAAAAAATCAAGTTAAAGAGGTGTTTTTTGTGGGTAACAGTGAGGTACGAACAAGGTTTGCGCCTAGCCCAACAGGGTATATGCATGTAGGGAATTTGCGAACAGCGCTTTATGCCTACCTACTAGCAAAATCAAACGATGGAAAATTTATTTTAAGAATAGAAGATACTGATAGAGAACGTTATGTTGAAGGTGCGGTTGATATTATTTACAACACCCTTAAGCAAACAGGGCTTGTTTGGGATGAAGGCCCAGATGTTGGTGGAGAATATGGGCCATATATACAAAGTCAAAGGTTGCAAATGTATAAAAACTATGCACTTAAATTAGTTGAAAGTGGAGACGCTTATTATTGTTTTTGCGATAAAAATAGGTTAGAAGAGCTGAAAGCAGTGCAAAAATTAGCTGGCATTAGTGCAAAATATGATGGTGCTTGTAGAAATTTAACAGCTAAAGAGGTTGAAGAAAAATTAAAAGCTGGTTGCCCATATGTTATAAGGCAAAAAATGCCAACAGAAGGAATAACATCTTTTCATGATTTAGTTTTTGGTGATATAGAAGTTGAAAATGAAATACTAGATGACCAAATATTAATTAAAACTGATGGAATGCCAACATATAATTTTGCAAATGTTATAGATGACCATACAATGAATATAACGCATGTTGTTAGGGGTAGTGAATATTTATCATCTACACCAAAATATAATTTATTGTATAAGGCTTTTGGGTGGCAGCCACCAGTTTATATACATTGTAGCCCAGTTATGAAAAATGCAACACAAAAGCTTTCTAAGCGTAACGGAGATGCTTCTTACGAAGATTTAGTAGCTAAAGGGTATTTAACAAAGGCTATAATTAATTATATAGCGTTGTTAGGTTGGAGCCCTAAAAATGATAATGAGATATTTTCTTTGAATGAATTGGTAAAAGAATTTAATGTAGAGGGAATATCTAAATCTCCTTCTATTTTTGATATAGATAAATTAAACTATATTAATGGTGAATATTTAAGGCACCTTACCTTAGATGAATTTTATAACTTAGCTATTGAATGGATTAGAAAATCAGTGAAAAGGCAAGATGTAGATACTAAATTAATTGCTAAAGTTTTGCAGGTTAGAACAGAAATTTTAAGCCAAATTCCTGAGCAGGTAGATTTTATAGATGAGTTGCCGGAATATAGTAAAGAATTATATGTAAATAAAAAAATGAAAACAACTGAAGAAACATCATTAAAAGTTTTAAAAATTGTTTTGCCAGAGCTTGAAAAAACAGATGATTATTCAGTGGATGGATTGCATGAACTGTTATTAAATTTAGCTAAAAAACTTGAAGTAAAAAACGGTTATTTGTTATGGCCAATAAGGGTAGCAGTAAGTGGTAAACAATTTACACCAGGCGGAGCTATAGAACTTTGTGCTATATTAGGAAAAAATGACGTAATCAACAGAATAAAAAAAGCAATAGAATATTTAAGTTAAGATTTTTAAACCAATAAAAGTAAAAAGAAAGGGTTGTTTATAATGGCAGTTAAAGTAGTTGTAGGGTCGCAATGGGGCGATGAAGGTAAAGGTAAGATTATAGATATTTTGGCTTCTAAAGCAGATGTGGTTGTTAGATCTCAAGGGGGTAATAATGCAGGGCATACAATAGAAACAAATGGTGAAGTATATAAATTGCATCTTATTCCGTCAGGTATTCTTTATAAAGATAAGTTGTGTGCTATTAGTTGTGGTGTTGTAATAGACCCTAAAGTTTTATTGCAAGAGATTGATAGTTTAAAATTAAAAAATGTTTCTTGTTGCAATTTAAAAATAGACCCAAGAGCACATATAATAATGCCTTGGCATATTTTGTTAGATGAGTTATATGAAAAATCTAGAGGGGTTGCTGATATTGGTACTACAAAAAAAGGTATAGGTCCTTGTTACATGGATAAGGCTGAGCGTTCTGGAATTAGAATGTATGACTTGATACACCCTGAAATTTTAGAAAAGAAAATTAAATTAGTAGGTGAAAGCAAAAATAAAATTATAAAAAATGTTTACGGTGCACAACCTATTGATGTAGGTGAGGTTATTCGTGAATATACATTATATGGTGATTTGCTTAAGGAATATGTAGAAGATACATCTGTAGTTATTTTTAATGCCATAAAAGAGGGTAAAGAGGTGCTTTTTGAAGGTGCGCAAGGTACTTTGTTAGATATAGATGTAGGAACATACCCGTTTGTTACATCATCGCACCCAACTTCTAGTGGTGCTTGTGTGGGTTCAGGTATAGGCCCAACTTTAATTAACGAGGTAATTGGGGTAGCTAAAGCTTATACTACAAGGGTAGGTAAAGGGCCGTTCCCTACAGAGTTATTTGATGAAACAGGTGAAAGTATAAGGAATAAAGGCAATGAATTTGGTACAACCACTGGTAGAGCAAGGCGTGTAGGGTGGTTTGATGCTGTGGTAATGCGGCATGCAGTAAGGGTTAATGGGTTAACATCTTTGGCTATTAATAAATTTGATGTTTTGACAGGAATACCCAAATTAAAGATATGCGTTGGCTATAAATTAGCTAATGGTAAAACTACCTCAGAGTTCCCACCAGTAATAGAGGATTTGGTAGGTTGTACACCTATTTATGAAGAAGTAAATGGGTTTAGTGGCAATATCTCATCTTGTGAATCTTTTAATGAATTGCCAAATGCTTGTAAGGAATATATTAAAATATTATCACAATTATGTGGTTGTAAAATAAGTATGGTTGGTGTTGGGCCAGCTAGAAAACAAAATTTAAACGTCAACTTGTAATTGTAGATGTTTTTTGTTAATGTAAATATATTTTAAGTTTAAATTTTTTGTTGATAAAAGGAGATTGAAATTTATGGAAAAGCAAGTGGTTTTTAAAACAACGGTTGTAGGCGGTTTTGATAAAAATAGTGTAATGGATTATATAGCTCAAGCTAATAAGCAAGTAAAAAATAACGAAGATATATTAACTAAAAAAATAGAAGATTTACATTCTGCAAATAAAGAGCTAACTGTTAAAAACCAAGAACAAACACAAGCTATAGAAATGTTAAGAAAAGAACTTAGTGAAAAAAATAATGAAGTTGAAAAAAATAAAAATATAGTTAATGAATTAAATTTAACAGCAGAAACTTTAAAAGGTGAAATTTTAAAGCTTAAAAAATTGTTAGAAAACAACGAAGTTAACTTAAACGAGCAAATTAAAAAAAATAAAGAATTAACATCTAGAATTAATGATGAAAGTATAAAAGGTAGAAAATATGAAGAATCTGTTATGCAAATAGGAACAGCTATAGTAGAAGCTCAAAACAAAGCAGATGTTATAATTTTAGAGGCTAAAAATAAAATTGCTAGAATGTCGGATGAAACAGATAGCATTTTAAAAATAGCAGCAGATAAATTAGATGAATTCAAAGTAGATGTTGCTAATTTAAAAGGTGTAGTACAAGCTCAGATGGGTGCATTAATAAATAAAGTTGCAAATATAGATGAAGCTATAGAAATAGTTCAAAATAAATTTGTGAATTATTTTCTAGATACTAAGAACATGGTTGAAGCTGCTACAAGTAAATATGTAGAAAGTAACCAGGTTAAAAAATGTAACGAAAAAAAGCAATAATAAATTTAAAAATATAGAATTAAAAAAATTTATAAGTTGGTAGAATAATGAATAGTAGTTTACATATAAAAAGTGTAGAGCTGAAAAAGGTGATTCCAAAACTTTATAAAAATCAACAAATTTTTTTAACAGGTAAGGTTTACACAGCTAGAGATGCGGCGCATAAAAAAATACATGAGTTAATTTGCAAAAATCAACCATTACCAATTAATATGGATAGTGCAATTATATATTATACAGGTCCTACACCAACTCCACCAGGTATGGTTGTTGGTTCTTGTGGGCCAACAACTTCTTATAGAATGGATAAATATTTACCAGATTTGTTAAAGTTAGGTGTTATAGCTACTATTGGCAAAGGTGTAAGAAGTGAAGTTGCTGAAAGCTTAATAAAAAGTTATAATGCAGTTTATTTAACTGCTGTTGGCGGTGCAGGTGCGTTAATATGTAAATACGTTAAAAGTGTTAAAGAGGTTGCTTTTTTGAACTTAGGGTGTGAATCTATAAAAGAATTATATGTTGAAGGGTTACCATTGGTAGTTGCTATAGTTTAACATTTATTTTTAATAAGGCAATAGGTAAAAAATGCAAATTTATAGTTTTAAATTTTTGCTATAAGCTTATGTATTTTTTAGCGATGTGTATGGTGGGCAATTTGTGTTGTAATCACTATTAAAAAACAGGGTAGAGAATCTGCCCGCTTAATACAAATTTTAAATTTTTGTAGTGTAGTAGTTTTTAATAACTGCTACATTATTTTTATATAACTAAGTATTAAGTTAATAAAAAATATATATAGCAAAAATTAACAATATGAGTACAAAAGATATTAAAGTAAAAAAAGGCCCTTTTTAAGGACCTTTAATATAATTTGGCTGTAAAATAATTTTTATAAATAACAACACAAATTTAGTTTTTTAGTAATTCTTCTATTTCAAAAACAGTAAACCCTAACTTTTCTAAAGCTTTATTAACAGTGGCTTGAGGTACAAATTGGTTTTCTATAGCTTTTATAATATATTTTCCGTTGTAATCATTTTCCATTAATTTTATTCCAAAATGCTCACCTATGCCACCATTTTTAATTGCTTCTTCTACCAGCTGTTCTGCGGATACTTCTTCCGCGTCTACAACTGCTTGTTGTTCAGATTTTTCGTCCTGAACAGCCACATCATCTGCTTCTGTATCAACAGCTTCGCTGTCTTCATTTTCAATAATCTCACCGTTCTCACCAGCCGGTTCTTCTACTGTGTCATTCGGCTGTTCTGTAATTTCTGTACTCTGTTCAGCATTATCTTTCTGCTTACCAGCCAGGAGATCACCGGAAGCTTGCCGTTCACTTTTTTCGGACGATATACATCCAGTCTCTGCCACTTTGATTCTGTCCCATAAGGAATATCATCATAGCGCGGAATGTTTTCCGCTTTCTCTCTCTGTCCGGCAGACAATTTTCCTGCCCGCTCATTTATCTCTTATAATACAAAAACCGACCTGTATTTCTAC
>CAKTAG010000009.1 GCA_934527325.1 uncultured Candidatus Soleaferrea sp.
GAAGCGAGATACAATAAATCTTTATCTAATTAATTTTTATCGAACCTTTTGTTACAAATTACCTTGACCAGTACAATATGCTGGTGAGAATACCGCTGAAATACAGTGTGTCAGAAATAATGGGATATCTGAAAGGGAAAAGTTCGCTGATCATATTCGATAGACATGCAAATCTGAAATATAAATATGGGAACCGCCATTTCTGGTGTCGAGGATACAATGTAGATACAGTGGGAAAAAATGAAAAGAAGATAGCAGAGTATATACGGCGACAGCTGGAGGAAGATATGATGGCAGATCAGATCAGTCTGAAAGAATATAAAGACCCGTTTACGGGTGAGCAAGTGAAAAAAGGTAAATAAAAAAGCCGCTTAAGCGGCAAACCGGCGGAGGATGGTGCAAAAGGCGGACCCATTCATGCGCCATCAGGCGCTGCTGGTAAAAGCCCCTTGTAGGGGCAGAGCAAACCGCCGGCTTAGCCGGCGGTTTTGATTACAATTAGCTTATGTTTAATTATGGTGTAATAAACATTGCATCTCCAAAGCTGTAAAATCTGTAGTTATTTTTTTTGGCTTCTTCGTAAGCTTTTAATGTAAATTCTCTGCCTGCTAATGCTGCTACAAGCATAATTAATGTACTTTCTGGTAAATGAAAATTTGTAACAATACCATCTACTACTTTAAATTTATATGGTGGGTAAATAAAAATGTTAGTTACACCACTTGCTTCTTTTATTCCGCCATATATATTGGCTACAGTTTCTAAAACTCTACAAGTAGTAGTTCCAACGGCAATAACTTTACCTCCGTTTTTTTTGGTTTTAACAATAGCTTCTGCCGTATTTTTAGTTAAACAATAATGTTCTGTATGCATTTCATGCTTTGTTAAATCATCTACCATAACAGGCCTAAATGTACCTATACCAACATGTAGAGTTACATATTCTATGTTAACTCCTTTATTTTTTATTTTGGATAATAAGTTTTTTGTAAAGTGAAGCCCTGCTGTTGGAGCTGCTATAGAACCCAATTCTTTAGAATAAACTGTTTGGTATCTATCGCTATTATTTAGTTTTGTAGTTATGTAATGTGGTAATGGCATTTGCCCAAGTTTATTTATAACATCAAAAAAATTACCTGTATATTTAAAATTAGCCAATCTACTGCCATTATCTAAAATATCTGTAATTACAGCAACTAATTCACCATTGCCAAAAACAACCTCACTATTTACTTTTAACCTTTTTGCTGGCTTAATTAAAACTTCCCAAACATCTTGTTTTTTCTGTTCAACTAATAAAAACTCTATGTTAGCGCCTGTTTCTTTTTTTTTGCCAATAAGCCTTGCCGGTAAAACTTTGGAGTTATTTAAAACTAGCAAGTCACCAGCATTAAGGTAATCTACTAAGTTATAAAAATGTTTATGCTCGAATTTTTTTTCTGTTATATTCGTAACCAAAAGTTTTGAATTATCGCGAGGTTCAATTGGCTTTTGTGCTATAAATTCATTAGGTAACTCGTAGTAAAATAATGATTTATCCAAATTAATACACACATCCATTCTTTCTTTTTTTATAAACAAAATTACCTACTGCTACACCAACTAGCAGTAGGCTAAAATTAATAAACTTATTATACATCTTTATAATCTGTATCAACAACATTGTCATCTGAATTATTATTTGTTTGTGCGTTTTCTGCCCCTGCACCTTGTTCTGGTTGTGCAGCTTGAGCAGCTTGGTACATTTTTGTTGAAACTTCAAAAAAAGTTTTTTGTAAATCTTCTTGTTTGGTTTTTATAGCCTCAATATCAGTACCTTTTAAAACTTCTTTAAGAGCATCTATTTTAGCTTTTAAATCATTTTTCTCTTGCTCAGAAATTTTATCCCCAACTTCACCTAAAGTTTTTTCAGATTGGTAAACCATTTGGTCAGCACCATTTCTTACTTCAATCTCTTCTTTACGTTTTTTATCTTCAGCAGAAAATTGCTCAGCTTCTTTAACAGCTTTTTCAATATCGTCTTTAGACATGTTAGTAGAAGATGATATTGTTATTTTTTGTTCTTTTTGTGTACCTAAATCTTTAGCCGAAACATTTACAATTCCGTTTGCATCAATATCAAAAGTTACTTCAATTTGTGGTACACCTCTTGGAGCAGGTGGAATACCATCTAGTTTAAACAATCCTAACGTTTTGTTATCTTTGGCCATTTCACGTTCACCCTGCAAAACGTGAATTTCTACTGAAGTTTGGTTATCTGCTGCTGTTGAAAATACTTGAGATTTTTTTGTAGGGATGGTTGTATTTCTATCTATTATTCTAGTAAAAACTCCACCTAAAGTTTCTAACCCAAGTGAAAGCGGGGTAACATCAAGTAACAATAAACCTTTAACTTCGCCACCTAAAACACCACCTTGAATAGCTGCACCAATAGCAACACATTCATCTGGGTTAATACCTTTAAAAGGTTCTTTGCCAATAAATTTTTTCACTGCTTCTTGAACAGCTGGAATTCTAGTTGAACCACCTACAAGTAGTACCTTTTGTATATCAGAAGCTTGTAAACCAGAATCTTTTAATGCTTGACGAACTGGACCCATAGTTTTTTCAACAAGGTCAGATGTTAATTCATCAAATTTTGCTCTGGTAATGTTAACATCTAAATGTTTAGGACCTAAAGCATCTGCTGTTATAAATGGTAAATTTACGTTAGCTTGCATCATTCCTGAAAGCTCTATTTTAGCTTTTTCAGCAGCTTCTTTAAGTCTTTGCATAGCCATTTTATCAGAAGTTAAATCTATTCCTTGAGATTTTTTGAACTCGTCTACTAAATATTTAATAACTCTTTCGTCAAAATCATCACCGCCAAGCTTGTTATTACCAGCAGTAGCTAAAACTTCTTGAACACCATCGCCCATTTCTATAATAGAAACATCAAAAGTACCACCGCCAAGGTCATAAACCATAACTTTTTGGTCGTTATCTTTATCTATTCCATATGCTAGAGCTGCTGCTGTTGGCTCGTTAATTATACGTTTTACTTCTAACCCTGCTATTTTACCAGCGTCTTTTGTAGCTTGACGTTGTGCATCTGTAAAATAAGCTGGAACAGTTATAACTGCCTCTGTTACTTTTTCGCCAAGGTATGCTTCTGCATCAGATTTTAATTTTTGAAGTATCATTGCAGAAATTTCTTGAGGTGTATATTTTTTGCCATCTATATCAACTTTAAAATCTGTACCCATATGGCGTTTAATAGAGCTAATAGTTTTAGAAGGGTTAGTAATGGCTTGCCTTTTTGCAACTTGCCCTACCATTCTTTCATTATCTTTAGAAAACGCTACTACAGAAGGAGTTGTTCTAGCACCCTCTGCATTTGCAATAACTGTAGCTTCTCCGCCTTCCATAACAGCTACGCAAGAATTTGTTGTACCTAAATCTATACCTATAATTTTACCCATTTTCAAAACCTCATTTCATAATTTAAATAATCTATATTCATATATATAAAAAATCAATTTTAACGATTAATTAAAAAATTGAACTATTATAAAAATTAGTTAGCAACTTTCACCATTGCATATCTAATTACAGTATCACCTATTTTATAACCTTTTTGCAATGTTTCAACTATTTCTTTTGAACCATATTTTTCATCCTCTATATGCATAACTGCATTATGCAAATTAGGGTCAAAAGTTAGCCCTTCTGTTGGTATTTCTTCTATGCCAAGTTTTTTAATCATTTCGTTAAGTTGGTTAAAAATCATTTCAAAACCTTTTTGCATTTCAGTATCTTTAGTTTCACATTTTAATGCCCGTTGAAAGTTATCTAAAATGTCAAAAATTCCTTTAACTGAATAGGCTATTGCATCAGAAAAAATTCTTTCCTTTTCTTTAGATGTTCTTTTTCTAAAATTATCATATTCAGCTAAGCATCTTAGATATTTATCGTTTAATTCATTGTATTTTGTGTTAATTTTTTCTAACTCGCTTACCTCATCCTCTTTTTCCGTTAACTTGCTTTCGTTTACTTTTTCTTTTTCTTTATCTAACTCCTTATCTATCTTATCCTTTTTTACGTCATTCTTCAATGCTTTCTCTCCTTCCTTGTTATTGTAAAGAAAATCAATATGGTTATGATTTTCATAAGAGGTTTATTTAAAAATAAAACAGCTAAATAAATCTCTTATAAAAATCTTAACATCATACAATTTTCAATGCTTCAGATAATGCCAAAGAAAGCAATTTAGCAAAATATTCAACCCATGGCACTAATAATGAATAATCTAATCTATCTGGACCAACAATTAATATATTTCCTATTCCAATATCACCTATATCGTATCTGCAAATAATAACTCCTGTTTTAGCCAATTCTTCATTTTTTAATTCTCTGCCAAACTTAACTTCTGCTCTTCCAGGTTCTGTTAAAATTTCCATACATTCATTTATTATGTTAGATATTACTTCGTTATTGTTTAAAGATTTAATTATATCTACAGCAATTTCCTTTAATTCTTTATATTCTAATAAATTAGTTTGCCCATAAATATAAAAACTAGAAATGTGCAATTCCTCGCACATTTCAAAAACGTTATATAAAATAGGTGTAAAAAATATTGTGTAACCAACCAAATTAGATACTAAAGAATTAATGAAATTTCTAGAAATTTCTTCTACAGATTTTTTGGCGAAAATATTATTAATAAATTTGTATATAAATTCTAAAGTATTTTTATTTAAATCAAAATCTACTTTACAAACTTTACTTTTAATTACTCCGCTTGATGTAAGAATTATTATAGCCAAAGTTCTATTAGCTACTTCTACTA
The DNA here is from genome assembly GCA_934527325.1 of uncultured Candidatus Soleaferrea sp. Taxonomy (GTDB): domain Bacteria; phylum Bacillota; class Clostridia; order Oscillospirales; family Ruminococcaceae; genus RGIG8779. Next base: position 4,835 of record CAKTAG010000009.1, read on the forward strand.
CTTCAACCTTAGTAATAACCAATGCTTCACATACCATAGAAGATAAAACCGTCATACATTTAGTTATTTGTGATAGTAATTTACCGGCATTTTTAATCAACTCAGAATAATCTGGATTTTTAACATTAAATAATGAATTAATTTCATTTATTTGTTGTTCAGATAGTGGCTTTCTTTTCATAATTTTATCTATATATAGCCTATAACCTAATTGTGAAGGAACTCGTCCTGATGAAGTATGTGGTTGTTCTAAAAAACCCAACTCATATAATATAGACATTTCGTTTCTTATAGTAGCTGATGAAATAGAATCTTCTAATAAATTAGATATTGTTTTAGAACTAATAGGTGTTCCAAATTTTATATATGTATCTATTATAAGTTCCAATATCTTCATTTTTCTATTATCTAGTTGCAAAAATCACACCCCATATCAGCTTTTTTTTGCAATTAGCACTCTAACCACTAGAGTGCTAATTATTATTTTACACTTTATAAAAAAAATGTCAAGTAGTTTTTTTAAATTTTTTTATTTTTTTTTGTAAAGTTGAATTTTTTTTACAATTATTACCTTGACACAAGACAAACTTCTTTGTATAATTTTCTGTAGGCAGATTTTGTCCGTGAGAGTTAATTAACTAACTTAACACGGGTTATTGTGCTAACTCGGAAGGAGGGATAAATAAAGATGGCAGAAATTCGTGTGAAAGATAATGAATCTTTAGACAACGCTTTAAAAAGGTTTAAAAGGCAATGTGCTAAGGCTGGCGTTTTAGCTGAAGTTCGTAAAAGGGAACATTATGAAAAACCTTCCGTAAAACGCAAAAAAAAATCTGAAGCTGCAAGAAAACGTAAATTTAAATAAACAAAATATAGAAGGTTATTACTTCTTAATTTATTAATATAGCTCACATTGTAAAAACAATGTGAGCTATATTAATAAATGTTATATATAAAATTTTGAAAGTTACGTGATATATATGAATACATTAAATTTAATAAAAAATATTAATAATAGCAAATTGTTACCAATATATTACATAACCGGAAGTAGTCAATGGTTAAAAAAAGAATGTTTAGATCAAATTATTAATAAAACTAAATTAGAAAAAAATTGTGTAGAAGTATATAAATTTGAAGGTAAAAATGTTAATATAAGTGACTTTATAAATATTTGTGAATCGATTCCGTTAGGTTGTGATTTTAAGTGTATAGTAGTAAAAGATTGGGAAGTAGATAAAGTAGGTGAAAATCAATTAAAAGTATTAGTTAATTTATTTTCAGATATTCCAGAATTTTGCAATATTATTATAGCAAATATCAATATTACAGTAATAAATTCAAAAATAAAAAAATTAGTTGATGTTATAAAAAAAAGTGGCACTGTTTTAGATGCATCTTTACCATCACAAGCAGATATAATTGATTTTATAAAACTAAACACTCAACAAAATAATTGCACTATTTCTAGCTCAAATGCAAAAAAATTGGCAATATATTGCAATAACGATATGGATAAAATTTCTAATGAAATTGAAAAGTTGACATCTTTTTGTTGTAAAAGAGAAATAACATTACAAGATATAGATTTATTGACTATTCCTTCTATTGAAATAAAAATATTTGATATGCTTAACTTTATTAATAATAACAATAAATCAAAAGCGTTAGAAATTTTAAAAAAACTACTGTACAACAAAGAAGAGCCGATTGTTATAATGTCTATAATATCAATGAATTTTTTAGATATATATAGAGCTAAGGTAGCCATACAAAATAAAAAGCGACCAATAGATATAATTAATATTTTTGAATACAAAGGCAAAGATTTTAGAATAAATAAAGCTTTTATAGAAAGTTCAAAATACAGTTATTTGCAAATAAAAAGTATTATTAACATACTAATTGAATACGATTATAAAATTAAAACTTCAACTATTAACAAAGAAATAATATTAGAAGAATTGCTATACCAACTCTTTATTATAAAAAATTCATAATATAAATAGATATAAAAAAGAGGAGATTTTCTATTATGTTAAAAATTAACCAAGTAATAATTGTTGAAGGGAAGTATGATAAAATTAAGTTATCATCTTTTATTAATGCAACTATTATTGCCACAGATGGGTTTAAAATATACAAAGATAAAGAAAAAATTAAATTATTACAAACTTTAGCAAAAAAGTACGGAGCTATAATTTTAACAGATTCTGATGTGGCAGGTTTTAAAATAAGGAATTTTTTATCCAATATATTAAACCACTGTGAAATCACGCATATATATATTCCTGAAATATTAGGGAAAGAAAAAAGAAAATCAACACCATCTAAAGAAGGAACCTTGGGAGTTGAAGGCATAAATAAAAATATTATTATAAGTGCTTTAAAATCTGCTAATGTTTTAAACAATAATATAGATATAAAACATACAATGCAAATTACAAAACAACATTTATTTCAAGATGGATTAATTGGTGCTCCAAATAGCTCGTATAAAAGGGAACAATTAAAAAGTGCTCTTAAATTACCGCGATATTTATCTACTAAAGCTTTAATTGAACTATTAAACAGGCTGTTAACTTACAATGGTTATAAAAATATACTAAAAAATTTGATGGATTGAAAGAATCTTTAGTTAATAAATTGTAGTATTGCCATTGTAAGTTATTGGCATAGTGATATTCTTTTTGATTATGAATAATATTATATTATTATTATTTTAACAAGATGTTACAAATTTAATATACTATTACAATTTATAGAAAATTAAGTTTTGGGTTTAAATTATAAATATAATTTATTTGTAATGTAGGTATAAATATGTTATAATATAATTAATAATTTGCAATTTAATTGTTGAATATTTTGTTTTAAGGAGTGGTTATGTGAAAAAGGTAAAATCAGTAATATTAGATGTGCTTATAACAATAATTGGATGTTTTATATTTTCTTATGCTTTTTATGGATTTTTAAAGCCGAATGAAATAGCTATAGGTGGTATAGGTGGTATATCAGCTGCTATAATGTCTTCTTTTGGTATAAAAATGGGTATACTTATTTTTTCTATGAATGTTCCTATTTTAATTTTGGCATGGATTTTTTTGGGCAAAAAATTTACAATAAATACTACATTAGTTATTTTAGGTGCGTCATTAGTAATGGATTATATTATGCCTTATTTACCAACATACGAAAACCAAAGGCTTTTAGGAACGATATTTGGAGGATGTTTTTTAGGCTTGGGTATAGGGTTAATTTTTACTAGAGGTTTTACAACTGGTGGAACAGATATTATTGGTAGATTATTGCAATTGAAATTTCCGTTTTTATCCATAGGGAAATTGATGATGATTGTTGATTTTATTATAATATGTGTTTCTTCATATATTTACACATTAGGTGATGGGCCTAATAATGGAATAGATTCTGCAATGTATGGTTTAATAGCAACATTTGTTTACACAAAAGTTATAGATGTTGTTCTATTAAGTGGAACGCAAATGAAAGTAGTTTATATAATATCTGCTAAGCACCAAAAAATAGCAGATAGTTTATTAAATAATATGAATAGAGGGCTTACAGAAGTTAATGTAGATAAGGTTTATTCTAAGCAAGAAGGTAAAATGCTTATGTGTGTAGCTAGAGCAAACGAACTTTTTAAGGTAAAAAAATTAATTAAAGAGGTAGATGAAAAGGCGTTTGTAATAATATTAGATTCTAATGACGTGATGGGAGGTAGCTTTCAAAAAGCAAAAGATTAATGTTTTAATAAATTATAATTAGTAGTTTTCAGATTCTTCTATTATAGACCGGTATATATGTGTTTGTACATTTAAAGAAAAAGTAATTTTAGGTATAATATTTTCCCAATTTTCTTTATTTTTGGACCAGTAGTTATAATTGGTTCTATATATATCATCAGTAAAGTAAAAGAGGTCTGCATGGCAATCTTTTAATAGGTAATTTAATAATGTGGAAATATTTTGGGTCAAAGTTTTTTTCTGAAGTATTTCCATATTTTTTATTGTTTTTTCTTTGAATTCGCGAATATCTAGACCTTTAGTATTTTCTATTAAATTACTTTCTACATATAAATTTATATTAAAATGTGGGAGGTTATTTTTTATACTAGGGCTGATTTTAACACTTTTTTTAATAATGCTAAAATCACATAAGCCTAATTTTTTACTATAAAAACTAAATGAGTTTTGATGTTTTTTATTATTTAACAATTGTAGATATTTAGATTTATTAACAGAAATAGTACCAACAGAACGGCCGTTATGAAGAATATTTATGCCAGTAATTTTTATTTCGGGTTTTTCATCGTTACTTTTTTTTAAAGTTATTATTGGTATTGCTGTAGATGTGTTAATATCGTTTAAGCTGGTAACGATGTCTGAAAGGTAAGTTTTTGGAATATAACTTTGCTTTTCAGCATTTTTTAACATATCTTGTATAAAGTTAGAAGGGTTCATGCTTTGTTGTATTTCTGCAAAAATAATATCAGAGGCTTTTTTATTACAAATAGCAACATGAATATTAGGTATAGACATGTATGTTTTATTTAAAAAATTTATAGTTTGTTTAAAAACTTGCTTATTGTTTATTATAGACTCTCCTAATATAATTACATCTGTTACTTTATAATATATTTTTCTATCTTGTTTTAAACAAGATTTTTCCATAGCATCTGCTATTGTTTTACCTTTAGATGTAACGGTTATGTTATTGTTGCTTTGGGAAGAAGAATCGGTACTGCCAGAAGAAGTTGAGTTATAAATTTGAAAAGAAACAGAAAACATTTTTTTATCATAGTCTATTCCAATAGATTGCACAAGACCTCGTTTGTTTAATTCAACTATAGGAATGCAGGAGGTAAGTAAAACAGAAAAAATTATTAATGATATTGTAGCTTTTACTATTAAGCGCATTTTAATATATAGGTGGTTTAATTTTAACAAATTAATTTCATCCTTACTTAACATAGAATATTAAAATATAGGTAATAATAGATTATTGAGCCGTTGAGTGGCTAATTTTTTTTATTTTACTGGATATTAATAACAAAATTGGAATAACTATGATTAAAAAAGAAATCACTATTGGTGAATTTAAAAATGTTACAAGTTGTTTTAATATTTTAATATTAGAGGTCATAACAACTGCTGAAATCAAGCATGTAACACCAAGAACAGATATGATGGATATATTAAATTTATTACCTATTACATGTTGTAAGCACCGCTTGCTTAAAAAAATATATATGGAGGTTTTTACAAAAGAAAGCATAGTATCTAAAACGATGTAAAAAGATTCTAACCTTTCTAATATTGGTACTTCAATCATAGAAGATATTGTATATAAAGGGAAGGTATTAGTGTTTGTGTACCTACCCATAACAAGTGTAATGCACAACATTAACAAAACTTCCATACAGAATAAAACTATTTGGACCCAAGAAAAAGTGACAAGTGTTTTTTCTTTGCAATATTCTGTAAATATTAATATGGCAACTAATTCTGCGCTAAATGTTAATGTAGATGAGTTTTGTATTATAGAAGTTACATCAGATAGTACAAAAGGGCCTAAATGATGGAAATTATATGCAGGAGTAAGTAATATAAAAACAATAGCGTTTAAAATAAAAAATAAGGCGAAAATTACAGCTCCAACTCTAAAAACAGATTCTATACCAACAGAAATAGCGTAAATAGATACTAATATTATACCTAATATTAAAAATGGTGATGCATCTATATAAACATAAGAAAGCGTAAAAAAGTTAGTGTTAGCAATATGAGCAATAGCCATTAGAATAAAGTATAAAGCAAAGATTATAGAAATCACATTACCTGCAAATGGAAAAACTGTTTTGGAAATATCTATAATATTTATATAGTTAAATTTTTTTAACAGTTTTATTGCTGGTACATAAATTACAAAAACAGCTAATAGCGAAATAACCATAGATATAAAAATGTTTGAATTATTAACATTTAAAGTTTCTCTTAGTTTAATAGATACCATAAAGCTTTGGCAGCGGCAAATTAATAATACCAATGCAATTTGGTAAGCACTTATATTAACTTGTTGTTTTGTGTTAAAATTCATTTGTATATTAACCTCGTAGATTTATAAATTTATTTTTCAACATATTTTTTTACGCCAGGTAAATTTTGAATTTTCATATTTTTTTTAGATAAATATTTCCAATCACGCCTAATCAATGTATCTCTCATAGCTTTGATGTTGAATGGAGATATAGGGGAAGTGTAAGGAATTTTAAATGAGTTAACACTGGCCATATTAATTAATAAAACACATAGACCTAATGTTATGCCATAAAGGCCGCTTAAACCGCCTAAAATAATAAATATAAATTTTAAAATACAAACAGATTGGTAGATAGGCGTCATAATAAATGAAGTTATAGCAGTAAGGGCAACAATAATAATCATAGGTGCGCCAATAATTTGCGAAGAAACAGCAGATTCACCTATAATTAAAGCGCCTACAATACTTATAGCGTTACCAACTTGCCTTGGCAGCCTTAACCCGGCTTCTCTCATTAATTCGTAAGCTAGGTGAATTAAAAAAGCTTCTACCATAATAGGGAAAGGCGTTATTTCTTGTGATGAAGCTACATTATATAACAAGGTTTGTGGGAACATTTCTGGGTGAAATGAAGATATTGTAACATAAATTCCAGGCGCTAAGATTGAAATAAAAAATGCAAGGTACCTTAGCATTCTCATAAAAGAGGCGAATACAGGCCTATTGGTGTAGTCATCCATTGTTTGAAAATTTTCTACAAACAAATGAGGAACAATAATTGCATGTGGGCAGTTATCTACTAATATAGCTACTCTGCCTTCAGAAATTTTACCACATATAATATCTGGGCGTTCGCTAAAACCTATTTCGGGGAATATAGAGTATTTATATTCTGCTAAAAATGGAATTAAGTAACTTGAATTTAACAGAATATCAATTTTGATTTTAGAAAGTTTATATTTAATAGTTTGTATTAATTTACAATTAGCAACATCTGTAAGGTAAACCAGTGTAACAGTAGTTTTACTTTTTTGGCCAATTGTTAAATTTTCGAATTTTAAAGCAGGGGATTTTATTCTTCGCCTAATCATAGTTAAATTTGTTTTAATTACTTCAGTTAAAGCTTCGCGTGAGCTTCTAATATCAACTTCGTTTAAAGATTCTGATACGGCACGTGATTTAAAATCTGTTATTTCTACAGAGAGTGCAGTAGTAGAACCATCAATTAGCATTACTATGCTGCCAGACATAATAGATGTAAAAATTTCATCGTAAGTGAATAATATATTTTTTCCAGTAGTTAAAAATATATTATTTTCAATCCATTTTACAAGGTCGTTAGGGGTAGAGTTTTTAGATTCAAATTTATATAAAGGGGTAATAATTAAGGGTTCTAACAATTGAAGGTTAACCATGCCTTCACAATATATAATTAACATATTATGGCCACATAAATTAATTTCTTTAGTTATAAAATCTGCAGAGTTAGAAAATAATTTTCTTAAATAAATTGTATTTTTTATTAAAGATTTTTCTAAATTGTTTTTTAGTTGATTTTGTAACTCAGTAGGTGAAAATTCAGAATCGGAAATAATATTATTTTTACACATTTTTTAATCTCCTAAAAAAGTAGTACTATTATTAACTATTATTTCCTTATTTTAATATATTATTAAAAAATAGAAAAAGAACTTTGGCGGAGAGAGCCAAAGTTCTTTTTAATATAACTTTAGTATTAAAATAAAGTTAAGGTTAAATTAAAATCTTTTAAAAGATTTTTTAGAAACAGTTGTTACAACAGCTGCAGCCATTGCCATGATTGCTGCGCATGCACATGCTACCATGCCTCTTGCAACACCTGTGTTTTGTGTGCCTGCATTAGTTGCAGCAGGTTCGTTGTTTAATGTTTTATCTGAACCAGAAACAACTTCTGGAGTAGCAGTAATAGGAGTTGCAGAAGCTACGTTTATGTTGCTTGTGCTGTCGTTAGTAGGTATTATAGGTGCTATAATTTCATTTGCAGCACTTGTTACATCTTCAGATACTGTTTTTAAATTAGAAAAATCAATCTCTTTTAATGTTACCATTAATTTTTCTTTTGTATTATCAAAGTATTTTGCTGGTACATCAAATACTATTTTTCCATCTACAATTTTACCAACAATCATTCGTTCACTATTTATTATACGATCTGTTGCACTTGCATTTGCTGCTGTATCTAAATTAGCTTTATTTACAACATAAGCATATACTTTTTTACCATCAACCCATCTATCAACTTGCGCATCTGTAATAGCTTTTAAAACCTCAGTATTAGATAAGTCTATATTATATTTTATTGCTTCATTTGTAAAACCACTAATTACATCTAAAACTAGAGGGTTACCTCCTGCTAATTCTGCATATTTATCAGCTAAAGCAGCATCTTTGCCTACAGTATAATTCAATGTTAAATTTCCAGCTTCTGCTGTTGCTTTCATAACTTTAGAAATAATAAGAGATAAACCGTTTTTCATTTGTATTCCATAAGCGCCGCTATCCTCATTCATAACTTTTAACGTTGCTGCGTAAATAACTGTACCATTTGCATATTTTGCATCTGTACCGCCATAAGGTCTAACACCATTTTCATCTACATCATACATCGCTGCACTTGTATCAGCAGTATCGTTCGCAAAAGAATGTACTACAAGTTTGAAAGATTTACCTGCAACAGTTAAATCGTACATAGCATATGCATCTAACTTACTTTTATTGTTAAGTTTAATTCTAAAACCAAGAGCATACGAGTATTCCCCACTACCAACATTTACAGAACATGTGCTTTTAGCAATAGAAATTGCATTAGATGAGAAAGTTGAATTTTTTGTATAGCTTAAATTAGAAATAGATGATTTTAAAGGTGTTACTCCTCTATAATTATTACCTCTTGATGCACCTGTAGAATTTACAACTAATGCTGTTGAACTTGCACCAAAAACCACATCAGCAGAATCTGTATTGTTACCTTCTAGTAAATAGACATCTTCATTCATTGTTACACCGTTAATAACTGTACCTGCAGGTTTAAGAGTTAACAAACCATTAGTACCAGAACTATTACCAGAAGCTGTTGTTGTTTTTCCTAGTGTAGTATTACCATTCCATAATACAAATGCTTTGTTAACGTTACCTGCATTTGCATCTACTGCAAAAGAAACTGCAGACATTGAAGCAACCATAGTTGAAACTACGCCTAATGAAATTAATCTTTTCATTATTAAAATCCTCCTAAAAAATTAAAAAATTAAAAATTTGTAAATAAGAAAATCCTCTCCTAGGAAAACACCTAATATTTTCTTACTGGTAACATAATAACAAATAAAAAAAACATTGTCAAGGGTTTTTTGAAAAAAAAATGAAATTTTTTTGTAACCTAATTTGTAATATCAATAATACATAGATACATAAAAAATAAAGGTATATAATTAAAAATTGTTTATTCTATAAGTAGAGCATGCGCCAAAATTTATATTGCTATTATTAGTTATAATTGTGTTAACAAAGTAGCGAATGTCGTCCATGGCATGGTCGTTTTCTTTTTTTGGGCAGTCTTTAATAGAATTTTTATCCCATTGGTAAAGAGAAAATTCTTTGAAAGAATTGGTGCAAGATTTATTAAAAAAAATTAAATTTGAGTTTAAAGCTTTAGTAACATTAGCAATACCAGTTAAAACGTTATTTTTGGCGGGAATAACTTTAAATTTGTTGTTAGATAAAATAGTTTGAGTAAAGCTTGCAGCAGAGGGGTCTATAATTATAGCTTCTACTTCAATACCTTTAGTTAGATTTAAAAGTTGTTGGTAATATTCTTCATCGGTTTTTAAAGTTCCGTTAACTTTAGAAGAGTAATAGAATTCTTTTATTCTAAACCATTTTTTGTTATTTAAACCCCATAATCCCATAGAGGTAGGGTTTATGGTACCATAATCACAAGAGACGTAATATTTTTCAAAAGTTTTTGGTAATTCTGTAACACAGTGTTTTTTTAAATTAAACATGGGGTAAACTAGCCCATCTGGTAAGCACCAAATTCCTTCTACAAACCTTTTATAAAAAGAATTTGAATATATTGATTTGTATCTGTTTATAATTTTGGTAGTTAAAGATGGGTTATCTAACATTTTAAAATGTATGTATAATGCATTTTTATTTTTGCAATTACAGATCCAATTTTTGTAAAACCAATGTGAAGGGTGTTGAGGGTTACAGTTGAACCAAAATTTAGATCCAGTTATAGAACATCTAGCTAAGGCTTGTTCTACAAAAGATTGTGGCATTAAAACTACTTCATCAAATAAAACCCCGGCTAAAGTTATGCCTTGAATTAATGAAGCACTACTTTCATCTTTACCACTAAAAATGTAAAAAGTATTTACTTTGTTTTTGTAATGTATTGTTAATTTATTTTTTGAATATTTAAAATTACATTTAAAACCCAATGCATCTAAATATGGAATAATTGGTAAAATTAAATTTCTAGAAACAGAAGAGATTGTTTTTCCGCATATAGCGAATGTTTGGTTGTTAAAGCAAAATAAGGCCCAGAATATAAAAGATAAAAACATAGAAAAAGATTTTCCGCTTCTAATAGCGCCATCACAAATAATAGCATCGTAATTACAAAACTTAGATGAAGGGTGCCACCAAGAAAGAGTGAGTAGTTGTTTGGGGGTAAAATTACTTACTTTATTCATTTTCTACCTCCACGGTAGTAGCGCTTGTAATATTACTATTTTCTAAATTGTTACTACTATGTAGCGCAGATGCACTTTGTTTTATAGCTTCAAAAAAATCAGCAGCGTTAGAATTGTTGCAAATTAATTGGGATATTTCGGTAATTTTTTCTAAGGCTTTTATTCTGTCAAAAAATTTAATTTCAAATCCGCCACCTTTAATTTTTTTTATTTCAGAAATGTTGAATAAATCCATTTCTGGCAAATTTTCAATATCTTTTACAGTTTCACAAAAAAGTAATTTTATAGGGTCTATAATAGAGCCAAAAGCTAACCTTTCTAACCCTATTATTGCTTTTTGAGCTAAATTAGTTTTTTTATCTTCGTTGATTATTTTATTTATATTTGTTTGTATATTTTTTTTAGCTAATAGGTTAATACCTGTTTTATCTGCAATGTTAGGGTTATACCCTGTTTTTATAGCTGCTTCTTTATGATTTTGAATTTTTGCATAGTATTTACAAAAAAGTTTTTCTTTTAATGTCATAAAAATCACCTTCCATTATAATAGTAAAAAAACAAAAAAAGTTGCATATTTTAATGCAACTTTTAGCAAAGTAATGCAATCTTTTAATATTGAACCACAAAATGTATGTGGTGTTACATTAATTGTAACGCTAAACCGCTTATGCAACAAAGAATATTTTTTGTGTTGTAATAAACTTAATATAACATGCAGAAATTAATTATGTATGTGTTTAAAATTAACAGTTAAATTGGTGTTTTTATTTATAGTGTATAGGCCAATTTTAAGTTGACGTTATGTAAGATTTAATGTAAAATATCAGTTAGAATAATGTAAGGAGATAGTTTTTTATGGATAAAAATAAAATTTTAGAAAAAGCAAAAGAAATAAGAAGGCTAACTGTAGAATGTATAGCAAGTCTTGGAGTAGGGCATATAGGTGGGTGTTTATCTATAGTAGATGTATTAGCTGTACTTTATTATGGAGTTATGAACATAGAGCCTTTAGAACCAAATAAAGAGGGTAGAGATAGGTTAATAGTTTCAAAAGGTCATGCAGGGCCAGCAGTTTATGCAGCACTTGCAAGTAAGGGTTATATAAAAAAAGAAGATCTTGGAACTTTAAATAAGTTAAATACAAAACTTCCAAGCCATTGTGATATGAATAAAACACCAGGTGTTGATATGACAACAGGTTCATTAGGTCAGGGGTTTTCTTGTGCAGTTGGTGCTGCTATAGGTTCGCAGTTAAAAAAAGATGGGGCATACATATATGTTATTATTGGTGATGGTGAATCTCAAGAGGGGCAAATTTGGGAAGCAGCTATGTATGCAGCAAATAAAAAGCTTAATAATTTAATAGCGTTTACAGATAGTAATAAGTTGCAAATAGATGGTACAGTTGATGAAGTTAATAGTTTAGGCAACATAGCTGCTAAATGGAAGGCGTTTGGATGGAATGTATATAGTGTAGATGGGCATAACGTTGAAGAAATTTATAACGCTATTAAAAACGTTAAAGGTAATGGTTCTAGCCCTACAATGATTATACTTAATACAGTTAAAGGCAAAGGAATATCGTTTGTTGAAAAACAGGGAGTAAGTAACCATAACATGCAAATAACTAAAGAGCAGTTAGAAATTGCACTAAAAGAATTGGTGTAAAAAAGGAGGATGGGTTAAGAATGGAAATGAGAAAAGTGTTATGTGATGAATTAGAGAAAATGATGACAAAGGATGAAAATATTATTATAATAGATGCAGATTTAGCAAAGGCAAACGGAACATATAGTTTAAGAAAAAAGTTCCCTAATAGAGCATTAGATGTAGGTATAGCAGAGCAAAATATGGCATCTATAGCGGCAGGGTTATCTTCGTATGGGTTTAAACCTGTTATACTATCTTTTACACCGTTTGTAACAAGAAGAATATGTGATCAGATATCAGTTTCAATAGCTTATGCAAAACAAAATGTTAAAATTATTGGTACAGACCCAGGAATTTCGGCAGAGCTTAATGGTGGTACGCATATGAGTGTAGAAGATATTGGTGTGCTTAGAAGTATACCAACATTAGTTATATTTGAACCAGTAGATTCTATACAACTAAAGCAAGCTTTACCACAAATCATGGAATATAATGGACCAGTTTATATTAGAATGTTTAGAAAAGAAACTCCGGAAGTGTTTGACAGTAATTATAGGTTTAATTTATTTAAGGGTGATATTCTAAAAGAGGGAAAGGATGTAACAATAGTAGCAAGTGGAATCATGGTTGAAGAATCGGTAAAAGCGGGAAAGTTGCTGCTAGCTGCAGGTATAGATGCAGAGATAATAAATATTCACACAATTAAACCTATAGATGAAAATATATTGTTAAAGTCGGTAAAAAAAACAGGTTGTGTTGTTACATGTGAAAACCATAATATAATAGGTGGTTTAAGGTCAGCGGTTAGTGAAGTGTTAATAGAAAATTACCCTGTTCCATTACAAAGTATAGGTATAAAAGATGTTTTTGGTGAGGTTGGTAGATTAGGTGATTTAAAGGTTAAATTTAATATGGCAGCAGATGACATTATAAAAAAAGTACAAAATGTAATAAAAATGAAAAATAAATAAAAGCTATATTAAATTGTTTAAATTAAAGTTTGTAGTTAAAACTTTAAGGTAACTGGTTATTAGGTAGGGTGGCGTTAGCAATCTGTAGTAGCATTTACAGTGTAGCATATGTAATTGCAGGTGTAGCAATAATAACTACTTTATTTACGAGGAGAATTTTTAATTTTGAGTTTTTTGAATATTTTTGGTAAATACCTTAGTAACGAAATATCTTCTCAATTTTCTTTTTTTGAGGTTTCGAGTTTAAAGATATATAAAAATATTTCTAGAATTAATGTAGAGTTGTTTTCTAATACTAATGTAATTTCAAAAAAAGTATTGGCAGATGCTCAAGATGTACTTAAAGAGAAGTTGAATTTAAAAAAATTTCAGATTTCAACTAAATATTCGCCTGATTTATTTGGTGAAAAATATTTTAAAGAAATAATTTACATTTTAAAAAATCAAGGGGTACCAGTTAAAGGTTTTTTAGATAATGCAAAGATAAAATATGCTAACAATAAGTTAGATATTGGTTTAGTTTGTGGTGGATATGATATTTTAAATAAAACAGGGTGTATACAAAAAATAAAAAATATTATATATCAAGAATTTGCACTTAATTTAGATGTAGAATTTTCTGGAATTTTATGTATTGATAAAAAAAGTGAAGAATATAAAAAGTTTAAGCTAGAGGAAAATAACATTGTAAAAGAAGATGATGATTTAAAAAATTCGTTTGTTGAATTAAAACCTAAAGTAAAAAAACAAGAACAGGCAAAAAAAATAGAATCAAAGTTTAATTTAAATTTATTGCCATTTAACGTAGCTTCTATTAAAGTTTTAATGGGTAAAGAAATATCTAAACCGTTAGTAGAAATAAATTCAATATCTTCAGAGGGTGCAAAAGTTACTTTTTGGGGCGATATTTTCCATACTCAAAGCTTTGTTACTAGGGATGGAAAAAAAATAATTTACTCGTTTTATTTTACCGACTATACCAATTCTATGATTTCCAAAATTATTGTAGATAAATCTAAATCTAGTATTATAAGTAAGTTGCAGCCAGGTACAACAATTTTAATATCTGGGGAAGTAGTATTTGATAAATATGATAAAGATATTATTGTAAGGCCAGCAGATATAAGCATAATAGAAAAATTAGACCCAGTAGATAGTGCAAACAAAAAACGTATAGAATTGCATGCGCATACAAATATGTCTGCTATGGATGCTATACCTACGGCTAAAGATTTGATTAATTATGCCTATAAACTAGGTCACAAAGCAGTTGCAATAACAGATCACGGAGTAGTTCAAAGTTACCCGGAGGCGGCAGATGCTGTAGCTAAAATAAAAAAAAGTAATGGAGATTTTAAAGTTATTTACGGTGTAGAGGCATATGTAGTTAACAATATTTTTAAATATTTTAAACATGATAGTAAGGTAAATGCATTTGTAATTTTTGATGTGGAAACAACAGGTTTGAATGCATATTCAGAGCGAATAACAGAAATTGGTGCAGTAAAAATAATTGATGGTAAAGTTGTAGAAAATTACAGTAGTTTTGTTAACCCTAAAAAACCAATACCTGTTAAAATAACAGAATTAACGGGTATAACTAACGAAATGGTAAAAGATGCACCAGATGAAGTAGAAGCTATGCCAAGCTTTTTTAAATTTTGTGAAGGTTGTGTGTTGGTAGCACATAATGCACAATTTGATATGAGGTTTATATCTGCAGCAGCTAAAAGGCTTAATTTAGATGTAAATTTTAAATATATAGATACTGTTGCTGTTTCTAGAGCTATTTTCCCTAATTTAAAAAATCATAAGTTAGATACGGTGGTTGATTATTTGGGCTTGGGGGGTTTTAACCACCATAGAGCATGCGATGATGCTAAAATTTTATCGAAAGTTTTTTTAGAATTAAAGTCTAAAACTAATATTTACAAATGGATTGTTGGAACAACTGATGTTGACGAGTGTAATGAGCATTATAGTGAGGAAGTTTTAGAAGTAGATAGAATAAAAAAGTTACCATATTACCATGAGCTTATATTAGTAAAAAATAAAATAGGGTTAAAAAATCTATATAAGCTTATTTCGATGAGCCATATAGATTATTTTTATAAAAAGCCAAGAATGCCAAAAAGTTTGCTTAAAAAATATAGGGAAGGTTTATTGGTTGGCTCTGGGTGTGAAAGTGGGCAACTTTATAGAGCTATTGTTGAAGAAAAAAAATGGAATGAACTTTGTGAAATAGCTTTGTTTTATGACTTTTTAGAAGTTCAACCTTTGGGTAATAACAATTTTATGCTAAGGAACGGTGTAGTTAGTAGCGAACAGCAGTTAAAAGATTATAATAAAACGATTGTAAAGTTAGGCAAAGAGCTTAACATACCTGTAGTTGCTACAGGAGATGTACATTTTATACATGAAAAAGATAGTGAATATAGAAGTGTTTTAATGGCTGGGCAGGGGTACACAGATTTTGATTACCAAGCACCGCTATATTTTAAAACTACAGAGGAAATGTTGCATGAATTTGGTTACTTAGGTGAAGAGGTAGCGTATGAAATAGTTGTTGAAAACTCAAATAAAATAGCAAATATGGTAGAAGAAGTTTTGCCTATTCCTAATGGAACATTTACACCATCTATACCTGGTTCAGATAAAACTTTAACAGAAATAACGTTAAAAAAGGCAAAAGAAGTTTATGGAGACCCATTGCCAGATATTGTGGAAAAAAGGTTAAATAAGGAGTTAGAATCAATAATAAAACATGGATTTTCTGTGTTATATGTAATTGCTCAAAAGTTAGTACAAAAATCGGAAGAAGACGGATACTTAGTTGGTTCAAGAGGTTCTGTAGGTTCTTCTTTTGTTGCTACTATGGCTGGAATTTCTGAAGTTAACCCTCTACCACCACATTATGTTTGCCCAAAGTGTAAATTTAGTGAATTTATATTAGATGGAAGTGTGGGTTCTGGTTACGACTTGCCAAATAAATGGTGCCCTATCTGCGGAGAAAAATATTTTCAAGATGGGCATGATATTCCTTTTGAAACATTTTTAGGTTTTGATGGCAATAAAGCACCAGATATTGATTTGAATTTTTCTGGTGAATACCAAATAAAATCACATAAATATACAGAAGAATTATTTGGTAAAACGCATGTATTTAAAGCGGGAACAATATCTACTGTGGCGCAAAAAACTGCTTATGGGTTTGTTAAAAAATTTTGTGAAGAAAAGAATGTAGTTATGCATAAAGCGCAAGAATTGCGGTTAGCTATTGGGTTTACTGGTGTAAAAAGAACTACAGGTCAACACCCAGGTGGAATGGTTGTTATTCCAAGTGAATATGAGGTTTATGATTTTACACCTATTCAACATCCAGCAGATTCAAAAGATTCAGGGGTTATTACCACACATTTTGATTTCCATTCGTTGCATGATACTATACTTAAGTTAGATATATTAGGGCATGATGTGCCTACAATGTATAAATACCTTGAAGAGGAAACAGGCTTAAAAGTTTGCGATATACCGATGAATGATGAAAAAGTAATAGGTATGTTTACATCTACAAAGCCTTTAGGGGTAGATTTAACAGATGTAGATTGTGAAACAGGCAGTTTAGGGTTACCAGAAATGGGAACAAAATTTGTAAGGCAAATGTTGGTGCAAGCTAACCCTAAAAATTTTTCTGATTTATTACAAATATCAGGGCTATCTCATGGAACAGATGTTTGGTTAAATAATGCACAGGATTTAATAAAAAAAGGAATATGTACAATATCTGATGTTATAGGAACAAGAGATAGTATAATGACGTACCTTATTTACAAAGGTCTTGAGCCTAAAGATGCATTTGATATTATGGAAATTGTTAGAAAGGGTAGAGCACCTACTTTGTTAACAGATGAATATATAAAAAAAATGCAATCTAAAGATGTTCCAGAATGGTACATAGAAAGTTGTAAAAAAATTAAATATATGTTCCCTAAAGCTCACGCAGCAGCGTACATTATAGCTGCTATACGGTTGGGGTATTATAAGCTTTATTACCCGGTAGAATTTTACAGCGCATTTTTATCTGTTAGGCAAGGTGAGTTTGATGTTGATGCTGCTTTAGCGGGTATAGATTTAACAAAGCTTAAGTTTAATGAATTACATAAAAAGGGTAACGAAAGGAATGTTAAAGAATCTGAACTTTATTATGTATTGCAAATAATTTACGAGATGTTTTTACGGGGATGTGAATTTTTGCCTATAGATTTATATAAATCTGATGCGTTGAAGTACAAAGTAGAAGATGGTAAAATAAGGTTGCCGTTTTCATCACTTAAAGGAATTGGAACAATAGCGGCTCAAAGTTTGGCAGATGGTGCAAAAAAAGGAGAATATATTTCTGTAGAAGAGGTAGTTCAACGGGCAAAAGTTTCTAAAACGGTTATAGATATGATGAAAAAAGTTGGAGTTTTAAATGGATTGCAAGAAACAAATCAGATAACGTTATTTTAAGTAAATTGGTTTAATAATGAAAAATAAAACATTAACTCATACAAATGTGGATAAATATGGGTAATGTTTTATTTTTTTAATTTATTTTTACCTATGTTGAAAAAAACAATAAAATTTATACAAAAATTTATTGAAAATAATTGATTGCATGGTATAATAT
>CAKTAG010000010.1 GCA_934527325.1 uncultured Candidatus Soleaferrea sp.
GTAAACTGCTCTTCTTATTATAAGCCATGTTACACAAGAAATTATAACTAAAATATGCACCGTACCAATCGGCCCTGGTTGTTTTCCCAATAACATATCCATAATTGTTATTGTTGGGTGCCCACCTAATTTTAAAGTATAACAAACATTTTGAGCTATAGATTCTGACTTTGCTGCAATCTCTGGTATTGGATATGTAAAAATTAAATCTGGCCAACAAAGTGTTGCAAAAGCAACCCCACCCGCAGCAGGGTTGAATATATTTTGCCCCAAGCCACCAAAACATTGTTTAATTATTAATATACTAAAAACACAACAAGTAATTAAAACATATAATGGAATATTAGCAGGCATTAAAAGTGATATTATAACTCCTGTTACTATAGATGACATATCTGCAACAATAAACATTTTATTTTTTATTGAAAAAGCTATAACATCTAAAATATAACAAGTAACCACCGATGTTAATATTATAATTAACGCCCTTATTCCAAAATATAAAAAAGATAAAACTACCAAAAACATCATAGCAATCAAAACATCTGCCATTATTATATTTGTGGTATCTTTAGATTTTATATGCGGCTTTTTCTCTGTAAACAATTGCATTAAATAACTATTCCCCTTTTTTTAATTTACTAAATCTATATGTGATGGACAAATATAAGTACAACAATAACATTTTATACATTTGAATTCAGATGAAAATTCTTTAAAATTTTTATCACCAGTTTCTTTAAATTTATTTCTATAAGATGGTAATAAATTTTGCGGGCAAACATCTGCACATTTTGCACACCCTATACATTCCATTTTTTTTGATACCACATAATCAGAAAAGAGCAACACAGAACGCGTAGTGGCAGATACTGGAATATCAACATCTGTTACTGATATACCAGTAATAGCTTGACCTAATATAATACGTTTAGGTTCACAATTTAGCAAAAATTCATTAATAATTTCCTCTACTGGTGTTCCAATAGGAACTTCTACATTCTTAGGATTTTTAACAGCATTACCTGCAACAGTTATAAAAGTAGTAGTTTGTTTATATTCATTATTTAATAAAACTCTTGCTAAATGCAACATAGATTGTATACCTATAGAATAGTTATACTTTAACTTATTTTTTATATTGTGCCTTACTGGGTAATTTCCTTTTATTTTTATTATATCTATATCTCCACATTTTTTAGGTATTTTAATTTCTCTATTGTAACTTTCAACATCATAAAAAATTATATCTATTTTTTCTGTTTTAAAAGCATTTTTAATAGCTTTTACAGCTAAATCAATAGCGTTTGGGTAATGTAATAAAATAGCCTCTTTCGAAGATGTATAAGGTTGATCATCTATTGCATCTATATAAATTTTACCATTATTCAAAAAAACTTCGTTCAATTTTAAAAATTTTTTAAAAAGGTATTCCCCATCTGTTTCGTCAATTATACTAGCCTTGTAAGCTAAATTTATTATATCATCAATAGATTTATTCTGTATTAATGAATTTGTAAAATTATTATCATTGTAAAAGAAATCTAAATCTGTACTTAATTCGTTCTCTGCTTCAATAACTATAAAAGATTCTGCATGTTCATTTTCATCAATTAAATATTTAATATCTTTTACCGTATAATCACCATAAGAATAAACTTTTATTGAATTATATTTATCAGCAACATCTTCAATTAATTTGTATGTTACAACATCACCTTTGTTAAATTTTTTACCTGGCAAAAATTCAGATTTAAAATCTTTTTTTTCTTGCAAATTTTCATGTACAGAATTTATATATATTTTTTTTGGCTGAATACACAATATATTAGCTGAAAAAGCTGGTTCCTTAAATTGATCTAACTTTAACCCTTTAGCCAAATCTTTAACCTCTTTTCTACTAAACCAACACTACAATTAATAACCAAAACATGTAGGGGGTGATTTAAATTGTTTTTAACTTTATAAAAAATCAACATAAATTGAAAGTTATATTATCTCAACAAGATTTACAAAAATTAAATATAACATTTAATGAAATTAATTACTATTCCAACAATACCAAAAATGTAATAAAACAAATATTAACTCAAGCTAAAAATATAACTGGGTTTAACTATGTTGGCAAAACACTATTAATAGAAGTTCTACCTTATAAAGAAAATGGTTGTATAATATATTTTTCTTCTATAAAAAATTATAAAAATCATTCTCAATTAAAAAAATCTATATTTAAAAAATACTCTTTTGAATATTCAAATATCGAAGACTTAATAATATCATCTACTTTACTTTTTGAAAAGCATGGATATAAAATTTTTAAAAGCTCATTATATACAAACAAAAAATCAAAAAAATACTTTTTAACTATCTCTGTAATAAGCCCAGAAGATAATGAAATTATAACACTGCTAGAAGAATTTGCACAACAAAAAATAAAAGGTCCTATCTTTCAATCATTAATTGACGAACATTTTAAACTTATTATTAAAGATAATGCCATTGAAGTTATATACAATAATTTTAAATAAACTAAACAAATAAATTAAATTTTTTGAAAATATATAAAAACAAATAAAAAATAGGCTGATGCCCCAAATATATCCATATAGTTATTCTTCCTATAAAAGCAAACGCTTTGCACCTACGTTTATACATGAATTTCGGGAATTTACCTACATCCCTTAAAGAACCCAAAACCGCCCCAAATAAAAATAAAAACAGCCATGGCAACATAGGGAAATAATCTGCAGAGTAAAAATTATTAGAAACTATACCTAATGGAAACAAAAATTTACAACTATACAATACATCTGGAATATAGAAAAAAATTAATGTAAATATTCCTATGTACCCATTAACTACATTGCCCGTAATAATAAACAAAACAAAAAATAAAACCATTAACATTTTTTT
This sequence comes from uncultured Candidatus Soleaferrea sp., assembly GCA_934527325.1. Lineage (GTDB taxonomy): Bacteria > Bacillota > Clostridia > Oscillospirales > Ruminococcaceae > RGIG8779. The sequence continues at coordinate 2,917 of CAKTAG010000010.1, forward strand.
GTTTAGCCTATTTAAATACCGGTTAACCAAACTATAAACAATCATTGCCAAACCCAACATGTGTAAAATACCAAAAATAATAATCTGTTCACTAATAAAAACATGTGTAAATAAAGTTATTAATAAACCTAAACCAAAACACTTTAACCCTCTAACAAAATTATTTTTACTAAAATTACAACTAATCCCTGATATCAATATAAATATGCCTGCAAAAAAATCTCTTAAAAAAGATAAAAAAGCACTATTTAAAAATTCAATTCCATAAATTTGAAATACATTATACGCATAATGGTACAATACCATTAATATAATACAAAAACCCCTTATCTCATCAATAAAAACTATTCTATTAGATTTATTTTTTATACTTATACACAACCTTTAATAATTCAATATAGGTTAAGTTTATATTATCAAATAAAAAAAGTCAAGTTTTTAATGGTAAAATTAACAAGCAACCAAGCTTGATTTAATTGTAAAATAAAAATTTTTATTTTACACTACAATTTATAGATATAAGCAACTTGCATTTTTATATGAATAAATAGTTGATTTTTTTTTTTATTATGGTACAATATTATTGAAAATACAATTTGCTAAAATATGATTCAAATAAATTTAAATTATATTTTAGAATAAGTGTTCTTTTTAAGTTAATAATTATAATATTTACTTAACATTATAAATTGGAGGTGTATCGAATAATGGCATATTGCATAAACGATGATTGCATATCTTGTGGTGCATGCAAACCTGTATGTCCAGTTTCTGCTATTTCTGAAGGAGATTCTAAATATATTATTGACGAAAACATTTGCATAGAATGTTCTGCTTGTGCTTCTGTTTGTCCTGTAAATGCTCCTAACCCTAATTAATTTATTAAATAGTTTAATAGAATAATTTAAATTTATAAACTTATGGTTTTTACTACTTATTTTAGCAAAAAACCATAAGTTTATATTATAATACTCAAATGAGGTGATTAAAAAATAAATTTACTAAAAAAATACATAATTTTATTTTTAACTATACTCACTTTTTTTACCAGTTGTACTAACCATTCCAAAAACATTATATCACGGATTAAAAATAAAAATATTGTATGGGTTATGCCAAATAAACCTATTTGTTTAGATCCCGGTTTATGTGGACCTACTGACGGAACAGATATTATAAACAACACTTTTGAAGGCCTATTTAGAGTTATTGAAAAAGATATTGTAGTACCAGGTATTGCAAAGTCTTACACATGTTCTAATAATGGCAAAGAATATATTTTTACCTTTCGCAACAATGCATATTGGTCTGATGGAAAAAAAGTTTTACCAAAAGATTTTGAGTTCGCTTGGAAAAGAGTTTTAAATAGCAATACTCCATCACCAAGAAAAAACTTATTTTTACCTATAAAAAATGCTAAAAAAATTATTCAAAATCAAATGTGTTCTTCTTTTTTAGGAATAAAAGCTATAGATAATTGCAGGTTAAAATTAGAACTCGAGTACCCTATAGATTATTTATGTAGTTTACTAGCTTTAACTCCATTTATGCCTGTTAGAGAAGATATTGTAGACAACGAAGGTCTATGGGCAAAAAATCCATCTACAGCAATTTCAAATGGCCCTTTTTATTTAAGCAGTTATTCTAACAATAATATATCTATTACAAACAACAAATTTTACTACAACAATAGTAAAACCAATATTAACAAAGTACTTGTTAAGTTTATTAATAATACAGATACTGCTTATATAGACTATGTCTCTAATAATACAGATATTATAGATAATGTTCCATTTAATGAATACAATAAACTTAAACGCAGTAATGAATTTATTTCTGTACCTTATTATGGTATTTATTTTTACAGCTTTAACTTAACTACAGATTGTTTAAAAGATAAAAAAGTAAGGCAAGCTATATCTAAAGCTATTGATAGAAAAGTTATAACAAAAAAAATTAGAAGGTCTAATGAGATTCCTGCAAATGAATATATACATATAAACTTTTTAAAATCTATAAATAAAAACCACAATAAAAATCTGTATAATTTAAATGAGGCAAAAAAATTATTGCTAGATGCTGGATATAATAGTAAAAATCCATTTCCTGAAATTGAAATCCTTTACAATTCTGAAAACAACAACAAAATTATTGCAGAAGCTATACAAGAAATGCTTAAAAAAAACCTTAATATAAACATTAAATTAACCGGCCAAGAATGGTCTACATTCGCCAATAAACGAAAAAATTTAACATATAATGGATTAGCTAAAAATTCTCATATGTATGAATACTTTGACCCTATATCATTTTTACAAATATTTAAACCTAACAATGAAAGTTACACTGGGTACAAAAATAATATATATAATAAAATTTTAGATAAAATTTTATTTTCTAAAAACGAAGAAAAAGAAAACTTAATATTACATTCTATTAATATTTTAGAAGATGATATGCCAATAATTCCATTGTTTTATTATTCTAGTTCATCTTTAATTAAAAATTATATCAAAAATTATTATATCAACTCTATAGGTTACAAATATTTAGGAGCCATAAACATAGATTAACAAATAAATTTTCTTCTATTAAAATTAAATGTTTTTCTTACATTTTTCAATTATATAATTGGTTATATTATTTTTGTTTTATATTAAACTGTTTATACAGTTTTTCGCCTTTCAATAAATAAAATTTTTCTTCATTAATTCTAGTTGTGTAATTAACAAACCACTTCTACTATAATGGAGTATTTTTTTATTTACGAATTTTACTTCTCGTTACAAATTATTCTTTTCATAGCACAACCTACTATGAATATAATTAATCCCTACAATAATAAAAGTCACCACTAAGCGCAATAATGATATAATCACTTAGTGGCGGCTTTTTGTTATAAAATTTGCAATAAATAAACTGTCATCAACACTAACTTACTCTTCTATTGTAATTTGGGCACCTAACCTTTTCAGCTCATTCCAAAATTCAGGGAAAGATTTATTTACATATTCTGCACCCGATATAGTAATCGGTTCTTCACAATTTATACCAGCTATTGCTAAAGCCATGATTATCCTATGATCTGTATATCCACTTAAAATAACCCCACCTTTTAATTTTTCTGTACCTTTAACAACTATTTCATTTTCTGTAAAACAAATATTTCCACCCATTTTATTAACAGATTCACAAATAGCTTGTAATCTATTTGATTCTTTAAACTTAAGCCTACCTACATTAACAAACTTAAATTCTGCATTAGTATAACATCCTAAAACAACTAATATAGGAACTATATCTAAACAATTACTACCATCTATTAAAATTTTATGCTCATTTTCAAGTTGGTTTAATATTTTTAAAATTAATGCATCTCCCTGCAATGAATTTGCATCAAGATTTTTTATAATTAAATTAGGTGAATTAATATTTTTTGCAACTAAAAAATTAGCTCCTAAAGAATAATCACCCTCTAAAATCACATTAGTAGCACTAAATTTTTGATTTATTGGTACTATATACCCATGTTTACTTTTTTCTATCGTTACTCCAAATTTCGATAAAACATCTATAGTTAAGTCAACGTAATAAGATGATTCTAACTTAGAAGTAACATAAATTTTAACTGAATTTTCACTTGACCTTCTAATTATAGGTAAAGATATTAATAAACTGCTTATGTACTGCGAGCTTATATCTCCACTAATAAAGAAATCTTCACACCAAACTTTACCTTTAGATATGATATAACATTCTTCCTTATTTTCTTCATATTCTATTCCATGCCTAACTAATTCACTAGTTAAATGTTTAAAAGGTCTTTCCATCAACCTTTTAGAAAGAACAAATTTAGTTTCTATACCTAACACTGCAACTATAGACAAAAATAACCTAAATGTTGTTGCCGAATTCTGACAATCAATAACCACTCTATCTATATTTCTATAACTTATTCCCTTTATTCTTAAACATTCTTTTTTAGTATCTTCATCTATGTAAGAATGCACACTTGCCCCTAGTGCAATAATTGCATTAATAGTTGCCTTAATATCTTCACATATATTCACATTTTTTATATAACTAACCATTCCAAAAGAAAGTCCCGCACAAATAATAGCTCTATGAAGTTGACTTTTAGAACTTGGTATTTCTATTGTTCCATTTAAAACAGATTTATAAACTTTTACATTCACACTAATCACCTCTTACTTTAAAAATTAAGCACAACCAGCTAAATAATGGTTGTGCTTAATTTTTTTAAACATATTAACTCTATATATTAAATAAATATACTAGCAATTACCATTTTTATCTAAAATAAATTTTAACAGTTACAAAATTTTATTGTTCAATTTTTGCCAACCTTTTATTTCTTTTTTTGTTTTGCCAAACTACCCATAATGGGCCTGCAATACATATGGTAGAATAAGCACCAGTTATCATTCCTACCATTAATGGTAAAATAAATGGAACTATACTGCTAACTCCATAAATTAAAGCTACAACTAAAACAATTGCACTAGACATAACCGTTGTAAATGTAGTATTTATTGTTCTATTAAAAGATTGATTAATACTTTTATTTACCAAATCTCCAATTGACATTTTTGAACCATATATTTTTTTATTTTCTCTTATTCTGTCATATATAATTATAGTATCGTTTATGGAATAACCCAATATCATCAAACACCCTGCAATAAAACTATCACTAAGTGGCATTTTTAAAATAACAAAAGTTCCATAAATCATAGTAACATCATGAATAAGTGCAATAACAGCCATAACTCCAGCCGATAACCCACCTATTTTTTTAAACCTAATAGCAATGTAAATTATAATAAATACCGCTGCTGCTGCAACAGCCACCATGCATTTTGTAAAAAACTCTTTTCCAACTGCACTATCAACGTTACTTACTTGAATTTCCTTTAATTTGTTAACAGAAAATTTATTATCAAATATTTCTTTTAAATTTTTTTTCACATTCGCATCTAAAGCTTTATTTGCCCCAAAAGAAATAACTAATTTATTAATTCCACTACCTATATCTGTAGTTTTTTGAACACTTACATCTTGGTTCAATTTTTTAGCTAATTCTTTTTCTAAACTATCTTTATATATTTCTCCTTCATAAGAATATGTAAAAATATAACCTCCCTGAAATTGAATATCCATTTTTACTCCATTAACAAATGTTGCAATAATTACTATCACTGTTAATATTATAGAGAATGCAAAAAATTTATTTTTATTTCCTATAAAATTAATATTCATCTTTTACACCTCCGTAAAGGGTATTATTTTTAAACAATTTAATTTTGCTAATTGATTTTAACATCAATTTTGATGCATTTACACCTAAAACAAAGTTTAACACAACACCTACTAAAAGTGTGTAACCAAAAGAATATACTGCGCCAGCTGGTGCTGTTCCAAAGAAAATAAACAATGGCTTTAACATTTTAACAAAAAAGCTAGAAGGTGGCCCAAATGCACCCATAAGAATTGAAGCTACTATAATAACTGTTACATTCCCATCTAATATAGATGTAAATGCACGTTGATACCCTAAATCTATTGAACTTTTTAAACTTTTACCAGATTTAAGTTCTTCTTTTATTCTTTCAAACGTAATAATATTAGCATCAACACCCATTCCAATAGCTAATATTATACCCGCTATACCAGGTAATGTTAAAGTAAAGCTTGGCACAAAGCCAAAAAAACCAGTTATAGAAGCTACCATACCTGTAACTTGTCCCATTAACGATATAACCGCTATTAAACCTGGTAATCTATATACAAATACCATAAATAACGCTACACATATAAACGCTATTCCCCCAGCCATAATCATTGCATCACGCGCACCTAAACCTAAAATAGGGCTAATTGTATTAAAATTTTCTGTTTGTAATTTAAATGGCAAAGAACCTGAATTTATTTGGTTAGCTAATTTTTTTGCACTCTTAGGTGTAAACTGCCCTGTTATAGAAGCTTCGCCTTCTAATATAGGCGAATTAACCATTGGGCTACTTACCATTTCATCATCCATCCAAATAGAAATGTACCCATTACCAGCTAATTTTGTAGTAGCCTCTGCAAATTTTTGAGTTCCACTTTTATTAAGTTTTAAAGAAACTACAGACTTTACTTCACCCGTTTCTGTTTGAGTTAAAACATCTTTAGCTTCTTTTATATCTTTACCCTCTAATATTATATTACTTTTTGTAACACCTTTAGGTTTACCTTGGTCATCTATTTCGTTACCTTCTCTAAAAGTAAGCAAAGCCGTTTCTCCTAATTCTTTAACAGCATTTTCAGGTTTAAAATCTTTTTCATTTTCTTTCCAAGGGAACCTTACTATAATCCTATTTTTATCAGTATCTGCATAAACCTCAGAATCTGTTATATTTTGTGCAACTAACCTTTGCCTAATAACCGTTTCTGCTGCTAACATTTGTTGTGGTGTTGCTTTAACATTTTTAGGTGGTGTAAATGTAACATCTACCCCTCCTCTAATGTCTATCCCCCACCTTATACTATCTGCTCCCTTTATATAAACACGAGTAATGTCTCCATATTGCGAACTCAAACCAAAAAATGTTAAATAAGCAAAAGCAATTAACAATGTAAACACTACAAAAAATGTCGATTTTTTACTTTTTCCCAAACAAAATCTCCCCTATCTTCAAAAAATATAAAATCATAGGTTAAGCATTTTTTAACTTTACCCACTTTACACCAAACACCAATTAAACACAAAAATTAATTTGCTTAACCACAAATCAAAATAAATAATAATCGGCATAAAAAAATTAATTATACACCAATATATATTCACTATCATAATTATATTATTTTTTACAAAAAAGTCAACATAAAATTTTTAAAATTAATTAGTATAAAATTCTACAATTACTGTATTACCACAAGGAAAATTAAAATTATTTGCGCTAACATTAAGACCTATTTCTTCTGCTATAATATTAACATTATTTATAATAGATTTACCAAAACGCTGTAACAACACAGTTTTAATTAAGTAACACATAACGCTACTAGATAAACCTGCTGAATACGAATTCAATATCAAGAAACTAGGATTGAACAACAATATTTTTGTACACATTAACAATAATTCATAGATATTTTCTTCTAGTTTCCAAATTTCACCATTCGGCCCTCTACCGTAAGATGGCGGATCTAAAATAATAGCATCATATCTATTATTGCGTTTATATTCTCTATTTATAAATTTAATGCAATCATCAACAATCCACCGTATTGGTTTTGAACTTAAATTACATAAAGCAGCATTTTCTTTAGCCCAACTAACCATACCTTTAGATGAATCCACATGACAAACCTTAGCTCCAGCTTTAGCTGCAAATAATGTTGCTCCACCTGTGTAAGCAAACAAATTTAATACGCTTATTTGTTTTGGTGATTTCTTTATTTTATTATATATGTAATCCCAATTAGTAGCTTGCTCTGGAAACAAACCAGTATGTTTAAAGCCTGTTGGTTTAATTATAAAACTTAAATCTTTATAATTTATAACCCATTTTTCTGGGAAATTTTTTTTAACATCCCAGTGCCCACCACCAGAAGAAGACCTTATATACCTGGCATTATAGTTGTTCCAACATTTATTTGTTTTTAAAGTTGACCAAATTATTTGTGGGTCTGGCCTAATTAAAATTATGTTTCCCCAGCGTTCTAATTTTTCTCCACATGAAGTATCAATTAATTCGTAATCACTCCATTGGTTAGATATCCTCATTTAAATTCCAAACCTTTCTTTAACAATAGTTGAAAGTTGGTTAGCAATTTTGTTTATATGAACATTATTTGTACCTTCTACCATTACCCTTATTAAAGGCTCTGTACCAGATGGTCTTAATAAAATTCTACCATTTTCTCCAAGTTCTTTTTCTAACAAACTTACTTGCTCTATAATGTAAGGGTTATTTGCTATTCTATATTTTTCTAAATTAGAAACAGGAACATTAATTAAAATTTGTGGCAAAATATCCATCACTTTAGAAAGTTCAGAAACTTTTGCATTTAGTTCTTTAATTATTTTTAAAAACTGAATAGCAACTAATTGCCCATCCCCTGTTGTAGAATGTTCAGATAATATTATATGTCCAGACGACTCACCACCAATACAGTATCCATATTCTAGCATTTTTTCTAGCACATATCTGTCACCTACTTTAGTTTTTTCAACGTTTATATCATGTTCTTTAGCCATTTTTAATAAACCTAAATTAGACATAACAGTTACTACAAATGTGTTTTTAGCTAATTTATTATTCTCTTTTAAATATTTAGAGAGTATAGCTATAATTTTATCTCCATCTAAAATTTCCCCATTTTCGTCTACTATCAAACATCTATCAGCATCACCATCAAAAGCAAAACCAATATCACAATTGTTTTCCTTTACAAAATTAGAAATACACTTCATATGTGTTGAACCACAATTTTGATTTATGTTTATTCCATCTGGGTTATTATTAATAAAAAAAGGGTTAACGTTAAACAAACTAAAAAGTTGTTTAGCTGTAGTACTCGCAGAACCATTAGCACAATCTACAGCTATTTTTATACCAGAAAAATCCAACTCGTTAACAGTAGATTTTATATGTTCTATATAATCTATAACTGCACTGTTTTTTATAGTTACTCTACCTAAATTGCTACCGTATTTTAAATTAAAATTTTTAAATTGCATTAGATTTTCAATCTTGGCTTCTATCTCATCTGGTAATTTATACCCATCATTATTAAATATTTTTATTCCATTATATTCCATAGGGTTATGTGATGCAGAAATCATAAATCCTGCATCAGCATTATATTTTTTTACTAAAAATGCTACTGCCGGAGTAGGTACTACACCTAAAATAATAACATCTGCTCCCACACTGCATATACCCGCTACTAATGAACTTTCAAGCATATCAGATGATATTCTAGTATCTTTACCAATAATAAAAACTGGTTTATGTTTACAATACTCACTTAATATCATTCCAGCTGCTCGTCCTAAATTCATAGTTAACTCGCATGTCAATTCTTTATTTGCAATACCTCTTACTCCGTCTGTACCAAATAATTTTTTCATTTTTCAAATACCCCTTTCGTTACTAATTTGTTATAAAAATTAATCTTCACTTAGCTTAATTTTTAGGTTTTATATTTAAATATTCATAAACCAAATTTGTTGCACAGCGTCCTCGCGGAGTTCTATTTAAAAACCCTATTTGCATAAGGTATGGTTCATAAACGTCTTCTAAAGTTATAGATTCTTCACCTATAGCAGCAGCCAACGTTTCTAAACCAACTGGGCCACCACCAAAATTTTTTATTATTACTTCTAACATTTTTTTATCTGTGTTATCAAGGCCTAATTTATCTATTCCCAACCTACTTAAAGCAGATGATGAAGTTTTTTCGTTGATTATTCCATTAGAGTTTACTTGCGCAAAATCTCGAACTCTTTTTAATATTCGGTTAGCTATTCTGGGTGTACCTCTACTTCTATGTGCTATCTCTAAAGCTCCAGATAATTCACATTCAACATTAAGTATAGCAGCACTCTGTAATATTATTTTAGCTAATTCATCTGGTGTATATAATTCTAATTTTTCAATTATTCCAAATCTATCTCTTAATGGTGCAGAAAGTTGCCCAGCTCTAGTTGTTGCTCCAATTAATGTAAATTTAGGTAAATCTATTCTAATTGAACGCGCAGAAGGTCCTTTACCAATAATTATATCTAAAGAATAATCTTCCATAGCCGGGTATAATATTTCTTCTACTGTTCTATGCAACCTATGAATTTCATCAATAAATAAAATATCATTTGGAGATAAATTAGTTAAAATTGCAGCTAAATCACCTGGTTTTTCAATAGCTGGTCCAGATGTAGTTCTAATATTAACCCCCATTTCTTTGGCAATAATATTAGATAACGTTGTTTTACCTAACCCTGGAGGTCCATAAAATAAGCAATGGTCTAATGCTTCATTTCTTTTTTTTGCAGCTTGTATAAATACATTCATATTTTCTTTAACTTTATTTTGCCCTATATATTGTGAAAAAACTTGTGGTCTTAAAGAATTTTCAACATCAACATCAAAAGTGTTATAATCTGGTTCAACTAACCTATTTTCAAAATCTTCTATCATCAAAATTAGCTCCTGTTATAGCTCTTTTAAAGCCATTTTTATAATATCTTCTACATTTAAAGAAGATTCATATTTACTTATAATTTTTAAAACATCTTGTTCGCTGTAACCTAACGTTTTTAAAGCTGCTAACGCCTCTGCTACAGCCGATTGGTTATTATAATGTTGCTTAGAACTATCTGAGTGAAAAACGTCTATAGTTGAACAATCTATTTTATCTTTTAATTCCAGTATTATACGTTGAGCAGTTTTTAACCCAATACCCTGACATTTAGTTATGGCTTTATAATCGTTTGAAGATACAGCTATTGTTAAAGACTGTGGTGTAAATTGTGATAAAATAGATATTGCAGCTTTAGGGCCTATACCAGAAATTCCAACCAATATTTTAAAATATTCTAACTCATCTTTAGTGTAAAAACCAAATAAACTTATACTATCTTCTTTAACAACCATATGTGTATACAAACAACAAATTTCACCAAGTTTAAGGTTCAACATGGTATTACCTGAAACATTGCATTTGTAACCTATATTATTACATTCTATTATAGCAATATTAGGCTCAATGTGTGCAATAATTCCCTTTAAACTATATATCATAAAAAAACCTCTTTACTTACTTTACTTACTATTAAGTTTTAAATTACAACATTAACTGCAAAAATTTTTATAAAAACATCTACAACTTTTAAATTATTTGTATAAAGTAAAAAGTGATGTTGATGAATGAGCATGGCATATTGCTATAGCTAAAGCATCTGCAGTATCATCTAGTTTTGGTGTTGATTTTAAATTTAAAATAGATGCCGTCATAGATATAACTTGTGCTTTTGTTGCTTTTCCGTAACCAACAACAGCTTGCTTAACTTGCAATGGAGTATATTCAAATATATCTAAGTTATTTTTTTTACCAGCTAGTAAAATAACTCCTCTTGCTTGTGCAACAGCTAAAGCTGTTTTTTGGTTAGTTGTAAAATATAATTTTTCAATAGACATACAAGAAGGGTTATATTTTAAAATAATTTGAGTAAGTTCATCGTATATTATAGAAAGCCTAGTATTCATATCTAAATTAGGTGCAGTAGTAACCGCTCCATAACCCAAAGTCTGAATTTTACCGTTACAATTAGATATAACACCAAACCCTATTATTGCGTAACCTGGATCTATACCTAAAATAATCATTTAACCGTACTTTCCTAACAGTTTAGAATAATAATATAATTTAACTCATATATACACATATCAATTAAATTATTATAAAAGCCAACAATCAATTTAACTACTTTTTTATAAGATTAATATTTTGAATTTAATTTTCGGCATAAAAGATTGCTTTTACCTACACTGCTGATTTTTGCTAAAATAAAAATTTATATATCAATAAAATAAATTACAATTTTTATTAATCTGAATTATTTAAATTCATCTCAATCCATTGCTGCCTAGATATAAGAGTTTGCCGTGCTTTACTTCCCTCTTTAGGCCCTACAATTCCCTTACTTTCCATTTCATCAACTAAACGAGCTGCTCGCGAATAACCTAATTTTAATTTTCTTTGAAGGAAAGAAGTAGAAATTTCACCATTTTCTATTGCACATTCTATAGCTTTGGGTAACATTTCATCTTCTTCAGAATTAGAAGCTGTTAAATTTTTAAGTCCTTTATTTTTTTCTACTACAGCAAGCCTATCAATTTCTTGAGAAATTTCATCATCATAATCTGCTTGATGCGAACTTTTTATAAACTCAACCACATTTTCTACTTCTCTATCAGAAACAAAACACCCTTGAACTCTTATAGGTTTTGAATGGCCAACAGGGTAAAAAAGCATATCACCTCTACCTAATAATTTCTCAGCTCCAGCCGAATCTATAATAGTTCGTGAATCTACTTGAGATGAAACAGCAAACGCTATTCTACTTGGAATATTAGCTTTTATAATACCTGTTATTACATCAACAGATGGCCTTTGTGTTGCAATTACTAAATACATTCCTGCAGCTCTAGCCATTTGAGCTAATCTACATATAGAATCTTCTATTTCATTTGGTGCTGCCATCATTAAATCAGCAAGTTCATCTATTATAATTACAATTTGTGGCAACGGATTTAAATCGTCTCTTTTTTGAGTAAGTTTATTGTAGCCATTTAAATCTCTTACACCCATTTCTGCAAATATTTTATACCGTTTTAACATCTCGTTTACTGCCCAGTTCAAAGAACCCGCTGCTTTTTTAGGGTCTGTTACAACAGGAACTAGTAAATGTGGAATACTATTATATACACTTAATTCTACTACTTTTGGGTCTATCATTAAAAGTTTTACATTTTCAGGTGACGATTTAAATATCAAACTTATAATAATAGAATTTATGCAAACAGATTTTCCCGACCCAGTTGAACCTGCAATTAAAATATGTGGCATCTTTGAAAGATCTGCAATAACAATTTGGCCAGAAATATCTCGACCTAAAGCAACTGTAAGGTTACTTGTACTGCTTTTAAATTGAGGTGAATTAATAATTTCTTTAATATTTACAATACTTACAGTTTGGTTCGGAATTTCTATGCCTATAGCCGCTTTATTTGGAATAGGTGCTTCTATTCTTACACCGGCTGCAGCCAAATTCAAAGCTATATCATCAGCAAGCCCTGTTATTTTACTAATTTTAACGCCAGCAGAAGGTTGTAACTCATATCTTGTTACAGTTGGTCCCTTAGAAAAATCTAAAAGTTTTGTCGAAACTCCAAAACTTTTTAGTGTATCAACTAATTTTTGTGCAGTAACTTTAAGCTCATCTAAATTTATAGGGTTTTCTTTTTCATCTGTATTGTTTAATAAATCTACACTAGGGAACACGTATGAATCGATATTTTGTTGTTTAGAAGTAATTTTTAAATTATTAGAGTTTGTTGCAATTGCAGGTGTTGCATTTGGAGTTAACTTAACATCAGAACTAGCAACATTATCTTTGTTTATTTTTTCTTTAAATAATTTATCAATATCTTCAGATAAATTTTTACTAGTAGTTTCTGTTTGTTTAACAGTTTTTGTTTTGGGCAAATCATTTTTAGTAATATTTAAATCTGTGATAGGTGAATCATTAGTGTTTTGGTGTGAATTAGGCAAATCCACATTAGTATTTTTAATGTTATCTAATTCAACAAATTTAAATGTCTCGTTTTGGTCTGCAACTGGTAAATCAATTGAATTATAAAATGAGTTTTTATTTGATTCAACTGGATGTGCAGGTAAATCATCTAAAGGTATATCAATATTTGTTTTGTGGGATGTATGACGACGTTCTGAATATATGTTTTCTATTTTTTTTGCTGGTACATAAGCCGCTTTAAATAAATCTATAAGTGTAGTTTTAGATATAACCATTATAATAATAAATATAGAAACAGATATTAAAGCAACTGCACCACCAAAACCTAATAATTTTAACAATGGCCAAGCTATAATTGCAGAAAATAAACCACCGCCAATTTTATCAACACCGTTATTAAAAGCCGTAATAATAAAATTTATAATTCCTTCTTTAGGCTCAATGTTTGATGAAAAAAGAATTTGTGCAAGAGTACATATTAAAACAAAAAGGAATATACTTTTATTTAAAACACTTTTAAAGCTATTAACAAGCTTACCTGTAGCATAAATATAAGAAATATACAAAAAGATAAGTGGTAAAAAATAAGCTCCCTTACTAAATAAACCAAATAACAATTTATGTAAAAAACACCATATATTTTTACCTGGTATAATAATACACAAAAATAAAAGAATAGCTACACCTAACGAGATTATAGATACAAAATGTTTATTATTGGTAGTTTTATTTGTTTTAGTATTTGTTTTTTTTACTCTAGAAGCAGCTGTTGATTTTACAGGTACTTTTGTGTTAACTTTTTTAGTTAATTTTTTTGTATGAGTTTTTTTTTTGTTCATTATTAATAATCCCTTGTGTAATAAATGTAGTAGTTTTTTAGTTCCTCTCCAAGAACTATAGTATAAATTTTTAAGTACTACAAATTAATTATAAAAAATATTCATTACTTAGCATTAAAAAAGTTATATCATATATTTTTTTATGTTATATCTACTGTTTAATCATTAATTTTTTTGTAAACTGAGGTTGTAATTTATTCAGCAGTAAAAAGCCTACTAAGGTTATTAGCATTTCTGGAACATTGTAAATAAGGTTATATACAATAGATGAAATTAAGCTTGCCCCAATAGAATGTAGAGCTGTATTCCAAATTAAAACACCAGATAGAACATGTGTTAAAAATTTTAAAAAAAATGATATCATAATAGCTATTAATAATTTTACATTAAAATTATTAATTTTATATATTGTAAAAAAAGATGCACAACCAATAAAAGAGAACGCTATAATATAATCTAAAAATATTGAAAAACATATAGTAGCAAGGTTAAAACCTTTAAAGGTTGTGTTAGTTGTTATAAAATGCAACAAACCGAATATTGAACCAGAAAATAAACCCCATTTATAGCCATATACAAAAGATATTGTAATAAGAGGTAACATACTAAATAAAGTAATAGAGCCACCATTAATAAAAAACGAAATTTTACATTTGCTAAGTATTAAAGCTATAGAGATCAATAAACTGGTAAAAGTTAAACGCTTTGTTTCTAACATAAAAGAAAAATCCATTCTTATAATAAAAATAATTAATTACTATAACACCTAATAAAAGTATACCATAAAAAACAAAAAAGGTAAATAAATAAAAACAAAATTTCAATTTAAGAGTTTTCTCGCACTTAACCAAAAATATTTACCATAAATTTCAATTTTTTTGTTTGACATATAACAACCATCAAGATATAATATACTTAGTTTGTATTATCTATAATAAATCAAATTCAGGAGATAGGCTCCTTTAATAACCTAAATTCATTATACAAGGGCTTTATATGGTTAGAACAAAATTAAAAGATAGAATCTTACCCAATTACACTCATGGCGAAGAAATTTTTAATATGGTTTCTCATATTGTAGGAGGAGCATTTGGAATAATAGCACTTATACTTTGTATTATAGTTTCGGCAATTCACCATAATGTTTGGGGAATTGTTAGTAGTGCAATATATGGAGTTTCATTAATTTTGCTTTATACTATGTCTAGCGTTTACCATGGTATTAGTTCTAAATTTGCTAAAGCAGTTATGCAAATACTAGACCATTGCACTATCTATTTTTTGATTGCTGGAACCTATACTCCAATATTGTTCTGTTCTATAAGAAAAGTTTCTAAAGCTTGGAGCTGGATTTTATTTGGAATTGTTTGGGGCCTAGCAATGTTAGCCACAGTATTCACAGCAATAGATTTAAAAAAATTTTCAAAATTTTCAATGGCTTGCTATATTATAATGGGTTGGTGTATAATATTAGCAACTAAAACACTTATAAATTCTATGGAATTACCTGGCATTTTGTATTTATTTAGCGGAGGTATTATTTATACAATTGGGGCAATTTTTTATTGTATAGGAAAAAAATATAAATATATGCATTCTGTTTTTCACATATTCGTTTTAATTGGTAGCCTTCTTCATTTTTTATGTATTTTATTTTATGTAATTTAAATCTAGTATAAAAATCAACAACAAATTAAAAATTTATATAGCTAAATAATCTAGTTTAAATCTGTAATTCAAATAATAAATAAGGGCTTGTAAGCAATACGATTTTTAAAACCGCATTAGCTTACAGCCCCTATTTTTATTATACACTATGCTCTTTTTTAGTGGCAACCACCGCAACTAGAACAACTACCACCACAACCAGAAGTATTTCTTTCTATATTAACAGTTTGAGGATCTTTACCAACAACAGCTGCTGATAAAATTTGATTTATATCGCTTAACAATAAAGTTACCGCTTGTCTATTTTTATTGTATTCTAACATATTAGGGTTAGCCATTATTTTTTGATATAAATCTCTTACTTCTTTATCTAAGTTTTCTATCCTATCTTTATTTTTATCATTTTCATTTTTATTCATTTCTGAATTTAAAGCTATACGTTTTAAATTAAAATCTCCTATTAATTTTTGTAATTCCTCATCTTTATCATTTTTCTCTTTGCTTTTCATCATATCTAAATATATTTGTTGTTTTTGCAATTCCGAACCGAAATCTCTAGCTAATTTTATAATATCCAAATTATATTCCTCCTTACATAAAATAATTACAACATAGTGTGTTTATAGTTTTTACTATTATTCTTATTAAATACTTTTTTGTTGTTACAATTAACATCTACAGGGAAAACTACTATGTACCTATATGGCTCTTCACCTTTTGAATATGAATCTACACCATCTATGCCTTGAACAACTTCATGAATAATTTTACGTTCATAAGAGTTCATCGGCTCTAATGTAATACTCCTTTTACTTCTAATGCAACTATTAGAAATTTTACAAGCTAAATTCTTCAAAGCTTGTTCCCTTTCTTTTCTATAATTCCCTACATCTATTACAACATTATAGTAACCTCCACCACTCATGTTAGCAGCTATAGAACAAAGTTGTTGTAATGCATTTAAAGTATCTCCTCTTTTACCTATAGCTATTCCTAAATTGTCTCCTTTTAGTGTAAAAACTACTTTTTTCGAATTCTTTTCTTCAACATCGATATCAAAATTTTCCATTCCCATATTACTTAAAATAGACCATAAATAATTTTTAGCTATTTCCAATTTATCGATATCTTTTTTATTAGCTACTACCTTTACTTTTGCATCAACCTGCCCTATACCCAAAAAACCTTTTTTTGGTACCTCTAAAATCTCAACCGAAACTTCTTCTCTGCTAACCATAAGTTCATTACAAGCTTTATCTATTGCTTCTTCTATAGTTTTTGCCAAGCTTATAACTTCTTTTTTTTTCAAAACTCAACACCCCATTGTTTATTTAAATAATAAATGTAATTAATTTATTTTTATAACTCAATTAATTTTTAATATTATCTAATCATTGTAATCTCCATATTTCTCTGCATCTCTTTTTCTGGCATTTGCAAGTTTTATTTTGTTTATTTCTTTTTGTGACATTCCTTTATACACATTGCCATCAATAATATTTTCGCCCTCAGTCATATTCTTTTTTGCTTCTATCCTTTCTAACCTTTCTTGTTCTTTTTTTTGCAACATATCCTCTTTAGCCTTAGCAATTATTTCAGCAGGGTTGTATTTAGTATAAAGAATTTTGTTTTGAACAACAATAAATAAATTAGAAAAAATCCAATATAAACCTACCCCGGCTGGAAATTTAAAGCTAAAATACATAGACATCAAAGGCATAAAAAACATCATAATTTTCATCGATTGTGCAGCTTGTTTAGAAGCATCATCAACAGCTGTAGATGCCGTATTTCTCATTGACTGTATAGAAACAAGTAATGAAGTTATTCCAGACAATATAGGAATTAAAATAAGCCAATCCATTTCATTCAAACTATGTGGCCAATGTGGCATTTTAGATAAATCCATACCTAAAAAATTAAATCTAAGATCAGATATTTTATCTATAACATCTTGCCCTAAACTTTTATAAGCATCTGGGTTATTTTTAAGCATAGTAATTATATTATACTGTTCAGTTCTACTTGCAACTTTAGATGCATCACCAATTTTTAACAAATTATTAGTTATCTCTGCTGCTTTTCCAATAACATCATCTGACAAATGTAAAATATATTTCAGTGGTGCATAAACAACACCAAATATACCAAATAAAATAGGAAACTGAATTAATTGTGAACCACAACCAGATGTTGGACTTATTCCTTCTCTTTTATAAAGTGCCATCATCTCCTCTTGATATTTTTGAGGATTTTTGCCATACTTAGCTTTTAATTCATTCATTTGAGGTTGTAGCCTTGTTCTTGAAATTATTGACTTATGCTGATTTATAGATAACGGAAATAACAAAACTTTTGTTATTAAAGTAAAAGCAACTATTACTAAACCATAATTTGGTATAAAAGAATACAAAAACCACATTATCCACCCTAACGGGTAAGCAACTATTCCAATAATAGCGTTCATAATTTAAAATATTTCTCCTAACATAAAATTCTTATATCAATAAAATTACAGTTTCATTTATTAAGCTATATTACTTATTTAAAAATTTAACAAACTTAATATTATATTCATCTGGAACTGGGTCATAACCGAATCCTTTAAAAAATATATTGCACTTTAAAATTCTTTTAATAGCTAACACAGTACCTTTAAAGCACCCATATTTGTTTATTGCTTGGTAAGCATACGCCGAACAAGTAGGTATAAATTTACAACAGCATGGCCTATATGCAGAAATTGCTTTCTGGTAAAATTTAATCAAAATTAAAAAAATCTTTTTCATAATAACAACACTAAAATAAATATTTAGAAATTATTTTTTAACAAACCAAGATCGCTCAAATGTTTATTCATAATATTATAAATTTTATTACTATTAGATTTAACCGTTCGCCCTCTAGCAACAAACACAATATCGTAACCAACTTCTATTTTGCCGTTAAAATTTCTATAGGCAGCCTTAATAATGCGCCTTGCCCTATTTCGCTCTACGGCGTTCCCAATTTTTTTACTAGTAGTTATACCCAACCTATTTAAAGAGCGCTTATTTTTTATAGCATAGGTAACTAACAATGGCGATATCACTGACTTTCCTCTGTTGTAAATATATTTAAAATCTTTATTTTTATTTAAAGATATATTTTTTTTCATTTTATATAATTAATCCACCAA
>CAKTAG010000011.1 GCA_934527325.1 uncultured Candidatus Soleaferrea sp.
TTTATTACTTAAAGCTAAAGCTCTCTCACTCCCCCGGCATAGCCGGGGGTTTATTGTTGCGCTTAAGCAACAATAAAAACACAGGCACTATAATGTACAATGTGCCTGTGTTTTTAGTTATTCTTCCATTTGCCTACCTAAAAATATAGCGGCAACTTCTATTAACTTAATATCTGATTCAGAAAGCGAATTGTTAACATCGTTAGTTACGAACATTATAGAGCCAGTAAAATCTCCTGCAGATATAATTGGAACAGCAACCATACAGTATTTATCTACCCCTTCTACAGGTTGCAATAAATTAGATTGGTTTTTATTATATAAATAGGTAGTTCTAGATTCCATAATATCTTCTAAAGATGTAGAAACTCTGCGTTCTAACAACTCGCGTTTTGGCATGCCAGCTACAGCTATTACATGGTCTTTATCGCACACAACTACAGCATAACCACTTGCTTTATTTAATATTTCTGCATACTGATTTATAAAAAGAGATAGCTCACCTATTTGAGAATATTTTTTAAAAATTACTTCTCCGTTATTATCGGTATATATCTCTAAAGGGTCACCTTCCCTAATACGCATAGTACGTCTAATTTCTTTGGGTATAACAACTCTTCCTAAATCATCGATTCTTCTTACAATTCCAGTTGCTTTCATTGCTAATGATTTTCCCCCTTGTTTAATTTATTTGCCTGAATATATAAAAATATAATTACTCAGGTTTAATTTTATATATTTTATGAGAAATTAATTTTTAATAAAAGTGTCTAGATATATTTTATTATTTACAAAAACAGATATTATATTCCTCTAAATATATATTGGTTTTTTAGTAAAAACTGGGGAATAAAAATTTATTGTGTTATTTTTAATCCATAATCTCGTTAACTTCAGAATCTCTAAACAATAAAGATATTGACCATATTCCACCAAGTGCAACTAATATATATACTATACGGCTTATTATAGACGCTGTTCCACCAAATACCCAAGCTACAATATCGAACTGAAACAAACCTACACTACCCCAGTTTATAGCGCCTATTATAACTAATATAAGTGCTAACCTATCCAACATTGTAAAATTCATCTCCTTGATTGATATATTTAAATTTTAAAAAAATAATTATATCAATATAAATTTTTTAACAATAATTATGAAATTATTATTAACTGGTAACTTATTACAAATAAATCATACCTTCTATTGTTAATAATATAGAGCTCAAAAAAATAAATCTGAGATACCAAATTAATATCTCAGATTTATTATCATCTCTTTTTTTATTATTATTCCTTAAAAAAAATCTTTCAAATATTTTTAGTTAATTATTACCAAAACAAGCATAAAATATCTTTAAATAATTATTTTTATTGCACTTTAATTGCTGCCGGTGGATTCATTGGCAAAACTACTGGCTGAGATATAGACTTTTGCAACTCTGTTTCCAACGCTGTTGCTCCGCTTATACCATTCAAATATTCTTCTGGCACAAGAATATAACTTGCACCACAATTTGATGTAAACCTTAAATAACCATATTTTGAAAGCTCTACTACTTTAGGTTGTTTATCTTCTCCTTTTATAACATCTATTATTGTATTGCCATTTTGTTTGTAAACTTGAAAAGCAAAATATTTAGTAGGCTCGCCACTAGATTTTTTATATTTATTTAAATTTACATCTACACTAGTCATGCCCGGGAATAAACCATTTTTAGAAAAATCAACTAATACAGATTTATTCAATAAATCTTGTATGCTACTAATTGTTGCACTACTTGATTTAGATATTACAGATGGTAAAGCAGCTTTATTAAGTGTATTTTTTGCTGCAGATAGTACAATTTCCACTTCATCTGGTAAATTGGTTGCCGCTGCTATTTCAGAAGAAGCCATATTAAATTTACAATCGTAAACATTTTTACTTTCGTTTTTATTTAATAAATTTCTTTTTTGTTCTTCTAAAATAGCCTTCTCTTTTTCATCAGCTACTTCTGATATTTTTTTATTTAGTTGCTCTACTTCATCTCCATACTTCTGTTTCCATTCATAATATTTTTTATAATCTTCTGTTACATCTCCACTCTTAATAGTCCAAACCGCATCAACATCTTCAACTTTAACAGTAGCTACATCAGAATTGTTTGTAGCAGTTTTACCAGTAGTTATAATTAACTTTTCATTTTTATCGGTACTAGTTAATAACTTCTTAAAATGCTCATCGTTAACAACTGCATTGTTATTAGATGGATAAATATAATCTGTTTTAGCAATTACATCTTTAGTAACTACATCAGCTACAGATTCTTCTTTAATAACCGATGGTTGATTGTTAGTTGAACTACTACCGCTACCACCAGATGTAGAACCACCACTACCAGAAGAATTTCCACCACCAGAAAAGCTTCCACTACCAGAAGAGCTTCCGCCACCAAAAGAACTTCCGCCACCAGAGTATTGCTGCTCTGACCAAATAGCATATAGAGTAGTATCTTCTGTTACTGCAAATGTATCACCTGGTTTAACAGTATCTCCTTTTCCATCTTGCTTTGTATTCCAGCACTCAAAATTAAATCCATCTAACGTTAAACCATTACCACCTGAAATAGGTACCTTTATACCAGCCTCAGTACTTATAGAGCTAGGTACATCACCACTTCCACCATTTGCATCAAATGTTAATGTGTGTTGTGGCTTCGAAAGATCTGACCAAATAGCATATAGAGTAGTATCTTCTGTTACTGTAAATTTATCACCTGGACTATACGGTATGCCTGTTCCATCTTTCTTTGTATTCCAGCAAATAAACTTAAATCCTTTTAACGTTAACTCATCACCATCTGGAATAATTACTGTTTCACCAGGCTCAGCACCTATAGCATATACTTTACCATTTGCACCATTCCCATTAAACATTAAATTGTAATAATCTTCATCTATTTCATAATTTTCTATAAATTCTTTTAACATCATTCCATTTTCTGGAACCTTGAATTCAAATACAGGCATTTCTACACGAACACTATATAGTCCCTCATCTCTCCACCCATCTTCTATATCTAAACCAATATATTGAACAAACGCTAAATTATCACTCTCAGCACCACTGAACGCAGTAGCTACAACAACAGACTTATCTTGTTTATTAACTAACTTAATACGTTGTTTATTGGTGTTTACGGCCAATTTTATTATATCACCTTTGCTGTATTTTGCTTTATCATCATCTAGGTTTTTATCAAGCTCTATTTTGTAAATAGGTTGTTCAAAATCTTTAGTAATAGGTTTGCTTATAAAAAATAACCCATTTTGTCCTTTTAAATATGTACTATCCTCATACTGTATATCTTGCCCACCTGTTTCTTGAACTAAAACTTTATTATTGCTTATCCCTAAAAGCACCTTATAATGGCCATTATTACCAGCTACAACAGGTGAATCATTTTTTACAGCTTCAACTGTAACTGTTGTTCTAAAACTCTCAACATTTAAATTCGTACTACCATAAAAATAACAAACATCATCTAACCCTACAGCTTTTAAAACATTATTTATAACAAAACCTATTTCTTCATCTCCACCATTAGAGAATAAGCTATCTTCACTCAACATGTTGTTTGGGTTAGCATTAGGTCTATAAAATCTATCACTACATAAATAAACTAAAAATGCAGTTTCTTTATTAATATCTGAAGTTTGCTGGTCAACGCTAGGAACTTTGTATTTATCAAGGAACTTATTTTCATAAAGCTCTTCAAATTCTTCTAAACTTTTTAAATTCCACCAGTAAGTTCCTTCACCAGATTCTTGTTCTTGATCTACCTTTTTTTTGTAATATTTATTTACTTCTTCTATGCATAATTCACCATATTTCTCGTTTATATACTCATCATCTCCTAATTTACCTGCTTTTTTCAGTTTTGTTCTTAACATCATTTGCCCAGAAGTTATCCAACACCAACTTGGCAATTGATTAATTTTAAGCGAAACTGCCATTGAAGTATCAAAATCTCCGGCAAAAGCCTGTTGTTCTATTATTTTTAAGGCAGGCATTAACATAGCAAAAGCTAAAATAACAGAACTAATTTTTTTTAAATAATTTTTCATACAACAAAATCCTCCTCTTGATATCTATTAATTACATTATACTAAAAGAGGTTAAATAAATCAATAATCAATTATTTACAACCAAAAATCACCTTGTTCCTTTTTCGTACACTACACCACTAGCACTTGGCGAAACAGATTTACCAACAAATAACATTAAAACTAACACTGTTATAACGTATGGCAACATATTCATAATTTGCGAAGGAACTTGCACTTTTTGGCCATTTACAACAATAGCTAATGATTGTGTAAAACCAAACAACAAACATGCCCCTACAGCCCCTTGAGGAGTCCATTTACCAAATATTACGGCTGCAAGAGCCATAAACCCTAAACCACTAATAACCACTGGTGAAAATCCATTAGAAATTGCTATAGATTTAGAAGCTCCTCCCAAGCCCGCTAAAACTCCAGATAAAATAACTGCCATATACCTTATTTTGTAAACATTTACCCCTAAAGTATCTGCCGCTGCTGGGTGTTCACCCACTGCTATTATTCTTAACCCAATTTTGGTTTTATAAAATAAAAACCACATAGCTACAGCTAACATCAAAGCCACCAAAACTGTCACATCTATATTTAAATTTAGCAAAAATCTGCTATTACCTATTTGTTCTGGAGCTAACAGTTTAGGTATTTTTTTCATTAACGATGGTGTTGTTGTAGCGCCATAAAAAAATTTACGGCACAAAAACAACGCCATACCAGAACCAATAAAATTTAACGCTACACCAGATATAGTTTGATCTGCTTTAAAAGAAACACACGCTATAGCATGCAATAAAGAAAGTAACGCACCTGCTAAACCAGCAATTATAAACCCTAACCATGGGTTATTAGTTGTTGCCGTTACCCCTGCTGCAGCAAAAGCCCCTATAGTCATCATTCCTTCTAACCCAATATTAACTACCCCAGATTTTTCAGATATAACACCACCCAGTGCAGTAAACATTAACGGTGTCGCAAACATTAAAGAATTCCCTATAATTAGAGAAATTATATCAAACATCACTATTTTCCCTTCACTTTTTTATCCTATCAACACTAATCATTTTCATTTTACCTTGCTTTGCCAAATAACCAGATATCATTTTAAATATAGATTTCATTGCAATCATAAATATAATAACACCTATAACTATGTTAATAATTTCACTTGGCGCACCAATACGAGATTGTATTGTTCCACTGCCATATTTAAGTGCACCAAAAAACAACCCAGAAAAAATGCAACCAATAGGTGATGCATTCGCAATTAAGGCTACTGATATTCCATCAAACCCATACCCTTCTTGCGCAGCTAACAAACCTATTCTATGTGGCATTATACCTGTTATTTGCAAAGCACCTGCTAAACCAGCAATAGCACCAGAAATAAACATAGAAAGCATTATATTTTTATTAATATTCATTCCAACAAATTCTGCTGCATTTTTGTTCAAACCTACAGCTCTAAATTCAAAACCTTTTTTTGTATATTTTAATAAAAACCAAACTAAAATTGCAACAACTATAGCTATTAATATTCCATAGTTAACATCTGTTTTTAATAACACCTCAGAAAAAAACGGGTGCGAAGAAATTAATTTTTCTTGCCCTTCTGGCGAAGTTTTGTATGTATTAAGTACAACGTCCCAAGCAGATTCTTTTATTGGAAAAGATGAATCTGCACCAGGTTTTTTTAACCAACTTAAAGATACCATATAATTATTTAAGTAAAAAGCTACCCAATTAAACATAATAGATGTTATAACTTCATTAATTCCAAATTTTGCTTTTAAAAAACCTATTACACCACCCCATAAACCAGCTGCTAACATTGCAACAACTACCACAACAAAAAAATGAACTACCGGTGGTAAATTTAGTAAGTACCCAACTAAAACTGCCACTATTGTTCCTATAATGTACTGCCCTTCTGCCCCAATATTAAACAACCCTGTTTTAAAAGCAAACGCTACAGCTAACCCAGTTAATATAAGCGGTGTACTTTTTATAATAACCTGTGAAATATATTTAGGTTTAGAAAATATACCTGCAATTAAAGCCTGGTAACATTCTAAAGGGTCAAAACCCGCTAACAATAAAATTACTGCCCCTATTAAAAAACCTATTATTATAGATAGCACTATAGCTGTTATTGGCTTTTGTAACCACAATTGAATTTTTTTCATTTCTATTATTTACCTCCAGCCATCAATAAACCTATTTTATTTTCATCTGCATCTTTAGCATCTATAATGTCTACTATTTTTCCGTCATATATTATAGCTATTCTATCAGATAAATCCAAAATTTCATCTAATTCTAACGAAATTAACAAAACAGCTCGTCCACTATCTCTTTGTTTAACAATAGATCTATGAACATATTCTATAGCTCCAACATCTAGCCCCCTAGTAGGTTGCACTGCAATTAATAATTCTGGGTTATTGTTAACCTCTCTACCTATAACTACCTTTTGCTGGTTACCACCAGAAAGAGCTCTAACTGGTATTTTTTTGCAATGTTCTGGCCTTATATCGAATTTTTTAATTAGCATATCTGCAAATTTATTAATGTTCCTAATGCTTAACATTCCACGTTTAGAAAATGGCTTGTTGCCATAATTAATTAAAACTGTATTTTCTGCTACAGAAAAATCCAAAATCAAACCTCTTTTATGCCTATCTTCTGGTATAGTACTAATTTTATTTTTAATAACATTTTTTGGCGATGTGTTTTGTATCTCTTTACCATTAATTTTTATAGAACCAGAAGTAGTTTTAGTTAAGTTTGTTATAGCTTCTACTAATTCTTTTTGTCCATTACCATCTATACCAGCTATTCCTAAAATTTCCCCTCGTTTAACAGAAAAAGTTATTCCTTTAACTTTTTCTAAACCTCTTACATCTTTAACAAAAATATTTTCTACGTTTAGTATTTCTTTTGTTGGTGTTGCTTTAGTTTTTTTAATATGCAACGAAACACTCCTACCAACCATCATGGTTGCCAGTTCATCTTCAGTAACCTCTTCAACATTAACAGTGTTAACATATTCACCTTTTCTTATAACGGTACAATAATCTGCTACTTTTTTTATTTCTTTTAGTTTATGCGTTATTATTATTATTGTTTTTCCACTGTTTGCCAAACTTTTTAGAGTTAACATTAAATCATCAACCTCTTTAGCTGTAAGAACAGCCGTAGGCTCATCTAATATTAATATTTCTGCCCCTCTATATAAAGTTTTTAATATTTCAACTCTTTGTTGCATTCCAACTGAAATATCTTCTACTTTAGCATTAAGGTCCACAAACAATCCATATTTTTGGGATATCTTTTCAATTTGGTTTTTAGCTTGTTCCATTTTAAGTATACCAAATTTATTTGCTATCTCTTTACCTAGAATTATATTTTGCAAAACAGTAAAAGGCTGCACCAACATAAAATGTTGATGCACCATACCTATACCCAATTTTATTGCTGTGTTTGAATTTTTTATATTTACCTTTTCACCATTAATAAAAATTTCACCACTATCTGCACGGTAAAAACCATATAGTATATTCATTAAAGTTGATTTACCTGCACCATTTTCGCCAAGCAAAGCATGTATAGAACCTTTTTTTATATTTAATGTAATATCTTTTAAAGCACAAAAATCATTAAAATATTTAGAAACATGTTTTATAGAAACTGAATTTTTATAATTACAAGTTGCTACTTTGTTTGACACATTCACTCTTCCCTTTCTACCAAATAAAACCATAAATAAAATTTACTATAAACCTTAGTACCATTATACATCATTTTTTTCAAAAAATCTACATACACACACCAATTTAAAAAATTAGTAAAAAATTTTTTTATACTCTTGATTAAAATTTATTTTATATATATGATATAGTTATGTAGATAATGGAATTTTTTTTATATACCCAGTAACGTATTCTAAAACATTAAAATAATGAGGTGTTTAAAATGGAAACAAAAAAACAAAATTTTAAATTTCATGAACAAGTTAAAAAATTTAATCTGGATAATATACCTATTATAGGTAACTTTGAAAGCCAAGCTATTATAGGATTAGATGACGATGGTATAAAATTTATAAATAACTTAGAAGCAAATAATGTAGATTTTGATAATTTAACAGAAAAAGAACAAATACTTTTCAACGCCTTAAAAGCTAACGGCTACTTTGACGTTCTTACTAACAAACCTACACTTGAAACCGGTTACATACATGTTACAGATAACTGTAACTTACATTGCGTAGGCTGCTATTCTTTTAAAGAACATAGGAACGAAAAGAAAAATTTACCTGCAGATAAAATTAAATATATAGCAAAAAAATTAACAGATGCTGGCGTTAGTAATATTGTTTTTTCTGGTGGAGAACCTTTTTTAAGGGATGACTTATGCGAAATATTAAAGTATGTAAAAGAAACTCTAAAATCAAAAGACGTATCCATAATATCTAATGGAACAATGCCATTAGAAAAATATTTAAAATGCTTACCTTACATAGATAAAATAAATATTTCTATAGATAGCTATAGCGCAGATACACATTTTATTCGTGACCCAGGAATTATGCCTAAAGTTTTAGAAACAATCAACAATTTAAAAAATAAAATACCTATACACATTATTGCTACCTTTAATAAAAAAATCAGCCCTTACTTAGAAAATTTTGTGCAGCTTTCTAAAGATCTTGGTGTAACACTTTCGTTTAGTGTTCTAACTGTAGATTATTCTAACCCCTTGTTTAAAGACTATATATTGACTGAAGAAGATTATATAAAAATGTATGACTTTTTAAGGAAAAATACAAATATAGTAATAAACGATTCTACAATAAGTGACGTTAACCTTGTTGCCTATAACCACTGTGGTGCAGGTCAAAACACGGTAAGCATTGGCGCAGATGGAACTATATACCCTTGCTGCATGCTACACACCGATAAATTAAAAATGGGTAACATATTAACAGACGACTTAACAGAAGTTATAAACTCTGATAAAAACCCATGGAAAAATATTTCTGTTGATAATTTTGAAAAATGCAAAGATTGTGAATATAAATACGTGTGTGGCGGTAGCTGCCGTGCACATAGTTACTACACTTACGGCGACATCTTTCACGAAGGCCATTTGTGCAACCAAGCCAAACAACAATTTAAATACATAATAGATAATATAAAACAACACTACAACATAGATTAATTATAATTTTTAATTTATAAAATTTTAGTTAAAACAGCTAGCTATATCTTAGCTGTTTTAACTAACCACTAAAAAAATATTTTTACTAATAACATTAGTTAATACATAAATAAAAAACGGGTTTATCTAAAATTTTTAGGGTAAACCTTTTTTTATTCTTCTACTTCTTCATTTTCTTCGTTGCCTTCTTCTACGTCTTCATCAATATCTATATTTCCAACATAAAAGTCATCTTCCATTAACTCATCATTCATAGACTTTAAATTTGCATCATATTCATCACAGTTTATATTTTTGCTAGATAATTTTCTATTTATAAACTCTATTATTCCACACACAAATACAAACAAACCAAAAATAATCGCAAACACTTTCCAAAAATTACATTTTTTCATAACAACACCTCACATATAATTATAGTTTTATTTTAACATATTTTCGTTATTATTTCAACTTAAAAATGAACCTAAATTGCAATATCTAAATTGCAATATTTAATAAGTCCTTTTTCTATAAACTCTATTAAAAGTTTTTATTAACAATATTTTTTCTGGCAAAATTTTTTAATAGTAGATTTTATTATATTTTAGTTTTTCACCTGTTATAATGTTCCATACACTCCAAAATTAAAATTTGTTTAATTTTTTAATTGAAAATAATATTTAATTATAGTATACTAAATATATAATAAAAACTAAGGAGTAGCTTATTATGAAAACCACAAATTTACACACCATTTTTAACCATTACGCAAACGAAATTATAAAATCTAATAATTTCAAAAAAATAGATAACTTTACCCAACATGGCACTACCTCTTGCTTTTGGCACAGCATTGCTGTTGCTTATTACAGTTTAAAAATCATAAATTTTTTAGGTATAAAATGCGATATTAAAAGCTTAATAAAAGGCGCCCTTCTACACGATTATTTTTTATATGATTGGCACAACAATAACTCCAGTAGATGGCACGGTTTCAAACATCCTAAAATAGCTTTAAAAAACGCCAACAAAGATTATGGCCTTACCAAAATAGAAAAAAATATAATTCAACGCCATATGTTTCCGTTAACTTTTATTCCACCAAAACATAAGGAAAGTATTATAGTTTGCATAGCAGATAAACTATGTTCTATTTACGAAACATTTTACAAGGCAAACCCATATTCTAATTTAAAAAATTTATTAACATAAAACAAGGAGAGTGTAAAAATGCTATTAAGTAAACACATTATTTGGTTAGTTATATACAGTTTTTTAGGTTGGGCATACGAAACTATTCTATGTTCTATAGAAGAAAAACATTTTGTAAAACGAGGTTTTTTATACGGACCATATTGCCCAGTTTACGGCTTTGGTGCATTATTAGATATTTTAGTAATTGGCCAGATACAAAACCCTATAGCATTGTTTTTTGCCGGAATGGTTGTAACTTGTATTCTTGAATATTTCACATCTTGGTTATTAGAGGTATTATTCCACGCAAGATGGTGGGATTACAGTTACATGAAATTTCATATTAAAGGTAGAATTTGTTTAGCCGGTGCGTTAGTTTTTGGTTTATTTTCTGTTTTACTTATAAAGTTTATTCACCCTTTTGTAGTAAGTTTACTAAACCAATTTTCGTACACTTTTTTAACCTATACAGCTTTATTTTTAGCCGTTATTTTATTAACAGATTTTTTATTTACCATTATAACACTCTCTAAATTCAACAACACATTAAAAGAGTTACAAAATTACATAACTGAAAAACTTTCAAATTCTAACATAAAATCTCAAATAGATAAACATTCTACATACAATTTAATTAAAGATAAAAATAAATATTTTATAAGCAAATTAACCAACCACAATAAAAGGCTACTCCATTCCTTCCCAAGGTTTAATTCTACTTTATACAACGATGCTATTAAAAAAATTAGAGAATACCTTAAGAATTACAAAAATAATCAATAGCACAAAAGCCATATAAAAGTTAAATGCTAACAACTTTTATATGGCTTTTAATTATTGTGCCTTCAACTATCTTCTTGTATCTACCTAATTATTCAGTGTATAAAGTTTTATAATTTGTCATTTTTTGTTCAACTACTCTATACTCTTTATCATTATCATAATTATATATTACAATCTCACATTTCCATGTTTCTGCTTTCATTGCTCCTTCATTTGTTATTTTTACCGTATTATTCTGGTTAAATTCAACAAGCTTATCCCCATCAATTGTTGCATATGTAAATGGTTTTAATTCATAATCTTTATCTTTACCTTCCTTTAACTCTTTAAAGTCATCATCATCCGCATCTTTTGCATATATTTCTAACTCCGGCTTTTCTCTATATTTTGCTTTACTATACCCAATTTTTTTACCATAACCATCACCATTCCAAATTTTTGTCACAGTAAATGTTTTTTTACCACCAGAACCATCTTCTTCATCTTCGTCAGAACCACTCCATTGCACTCTTTCCACATAAGTTACATCAACATTTTTCAACCTCTCATTTCCAGTTCCTGTGTTTTTCTTTAATAATTTGTCCCATTCCTCTTCCCATTTTTCTTTACTACTGCCACAGTACCCTACTGTTACCAAACTTTCGCAATCAGCAAAAGCATAATCACCTATACTTGTTACACTACTTGGTATTATTATACTTGTTAATGAGCTACAACCACTAAATGCATTATTGCCTATACCCGTTATTTCTTTCCCTATTATTACTTGTGTTATATTTTCTATATTGTCTTTAACATCTTCATTCATTTTATCTTGAGTTATTTCCCCTTTACCAGAAATTGTTAACACCCCAGTATCACTATCAAAATTGTACACTACACCACGATTATATTTTTTTTGGGCACTTTCCAAATAACTATTTCCACCTTCTTTTTTTTCCATTAATTCTTCCCATTCTTTTTCACTGCCATAGTAATACACCTCACCGCTACTCAATTTTTTACAACCAGCAAAAGCATCGCTGCCTATTTTTTTTATATTGTTTGCCATTGTTATTTCGTTTAATTCTGTACATCCTTCAAATGTACTATATTTTATCTCTGTTAACTTAAAATGTTTGCTCAAATTTACGCTTGTTAATTTTATACAATAAAAAAATGCACCTCCACCTATCTCTGTTACACTATCTGGTATTGTTACACTTTTTAGTACACTACATTCTTCAAATGCACCTTCATCTATAAATCTTACACCTTCTGATATTGTTACACTTTCTAATGATTTGCAATTTTTAAATGCATTGTTACCTATGCCTATACCATCTTTTATTATTACTGTTTTTACTGAATAATCCTCTTTATCAACGTCTGTTCGCTTAATTGCTTTATTTACATCATCTGCCGTTATTTCTTGATAGCCAGAAATTGTTAATTTACCGTCGTAATAGCATATTCTTTTAGCGCCAGTTAAAGTACCATTATTTGCACCTTTGTTTATTTCTTCCCACATATCTTCAGTACCTAAATAATATACAGTTGTTAATGAACTACAACCACTAAATGCACCTTCACCTATACTTTTTACACTACTTGGTATTGTTACACTTGTTAAATTACTGCAATTTTCAAATGCCTTATCACCTATACCTGTTATACCATCTTCTATTATTACTGTTTCTACCTTACTTCTATCTTTTATTGCAGCATTTAAACAAGCTATTGTTATTTTTCCTGTACCACTAATTATCAATTTACCGGTATCATCATCCAACTTACATTCTACATTAACATTGTAAATTACTTGCGCTTTTTCCAAAGAATTATTTTGTTCTTCAATATTTATCCTTCCCCAATCGCCTTCACTTCCGTAGTATAACACTTCTTTCAAACTTTTACAGTCATGAAATGCCAAAGCACCTATAGTTGTTACACTTTTAGGTATTGTTATTGTTTTTAGCGCTTTACACCCGGCGAACATATTGCAATTTATTTTTGTCAACGCAGAACCGTTACCAAAGTATATGTCTTCTAAAGACGTACACCTTTCAAAAGCACCATTATCTATAGTTCCTACACTATCTGGTATTGCTATGTTTGTTAATGAACTACATGCACAAAATGCATAACCACCTATGCTTGTTACACTACTTGGTATTACTATGTTTGTTAAATTACTGCAATTATTAAATGCATAATCACCTATACTTGTTACACCTTCTGATATTGTTACACTTGTTAATAATTTACAATTAGCAAATGCTTCTTCATCTATAAATGTTACACTATCTGGTATTGTTACACTTTCCAACTTACTGCACCAAGCAAATGCATTTTTACCTATCTCTTTTACACCTTCTGGTATTATATAACTTGTTTCCGCTTTATTTATAGGGTACAATATCAACTGTGTTCCATCTTTGCTAAGCAATACACCATTTTCTGATTTATACTCCGTGTTACCTTCATCAACTTCTATTTCTGTTAATGATGTACAGCTTTGAAATGCACCTTCATCTATAAATCTTACACCTTCTAGTATTGTTATACTTGTTAAATTACTGCACCAAGCAAATGCATTTTTACCTATACTTTCTACACTATTTGGTATTGTTATGCTTGTTAATGATTTACAATTAGCAAATGCATAATCACCTATACTTGTTGTACTTTCTGATATTTCTACTTTTGTTACCTCAGTGTTTTGAGCCATCGTGCTATTTCGCCCAATTGCTTTATTTACATCATCTGCCGTTATTTCTTGATAGCCATAAATTGTTAATTCACCGTTGTAATAGCATATTCTTTTAGCGCCAGTTAAAGTACCATTATTGTCGCCTATGCCTATTGCTTCCCACATCTTTGCAGTACCTATATAATATACAGTTGTTAATGCAGATCCTTCAAATGCACCATTACCTATACTTTTTACACTACTTGGTATTGTTATACTTTCTAACTTACTGCACCAAGCAAATGCATTTTTACCTATCTCTGTTACACTACTTGGTATTACTACACTTGTTAAATTACTGCAATTTTCAAATGCATAATCACCTATACTTGTTACACCTTCTGGTATTATATAACTTGTTCCCGCTTTACTTATAGGGTACAATATCAACTCTGTTACATCTTTGTTAAACAATACACCATTTACCGATTTATAATTCTCGTTACCTTCATCAACTTCTATTTCTGTTAATGATTTACAATTATAAAATGCTTTTTCACCTATATTTGTTACATTTTTAGGTATTACTATGCTTTTTAACTTACTACATTGTATAAATGCACAATAACTTATATTTGCTACACTATTCGGTATTGTTACACTTTCTAATGATTTACATCCATTAAATAAATGTTTACTTATACTTGTTACACCTTCTGGTATTATTATACTCGTTAATGAACTACAATTATAAAATGCACTTACACCTATACTTGTTACACCTTCTGGTATTGTTACACTTTCTAATGATTTACACTTATTAAATGCACTTACACCTATACTTGTTACACCTTCTGGTATTGTTACACTTTTTAATGATTTACACTCATTAAATGCACTTACACCTATACTTGTTATTCCCTTTTCTATTTTTACTTCTTTTAACGTAGTGTTTTCAAATATATCTCTATCAATAACACTATTTACTCCATTCTGAGTTATTTCTCTTTTAGGTACATCATTACCATCTTTAGGCACTTCACCATCACTAACACTGGGGTCTTTATTAATTGTTAAGATACCTCTCTCAAAATTATATATCAACCCGTTTTCTTTATCTTGAAAACCTGCACCAAAACTAGCAAAGCTAAATAAGTTGAAAAACACAATTAAAAATATCAGTTTAAAAAAACTGTTATTTAAATTACTGTGCTTCCCCCCCCCGTTGCCAAATTTAACCATCATATCCAACTCCCTTTCTATTTATTTTTATTTAAATTTTTCATGTTAATAACATTATACCATACCACCAATTATTTTCAACAAACATTTGTATAAATTTTATTGTTTTTTTCAACATAAGTAAAATAACTCAAGAAATTTAACGCCAATGCACCAGTTTACATTAATTTGCGTTAACGTTGTTACCTTAATCCACCTCAAAAAATCGTCTAGCATTTAAATAAAAAATTATATAACTCTTACATTTTTATTTACGCCATATATTCCCATAAATTTTTACTATTTTAGCAAATACTTATTTAAAATTATTAATGCTACAATTTAATTTAGTGAATAACTATTTTTTGTTTTTATTTATATATTTCGATTAAAATATATAAAAGAGTGCATGCCATGTTTGACATAAATTTTGGTAAAAAAAGAATATAATTATTACAAAATAAAAAATCTAATTACTATTACAAATGATGGTGGTGCATTTAAATTGAAAAACAAATCAACTTTAAATAATGTAGAAAAAATAGAAGACTACATAAAACCAGCTAAAATACAGTTAAATTTACTAACCCACAGTGTTAATATGCTATTAGGCTTTTTACTAGCTGTTGGCAATGTTTGTGGCGAAATATCACCATTTGGTATTTCTATCTCTGCAGCAGTACCTCAAAGTTTTGCTTTAACAACTTCTACAGGTGCATTGATTGGGTATTTAATTGCCGGTGGCAACAATATGAAGTATATAATATCTATATTTTTAATTGCCATTTTTAGATGTTTATTAGAAAATATTAAATATTTACCACAGGTAATGTTAGGCTGTTTATCCATTATATCATCATCATTTATTTTTATGGTCATATCTGGTAATTTAGATTTTTACAATATATTAATTTGCTTATCAGAATCTGCCATGGTTGGCGGAACTACATTCTTTTTTATGCAAGCTAAAAAATACCTAGCCAACAAAACTCATTACAAAGGGCTATCTAGTGGTGAACTTTCTGTTATATTTATATCTTTTATAATAATATTAATCCCATTAATGTCTATAAATTTTTTAGGGCTGGGGTTAGGTAAAATTGTAGCTATATACTCTATTTTATTTATAGCATTAAATATGGATTTATATAACAGTTCTATAATTGGAATGATGGTAGGTTTTGTTGTTTTATTAAACGGCAATGAAAACAACGGGTATGTTATACTATCTTACGGTTTAGGCGGAGTATTAGCAGGCTTAGCTAACAAATATGGCAGTTTATTTGTTACAAGCATTTTTGCCACAATTAATGGTATATTTTTGATGTTAGCTGCCATTGTTAGTGGCGAAAACAATTACGAGCATTTATTAGAATTAATAGTAGCATCTTTTATATTTGTGTTTACATCTAATTTTTTAAAAAGCAAAATCTCGCTAGTTAAAAGCAACGATGTTGATACCTTAAGTTGCGACAACGCTAAAAATTTAATGCTTTTAAAGTTATCGTTAGCATCTAAAACCCTTAGAGATATTGCAGGTGCTACCCAAAGACTATCTGACAAACTTTCAAAAAACTCTAAACCAACAATAGATGAGATATACCATAAATGTGCCACCAAAATATGCAGTAAATGTGATTTAAAAATGTTTTGTTGGAATACTGCATACAACGACACAATAAATAGTTTTAACGATATGACGTTTTTATTAAAAAATCAAGGGAAAATAAATATAGATGAAGTTTCTAATTTTATGAAAACCA
This sequence comes from uncultured Candidatus Soleaferrea sp., assembly GCA_934527325.1. GTDB lineage: Bacteria > Bacillota > Clostridia > Oscillospirales > Ruminococcaceae > RGIG8779. The sequence continues at coordinate 16,945 of CAKTAG010000011.1, forward strand.
AATGCAGAAATATAGATGAAATAGTTACAACAGTTAACGATAGTTATAACAGATTTATTGCCAACAAAGGAGCCGAGAGAAAAGTTGCAGAAATCAGAAATGTTGTTACCGACCAATTTGATGGAATGGCAATGATGTTAAAAGAACTAGCAAATGAATTTTGTGAAATATCTCAATTCGATAGACGCACATCAATACAAGCAAAAAAAGTCTTTATGGATATTGGATTAAACGTTTATGCCATAACTTCTTTTATAGATAAGTATGGGCGACTTACCATTGAAGCAACTACTAACATGGTAAAAAACACTAAAGCTGTTGGGCAAACTATTGCTTTAGAACTATCTGAAAAATGTGAACGAATTTTTGAATTGCCAGCTTTTAACACAATAGATAATAATATGAAGGTAACCATTATTGAAAAGGCAAATTATACTGTAGATTTTGGTGTTTCACAGCTTTCTTGCAACAACGCAAAAGATTGCGGAGATGCTTATGATTATTTTATGGATTCTAAAGGTAAAGCATATATGATTTTAAGCGATGGAATGGGAACAGGTAGCAGAGCTGCTATAGATGGAGCGCTTACAACAGGGTTGCTATCTAGGTTAATAAAAGCAGGATTTGATTTTGAAGCAGCATTAAAAATGGTGAATTCTGCACTTTTAATTAAGTCTGGCGATGAATCTTTAGCAACAGTAGACGTTACTAGCATTGATTTGTATACAGGGAAAACCAATATATACAAAGCAGGTGCCGCACCAACTTTTATTAAAAAATCAGATAGAGCTTTAGAAGTAGAGTGCACCTCTTTGCCAGCAGGCATATTGCGCGGAGTTGCATTTGATAGAAAAACAATCAATTTAAAAAACCAAGATATAGTTATTATGGTTTCTGATGGGGTAACTAACAATGAATATAACTGGATATACAATGAAATAAAATCTTTTAAATATAATATAACTGCTAAAGAATTAGCAAGAAAAATAGCATTAGAATCTAAATTTAGAACTGGTAAAGGCCACGATGATGATGTAACTGTAATGGTTGGAATAATTACAAAAGGTGTGTAAAAATTGGTAAACATAGTATTATATGGAGATTTAAATGATAAAAAAATAACTAAACTACTAATTAGCAGCTTAGAAGGTAAATGTAATATAACACACAAAACCCCAGATAAATTAAATTCTTATATAGTTAAAAATTCAACAAGTGAAATTTTAATTGTTGAAACTAACACTATTAAATTTATTGAAAGCTCCAATACAATAATTATTTTTAAAAATATAATAAGCAATGATATAGATTTGGAAATAAAAAACAAAGTAAAGATTATAGTGTTTTCTCAAAACGCAAAAGCTATAACCTTTTTAAGTAATGCAAAATTACAAAACATTATTACTTTTGGCTATAAATCTACAGATACTCTAACCGCTTCTAGTTTTAATAATAAAAAAAAAATGATATCTTTACAAAGAGAAATAAAAGCTATAAACGGAAAAATTATAGAACCATTTGAATTTAGTGTAAAAGAAAAAGGCGAGCTTTTAAATGTTTTACCAGTTTGCGGAGTTTTATTATTGTTGCACAAACTATAACTAAAATACCTTCTTTACCAAATAATAGCAAAGAAGGTATTTTTAATGTTTTTAATTTTTATTGTAAACCAAGTAATTTAATTTATTTTAAAATAATTTAAACCCATAGCATCTTTTACTTTAAGCAAAGTGTTGCTAGCAACTTTTTTAGCTGTTTGCGAACCCTGTTTAAGAACTTCATATAAATAATCAATATTTTTTGCCAATTCTTTACGTCTATTTCTTATAGGCTCTAACTCTGCCTGAATAACTTCGTTTAAATATTTTTTTACTTTAACGTCACCTAACCCACCTCTTTTATAATGCGCCTTCATTTCTTCAAAAGTATTTCTATCTTTACAAAATGCATCTAGGTATATAAATACTGGGTTACTTTCAACATCTCCCGGATCTGTAATTTTTATATGGTTTGGGTCAGTGTACATGCTCATTATTTTAGCCTTTATGTCATCAGCCTCGTCCGAAATATATATTGCATTATTTAAAGTTTTACTCATCTTATTTTTGCCATCTATACCAGGCAACCTTTTGCATACATTGTTTTCTGCCAATATAGCCTCTGGCTCTACCAAAGTTTCCCCATATGTATTATTAAAACTTCTCACAATTTCTCTGGTTTGTTCTATTAACGGTAATTGATCTTCACCTACGGGTACATAATTAGCTTTAAAAGCTGTAATATCTGCTGCTTGGCTAACCGGGTAAACCAAAAAACCTGCAGGTATATTACCCTTAAAAGATTTATGTTTTAGTTCTTCTTTAACCGTTGGGTTCCTTTGCAACCTAGAAACAGCAACTAAATTTAAATAATACATCGTTAGCTCTGTTAATTCTGGAATTTGAGATTGTATAAACAAAACAGACTTATTCGGGTCAATACCAACCGCTAAATAATCTAGCATTACTTCTGTAACACTTTCTATTATTTGTTGTGGATTTTTTGCATGGTCTGTTAATGCTTGAATATCTGCTAAAAAAACAAATTGTTTATAATCATCTCTTTCTTGCAATTCTACTCTTTTTTTTAAAGAACCAACATAGTGGCCTAAATGTAGTTTCCCAGTTGGCCTATCCCCTGTAAGTAAAATTTTTTTATTTTCCAAATCTAATTCCATAGCGGTTCCCCTTTTATATTTATTAAAAAATTATATGTTCCACGTGAAACACTTTTATTTATACATCTTTAATTTTTTTATTTAACAAAGAATCTATAATGTCTCTGTAGTAAGCTGCTTTTTCAAAATTTAAGTTTTTAGCTGCTTCTTTCATATCTGCTTTAAGTTTTTTAATTAACTGCTCTTCTTCTTTTTTAGTCATTTTATTTTTAGACTTTATTTTTTCACTAACATCTTTTTTAGATATTTCTAAAACATCTCTTATTTCTTTTGAGATTGTTGCTGGCGTTATATTATGCTTAACATTATAACTACTTTGAATTTCTCGCCTTCGTTCTGTTTCTACAATTGCTTTTTCCATAGCTTCAGTAACTTCATCTGCATACATAATAACGTTACCATTAGCATTTCTAGCAGCTCGTCCAATAGTTTGAATCAAAGCAGATTCAGAACGCAAAAAACCAGATTTATCTGCATCTAATATAGCAACTAAAGAAACTTCTGGGATATCTAACCCTTCCCTAAGTAAATTTATGCCTACCAATACGTTATAAATTCCCTTTCTTAAATCTCTAATTATCTCCATTCTCTGCATAGTATCTACATCACTGTGCATATAGGTAACTTTAATATTAACATCTTCTAAAAATTTAGTTAAATCTTCTGCCATTTTTTTTGTTAATGTTGTAACTAAAACCCGTTCATTTTTTTCTACCCTTTTGTTTATTTCACCAATTAAATCTTCTATTTGCCCCTCTATAGGTTTAACTATAATTTGCGGATCTACCAACCCTGTTGGCCTTATAATTTGTTCTACAATTTGCGTGCTTTTTTCTTTTTCAAACGCACCTGGTGTAGCACTTACAAAAATAATTTTATTTAACTTCGAATAAAATTCATCAAAATTAAGCGGTCTATTATCGTAAGCAGATGGCAACCTAAAACCAAAGTCAACAAGGGTTTTCTTCCTTGCTCTATCTCCACCAAACATTCCCTTAACTTGCGGAATAGTAACATGAGATTCATCTACTACAAGTAAATAATCATCATCAAAATAGTCTAATAACGTATGTGGCATACTACCTGGTGCTCGCCCAGATAATATTCTAGAATAATTTTCAATTCCCTTGCAAAACCCTATTTCATTTAAAGTTTCAATATCGTAATTTGTTCGCTCTTTTATTCTTTGCGCTTCTATTAACTTATTATTATCTTCAAAATATTTTACCCTAGCTTCTAGCTCAGCTTTAATATAGTCAATAGATTTTTCTAATTTTTCACGCGGAATTAAATAATGAGATGCAGGGTATATAGCAACATGAGATAACTTATTTTTCACATCACCTGTTAACCCACTAAATTCAGATATTTTTTCTATTTCATCACCAAAAAATTCTATTCTAATTGCAACTTCACCTGAATAAACAGGGAAAATTTCCACTACATCTCCTCTAACACGGAACTTATTTCTAACAAAATTTACGTCATTTCTTTCATATTGTAATTTTATTAAATCATTTAATAACTCATCTCTGTTTTTTACCTGCCCAGGCCTTAAAGATATAACCATACTTTTGTAATCTACAGGGTCGCCTAAGCTATATATACAAGAAACACTAGAAACAACAATAACATCTCTGCGCTCACAAAGTGCAGCCGTTGCCGAATGCCTAAGTTTTTCTATTTCGTCATTTATAGAGCTATCTTTTTCTATGTAAGTATCTGTGCTAGCAATGTAAGCTTCTGGTTGGTAATAATCGTAAAAACTAACAAAATACTCTACTGCATTGTTAGGGAAAAACTCTTTAAATTCACTGCAAAGCTGTGCCGCTAATATTTTATTATGTGCCAATACAAGTGTAGGTTTATTTACTTGTTCTATAACGTTAGCAATAGTAAAAGTTTTACCAGAACCTGTTACCCCTAGCAGTGTTTGTTCTTTAATGTTATTATTAATACCTTCAACAAGTTTTTTTATAGCCTTTGGCTGGTCACCAGTAGGTTTATATTTTGAAACTAGTTTAAAACCACCCAATAAAAAACACCTTCTTTTTTTAGAACAAATTTATGCCTATTT
>CAKTAG010000012.1 GCA_934527325.1 uncultured Candidatus Soleaferrea sp.
GAAGCATTAAAACAGATAGAGACAAACAAATATATAGAAAAACTGGAACAAGAAGGATATGATGACATAATAAAATATGGAATAACATTTTTTAAAAAAAGATGTTTAGCAAAAAAAGCACCATAAAATACAAAACATGCAAATAAAAATAACATAAATGTTTGATGCAAGTAAATATTCACAAAAAAGATGATGGATTTTTTTAGTTAAAATATATTTACAAATAGTGAATAATATGTTAATATGTACAAAGAATGAAAACGAAAGGAAAATAAAAAAATGAGTAAAGAAAAAGTAAATGGAAGATATGAGAAAACAATCAGGTTAAATAATAATTTTTTAAAACTGCTATTATTATTTGTGTTTTTAAATTTATTTAGTTTTGCAAGCTTTGGTATGGAATATCATTATGACGAAGAAACTTGCACATTAAATATTTCAGCATCACCTGGTGAAGGAGGATGTATAAAATTTCCTTGGAAAAAAGCAATAAAAGAAAAATTGTTTGATGGATTTAATAAAAAAGTAAAAATTATAGCTGTAGCGGAGGGTGTAAAAAAAATAGACGAGGATTTATCTGAATTTTTCAAAAATATAGAGTGCTTGAAATTACCTAAAACTATGGAAGATGTTCAAGATTTGCAATTAAATAGTTGGAAAAAATTAAAAGCAATAAAGGTAGCAAAAGGTAATAAATATTTATATACAGATGACGAAGGAGTATTGTATACAATTTATAAAAATGAAGAGGGGCAAAAACGTTATAAATTAGAATGTTACCCTAGAAGTAAAGAGGATAAAAAATACGTAATAAAAGATGGAACAACGGAAGTAAATCCTTATACATTTAATAATCTACATTTAGAAGATGTAACGATAGCTGATGATACGAGAGACTTAAGTGATGATTCTCGTAGAGGCAGAGAATGTTGTTTTGTAGACTGTACTAATTTAAAATCTATAACAGTAGGGGAAAATAATGAAAAGTACTATGTAAAAGATGGAGGACTAATTGAGAAAGAAGTAGATGAAAGAACAGGAAAAATTAAACACACATTAATTTGTTACCCTGCTGGCAGAGAAAATAAGAAATGTAGAGTAGATGTAGATAAAATAGATACATTTGCGTTGACTGGTAATAAGCATTTTGAAATATTAGAGCTATCTGCTCGTGTAAGTGATTTGAGTGCGGATAGATATAATGATTGTTCTGGGTGTGGATTTGTTGGAGGATGCGAAAACTTAAAGCATATAGAAGTAGAAGAAGGTAATGAGTGGTTATCTTCACCAAATGGATTGTTATTAATAAAACAGAAACTTGAGTGGGGATCAGTAGACGATACAGATGATGAATTTTGGTGTAAATCAGTAGATGATACAGACGATACGGATGATACAGATGATACGGATGATACAGATGATACAGATGATACAGATGATACAGACGATACAGATGATACAGACGATACAGATGATACAGATGATACAGACGATACAGACGATACAGATGATACAGACGATACAGATGATACAGACGATACAGATGATACAGACGATACAGACGATACAGGAAATATATTGGTTGCTTATACTATAGGTGATGATAAGAGAAAAAAAGTAGAAATACCAGATGGAACAGTTGAGATATTGTTCAATGCGTTTTGTGGTGCGGAAGACATAGATACAGTAGTAATGCCTAGAAGTATGAAAATAATAGGTGGGGATGCATTTGCAAACAGTGGTATAAAACAATTAATTTATAAAGGAACTAAAAAACAATTTGATGATATATATGTTTGTGATAAAGAATACACTTTAAAAGGTTTAAAAATAATTTGCCTTGGTGACGATGACGAAGAAGTATGTGAGCTAGAAGACTAAGCTCAGTTGTTAATATGTACAAAGAATGAAAAAGAAAGGAAAATAAAAAAATGAGTAAAGAAAAAGTAAATGGAAGATTTGAGAAAATAATCAAGTTAAATAATAATTTTTTAAAACTGTTATTATTATTTGTATTTTTAAATTTATTTAGTTTTGCAAGCTTTGGTTTAGGATTTAATTTTGACGAAGAGACTTGTACATTAAATATTTCAGCATCACCTGTTTCTTCGGAAAAAATGATTTTTGATAGAGATAAAGTAGAAACTGTAATTATAGAGAAGGGTGCAGACCCGTGGGATGTTCACGATTTGCACTTAAATTATTGGAAAAAATTAAAAGCAATAGAGGTAGAAAAAGGTAATAGACGTTTATATACAGATGACGAAGGAGTATTGTATGCAATTTGTAAATGGAAAAAGGGGAAACCGTGTTATATATTAGAATGTTACCCTAGGGGCAAAGAGGATAAAAAATATAAAATAATAGATGGAACAACGGAAGTAATTCCTGATACATTTGATAATCCATATTTAGAAGATGTAACGATACCTGATAGTATGAGAGACGTAAGAGATGATTCTCGTTGTTTTGGCAGACGATGTTGTTTTGTAGGCTGTACTAATTTAAAATCTATAACAGTAGGGGCAAATAATAAAAAGTACTATGTACAAGATGGAGGACTAATTGAGATAGAAGTAGATGACGAAACAGGAGAAATTAAACACACATTAATTTGTTACCCTAGGGGCAGAGAAAATAAGAAATGTAGAGTAGATGTAGATAAAATAGATGCATATGCGTTGGCTGATAATAAGCATTTTGAAATATTAGAGCTATCTGCTCGTGTAAGTGATTTAAATGAGGAGTATTCTGATAGATGTGGATTGGTTGAAGGATGCGAAAACTTAAAGCGTATAGAGGTAGAAGAAGGTAATGAGTGGTTATCTACAACTAATGGATTGTTGTTAGCAAAACGCAAAGATGGAAAACCAGGAAATATATTGGTTGCTTATACTATAGGTGATGGTGAGAGAGAAAAAGTAGAAATACCAGAGGGAACAGCTTGGATATTGAACAGTGCGTTTAGTGGTGCAAAAAAAGTAAATACAATAGTAGTGCCTAGAAGTATGGAAGCAATATTTGAGTATGCATTTACAAACAGTGGTATAAAACGATTAATTTATAAAGGAACTAAAAAACAATTTGATGATACATGTGATTGTAAAAAATACACTTTAAAAGGTTTAAAAATAATTTACCTTGGTGACGATGACGAAGAAGCATGTGAGCTAGAAGACTAAGGAGTTACCGAAAATTTGTAAATTTGAACTCAGTTATGGTAGAAATTTTAAAGCTACCATAGCTGAATTTTTTTATTGTAAAAAAGGCCCGCCTGACTTATGCCAGGGGCCAAAAATCATTTATTTAATATTTAGTGATTTTATATAAAAAAATAATTGTAATTGTTGAATTTATGTTTTACTGCTATTAAACACAACCAATGTATATAAGTTGTAATAAAAAAATAGTAAAAGCCATTTATGCATAAAAAATACCCAAATAAGCAAAAAATAGAAAAAATTCAAAATAATAGTTGACATTATTGTATTTTAATGGTAAAATATCATAAAAAAGGAAATTATTAGTTTATATGTAAATTTTTGTAATATAAAAGTGTAGTAAGGTTATAGTTGCTAAATTTTGCTACAAAGAGGGGATGGTATAAAGTGCCTAGTAACCAAGTAAGTGTTGTTTGTGAAAATGGGAATAAAGTTGTAGATAGGATTGTAAAAGATAAGGTAAGTTTATGTAGGCAGCAAAATATAAATTTTAAAATTATAGGTAATTTTAAAAATTTGTGTAAATTAAATGTTGCTAGTATAGATGTTTTGTTTGGTAATTTATTAAATGGTGCAATAGGTATGTGTATAAACATGCCTAGCTGTTGTAATGCTAAATATATAAATTTAATGTTTTTAGAAAAAGAAATCGATTGTTGTGAAATTATATATATAGAAAATTCCTATAATAAAAAAGGTAGTAGTAGTTTAACAAAAGGTGACGTTTGTGCAATAAAAAAAGAAATTGATTTATATAACGGTAAGTTTAAGGAGCGGTATAATAACGACATCCATATAATAGAAATAAAGTTTCCTATTTGCTATTGATAGTAGAATTTACTAATATTAAGTTATTATTTTTTAATTTAATATTGGTATTTTTTATTCTATTTAATAAGTTGTCCTCATATTTATTATTAAAATTAGTTTTAGGAGATGTTTGCAACAAATGGAAGAAAAAAAACAAACAGAAGAATGTGAGTTAAAAATTGTTAATAATAGTAACTCGTTTGTAATGTGCGTTATATGGGTGATTTTGTTTATAGGTTTTTTAGGAGGTGTTTTATATAGTTATTTTGGTAAAAATATAAATTTAAAATTTATTGATAATTATTTTGAGGTATTTTTAAAAAATAAAACTACAGTAAATGTGATGCAGTTATTTGTATTAAATAGTGTTTCTGTTGTGAGCTATTTGTTAGGTATATTTTTACTAGGTTTTTCACCAATATTTTCATTGGTTATAAGTTTAATACCCTTTTTTAAAGGGGTAGGTATGGGGCTTAACACATCTTATGTTTATACAAGCTACCAATGGAAAGGGTTAATTTACGAAGCAATAGTTGATATTCCAATAAATATAATAGTAATGTTTATTATTGTTTTGGCTACAAAAGAGGCTATTAAATTTTCTAACGGAATATATAAAACTATAAAAAACAAAAAAAATAACGATATAAGTTTGAAAAGTTATACCGTTAAATTTATATTTATATTAGTGTTAGCTGTGATTATTTCATTTTTTAGTTCTGTTGTTAATTTTTTATTTTTTAAGTATTTTACTCTTGTTTAAATGGCCTTTTTAATAGGGTAGTTAATGCTTGGTTAACATTTTTGTTTTTATAAAGTATGTTATACATCTCGTTTATTATAGGGGTTTCTACATTGGTTTTTAAACTTAAAGCATGGGCATATTTGGTGCATGTGTAACCTTCAACAGTAGAACCAACTTGTTCAATAGCTTTTTCAGTTTTTATGCCTTGGCCTATTAAAATACCTGCTTGCCGGTTTCTTGAATGTGGACTTGTGCAAGTTACAATTAAATCACCAACACCAGTTAAACCTAAAAAAGTTTCTTTTTTAGCACCTAAGGCAATTCCTAGGTTAGCTATTTCATTTAGGCCTCTTGTCATTAAGGCAGCTTTAGTGTTATCGCCAAGCTTCATGCCATCACATATGCCGGTTGCTAAAGCTATAATGTTTTTTAATGCGGCACCTATTTGCACACCTACAATATCGTTGTTAATGTATACGCGAATGGTTGGTGTAGTTAATATTTTTTGTAGATATTGTGTTGTGTTGGTATTTTTAGCCGAAACAACCATAGCTGTAACAATATCTTTAGCAATTTCTTCGGCGTGAGAGGGGCCAAGCAAAACAGCAGATTGGTTATTAGGAAGTGCTTTTTCTATAACGTTAGAAAATAGCTCTAAGTTTGTTTTTTCTAGGCCTTTAGATAGACATACAATTATTGTTTTAGAAGCAATATCATCTTTAATTAAGTCTATAGTGGCTTTAACGGCAAACGAAGGTACAGTTATTAATATAACATCTGAATTAAAAACGTTATTTATTTTAGATGTAACGCATATTGTTTTAGGTATTTTTACGTTAGGGAGGTAATGTTTATTTTCGGAATAAGCGTTTATGTCATCAGCTTCTTGTTGGCTGTGGGACCATAATGTGATATTGTAACCTTGATTTTCATATATTTTAGCCATTGCGCAACCAAGGCTACCAGAACCTAAAATTGATATTTTTAACATAAAAATCCTCCAATATTCAAGTTAGCATTTATTTAAAGATTTTAACTTCTGTGTGGTTTATAAGCCTAGTAATATTTTTTCTATGGGCAAATACAATTAAGGCAGAAATAATTATAGAAAAAATAATTAAAGCATAACTTTTAAAAAATATTATTGTAGCAATAGGGTAGCTTATAATAGAAGTAATAGAAGCTAAAGATACTATTTTAGATAAAAGTAGTACAGTAATAAAAACGGAAAAAAAAATTATAAACAAACGAATATCTTGAGCTAAAATAATTCCAGCAGAAGTGGCAACACCTTTACCTCCACGAAATTTAAAATAAATAGGGTACAAATGCCCTATAATAATAGTTAAGCTAGCAATTAAATATCCGTATTTATTATATAGGCTATAGTTTGAAAATAAAAGATGAAAAAGGTATATTGTAATAATACCTTTAGTAAAGTCGCCTATAAAAACTAATATGCCAGCTAAAAAACCATAAACTCTCATAGTGTTTGTCATGCCAGCATTGGTGCTACCGTAATGTCTAATATCTTGCTTTTTGCAGATAAAAGAAAAAACAAGAGCAAAATTTACACTACCTATAAAGTAGCCTATAATAGCAGGTAAAATTAGTGATGAACAAATATTCATGGTATAGTGCTACTCCCTTTGATTTTTTATTTTTGTATAATTATATCATAATATGTTCTAATAGTCTATTGTATTGGTAAAAAAATTTAAATTATTTTTTTAAAGGTGATGTGTTTACCAAATTGACAAGATAAACTACAGAATTTGTTGTATAAAAATAATTTTTTTAAAATATGTATTGATTTTTTATGTAATTTTGTTTATAATGTATTCGATGGTAGTTAAGTATAATTTTTTAATATTTATGCTTGTAAAGATATTTAATTTTGTAAACAATCAGAAATTGTTGAAATTAAGAAAGGAGAAAGTTGGTTATTGTTGGTAACTGACTGATAGTAATAATGGAAGTATTAAAAGTTTCTGCAAAATCGGCCCCAAACTCTGTTGCTGGAGCTATTGCTGGGGTAATTAGGGAAAAAGGTAGCGTTGAAATACAAGCAATAGGTGCAGGTGCTTGTAACCAAGCTATTAAATCTATAGCTATATCTAGGGGCTATTTAGCACCATCTGGGGTAGATTTAGTTTGTGTACCTGCTTTTATTGATGTTGTTATAGATGGTGAAAATAAAACAGCAGTTAAGTTGGTTATTGAACCTAGATAATAACTTTGTTACATATTATTCCTGTGGTTTTAGTTTTAATAAAAAAGTGGGCAGATAATAGAATATTTTTTTATTATTGTGCTTAAAACATAAAATAATATTGAATTTTTTGGAAAAAGTGGTTGCAGCAAAATGATTTTCAGAATCAGATTTGTTACAACCATTTTTTTATATAATTAAACTACCAGCTTATGATATGCCCCCTGTCTACTGACAGGGGGCATATCAATATTGTTTTTTTAGTTTACTTTTAATGGGTTTTGTTTTTATTTTCTTGCTACTTGCAAATTTGGTTAAAATACTTTTTTATGTTATTTGATGTAACTGTTTACTCTGAATTAATTTGTTTTTTATTTTTTTAGTTGCGAAATTGGCAAACTATGTATATTTTAACAATGAGTTTTTTTAACCAATAACTTTAGTGTTTTTTTTCAAAATAAAAAAACATAATCATAAAATATCTAACTTTATAATTATGTTTTAAAAATAATTTTTAACTAATATTATTGGTGAGCCATCGGAGATTCGAACTCCGGACAACTTGATTAAAAATCAAGTGCTCTACCGACTGAGCTAATGGCCCTCGATGCATATTAAGTATATCATTAAAAATAAGGCTTGTCAATATTTTTATAAAAAATTTTAGAAAAAAATTATTAAGTTTTTAATTTCCCCTGCTTTTTTCTAAAAAAAAGCATATGACATAAGTGTAAGAAATTCAGAAAATCAAAAACATTGAAAGAGGTGTTTTTGTGGCGTTATTAAAATGGTGTTATAATTTTAATGGTAGACATAGGTTACCACAAAAACATATTGGAACTTTGATTTATTTACCCATGTAGCTGTTGTGGTAATATAGTTCTTTTACACTATCTGGCATTATTGATTCATCATCATCTTTTGGTATCTTAATTTTTTTCTCTGAAAGCAAGTGAACCAATTTATACCATAGTTCACCTGTTTCTTCATCTATTGTTTTTTCAAATAATGAGTTAGATATTACACAGTATTTTTTATTATCTTTTGATACTTTTATACATTGTAAATTTTTACAATGAAACATGCCAGCGTTTTCAACATCTTCTACATTCTTAGATAGTATTAGACAATTTAATTTTTTAAATAATGCTAAGCACCCACCGCCGAGTTGTTTTACATCTGCATTTAGAATTTCTACACTTTCTTTGTTAATACCTTTTGTATCCATCTCTTTGAGTAGTTCCGAAGGTGAAGTTACTATATCAGCGTTAATACTTAATTCACAACATTCTTCATTAAAATTCAAATCTATACCAAAGCTAGCAAAGCTAAACAAATTAAAAAATATAAATAGTAGTAACAATTTTAGAAATTTATTATTTAGTTTATTTTGGCTATATTTTACCTGGATTGTTTTTTTTAAATATTTTAATGGTATCTTCTTTATTCATTTTTTATGTTCCTTCAACCTTTTATTTTAGTATATAATAGCATATAATAAACTATTTGTAAATATATTTTTGATTTATAAAATTTGGTAATTTTTTATGAATATTTAATGCAACAAATATTTATACTGTTTTTATTTGCATGTTACAAAAGGAACAGCAAAAGTCTAAACTTAAACAAAGAACCCCTGTTGGGTTAAAAGGGTTATATAAAAAAATTTTAATCAGGTACAATAATATGTGTGGTTGGGTTTATTGTGTAAGCAAACATAAATACAAGCTTGTAAGATAACTGAGACAGCTAAACTCTACTTTCACAAAAAAATGGGCATTTTGGTGCCTGTACATATTATAAAATTTTTTATAAAATTTTGAATGTAAAAAACCACAAAACAATCATTTATGGTTGTTTTGTGGTTTTTAATAATCTATTGACGTGATGCTAAATGTTTATTTTTTATCTACTACATCAATTGATTTGACAGAACCATCTTTGTTAAAGCTTTGGTGTATTTCAAAAGATGCACCTTCTTCATTAGGTAATTCGAGTAGTTTTGATATATTTGGATCATCGGTTGTTATTTTTACAGCAGATTTGTCTGCATCAAGAGTTCTAACATTGAAAACTTGTTCTTGAGAATTCATGTAGTCTTTCAATGTTGATTTAATTTCAAGATCAACAGCCTTTTTTTCTGTTGTTGAAGATTTAGAAACACTATTTGATGAATTTTCTGCTTGTGAATTACCGTTTTGCATTGCAAAAGAAGTAACTGCTGCTGCAGATGATAAAATACCTGCAAAACCTATTGCTAAAATTTGTTTAATTTGATTGTTCATAAAAAACACACCTCCAATATTAAGTTAAAATTTTATTACAAAAATAATTGTAGCAGATTATTAAATAAAAGTCAAGTTTTAAATAGTATAAAAATTAATATAGTATAAATTGATATTTTAAGAATAAATATATGTGTACAATAATAAAATATGCACAAATGATATTGGTGAAATTTATATACGATTGCTATGATGATGATTTTTTAAATATTGTTTGAAAGTTGTTTTTTATTATATTGTAAAAATTTGGTTAATTTTACTTTATCAATGGATTTGAAATTTAAGTTTCTGAGTTAGTTGTAGCTGTTTTTAACATTAATGCTTTTAGGTTGTATAAACAATTTAAAGCTTCTAAAGGGGATAATACTTCAGGGTCTATTTTAGATAATTCATTTATGATATTATTATTTGTGGTATTAGCAGTAGGTTGAGGGTTATTAACAGGCAGGTTATTGTTAACAATTGTTTTTTTAGATTCTAAATAATGTAAAATTTCTTTTGCTCTATTAATTACTGCATCTGGAATGCCAGCTAATTTAGAGACTGCTAACCCGTAACTTTTATTGGTACTGGTAGGTACAATTCTATGTAAAAATATAATGTCATCACCATTTTTTTTAACAGCTATACTGTAGTTTTTCATATTTTTAAATTGGTTTGGCATGTTAGCTAGTTCATGGTAATGGGTAGCAAATAAAGTTTTTCCGCCGTTTGAACTATTAGAAGATATATATTCTATAATAGCACCGGCAATGCTCATGCCATCGTAGGTAGAAGTGCCTCTACCTATTTCATCTAATATAATTAAACTTTTAGATGTCATGTTTTTTAATATGTAAGATATTTCTGTCATTTCTACCATAAAAGTAGATTGCCCAGATGATAGATCATCAGAAAAACCAATTCTAGTAAAAATCCCATCTACAATGCCTATGTGTGCAAAGCTAGCAGGTACAAAACATCCTATTTGCGCCATTATAACTATTAAAGCAACTTGGCGCATATAGGTTGATTTACCAGCCATATTTGGGCCAGTTATAATAGAAATTTTATTATTTTGAGGTTCTATAAGGGTATTGTTGGCAACAAAAGGTGTATTTTGTAAAATAGATTCAATTATTGGATGTCGACCTTCTTTTATTTCTATTACATCAGAATAATCTACAGTAGGTCTAGAGTAGTTATTTTTAGCAGATATGTTGGCAAAAGAAGAAAGAACATCTAAATGAGATATTGCAGATGCTGTTTTTTGAATTTTAGTTGTATAGGTAGCTATTGAACTTATAATTTGATCGTAAATTTCAATTTCTAATTTAACAACTTTTTCGTTGGCGTGTAAAATTTTTTCTTCTATTTCTTTTAATTCTTCTATTATGTAGCGTTCACAATTAGCAAGAGTTTGCTTCCTTATATAGTGAGGGGGAACTTTATTAATAAAAGATTTAGAAACTTCTATGTAATAGCCAAAAACTTTGTTGTATGCAATTTTTAAATTTTTTATTTCTGTTTTTTCTTTTTCATTTTTTTCTATACTAGAAATGTACGTTTTTGAATTTTTTAAAATATCTCTATATTCATCAACTTTAGAATTAAATCCATTTTTTATTATTTCGCCGTCTCTTAACAAAGCTGGTGGGGAATCTACAATTGCATCATCAATTAATTTATAAATATCTTCTAATGTATCAATATCGTTATTTAATTTATTTAGCAGTAACGATTGGGGATTATTAAGTGATTGCTTAATTTTAACTATATTACCTATAGTATATTTAAAAGTTTGTAGTTCTCTAGGTGATATAGTTTTAAATATTATTCTGGTTAAAAGTCTTTCTATATCAAATATTCCAGAAAAAGAGTCGGTTAAAGACATTCGCATAATAGAGTTATTAATTAATTCTTCAACAGCATCTAAGCGCTGATTTATAGTAACAGGGTTTATTAGTGGTTGTTCTATGTATTTTTTTATCATTCTTTTACCCATAGGCGTTTTTGTTACATTCAAAACTCCTAGTAAAGATTTTTTTTTGTCTTGAGTTTTAATGTTTTCGGTTAGCTCTAAGCTTTTTTTTGCTGTTATATCAAGGTTCATATATTGAGAATTTTGGTAAAAATTTAAAGTTGAAAGATTGTTGATATTGGATTTGTAGGTAAAATTAATGTAGTTAATTAGTGCACCTAAAGCTTTTACAGGTTGTAAAGAGGTGTTAGCAGAAAATCCAAGGTCTAATAAAGAATCTTTTTTAAAATGGTGAAGAATATCTTTAGTTAATTTGTTTACATCAAAAGTAGATTCGGCTAGTACATTTACTAAACAGGATAATTTTGTTTCGATAAATTTTTTTGCATTGGCAATTTTAAGAAAATTTTGGTTTATTAATATTTCACGAGGGGTGAAAGATGAAAGTTCATTTATTAGCTTCCTTTCACTACCTTCACCGGTTATATTGGTAATAAAAACTTCACCAGTTGAAACATCGCTAAAGCAAATACCTATGCTATCTTGGCCAATATATATAGAAGATATAAAATTATTTCTATTATCATCTAACATACTACCTTCTATTATTGTGCCTGGGGTTATAACTCTAGTAACATCTCTTTTAACAATTTTTGTAGTTTTAGAGGCTTCTTCAAGTTGTTCACAAATTGCCACTTTATAGCCTTTTTCTATTAATTTAGATATGTAAGATTCATAGCTATGGTATGGAATACCACACATGGGAGCTCGATTTTCTTGACCACATTCTTTGCCGGTTAATGTTAATTCAAGTTCTTTAGATGCAATTTTGGCATCATCAAAGAACATTTCATAAAAATCACCTAGCCTAAAAAATAATATGTAATCTTTGTATTTATTTTTTATTTCAAAATATTGTTTCATCATAGGGGAAAGATTTGCCATTTTTATAAATCCTCCAAAATAGAATAATTTTCTAAATTACTGTAAGTAATAAGCTATGCATATGATATTTAAAATATATATAAACTTAATGTTTATTTATTAAAAATATTACTTAAAGTGATAGTGTTGACTAAAAATAATTTTAAATTGATGATGATGAAATACAGTATAAAATAGACAATCTATTTTCAAAAATTGTGATAAATCATCATAATAAATATGAAAATAGATTGCCAATTTTAATGGTACATTGTTTATTTAATAACCAATTTATATAATGTATTTTTTTTGTACCCAGTTTGTTTAGCAGTTATTTTTGTTGCTTCGGGTAAAGAAATTCCATCATTTTTATGTAGTTTTTTTATAGTGTTAACAGCTTCTTCAAGGCTAACAGTTGTAACGGTATTATTTTTATACCCCTCAACAATTAAAACAAATTCACCTTTAATGTTATTATTTGGTTCAAAATAATCAATAGCTTTTTCAATAGTTGTTAGCATTACATTTTCATGTATCTTTGTAAGTTCTTTTACAATTGAAATTTTTCTGTTACCTAAAGTAGCCAATAAATCTTTTAAAGTATTTTTTAATTTATGGGGTGCTTCATAAAATATTAGTGTTTGGGTAGTTTGGGCTAGATTTTTTAAGCTAAGTAACCTTGTTTTTTTATTAGTGCTTAAAAAACCTTCAAATAAAAACCTAGAAGAATCTAAACCACTTATTGTTAAAGCAGATATGGCAGCGCATGGGCCAGGAATTACAGTAATTTTAATATTTAGCTCAATAGCTAGTTTAACAAGTTGTTCGCCTGGGTCAGATATGCAAGGCATACCAGCATCTGAAACTAAAGCACAGTTTTTACCAGATAATATATTTTTTGTTATTTGTTCACACTTTTCTAGTGCACTATGTTTGTGGTAGCTTATTAGATGTTTTTTGATGTTATAATGGTTTAGTAATTTTAAAGTTACTCTAGTATCTTCAGCTACTATAAAATCAACATTGGTTAATGTTTCAATAGCTCTGTAACTTATATCTTTAAGGTTGCCTATTGGAGTGCCAACTATGTATAATGTACCTGTGTCCATTTTTACTCCTGACTAATTTTTTTGTTTTATTAAATAAAATTGCTGTAAAAGTAATTAAATATTTTGCCAATATTTTCTATCTAAATTTCTGTATTGTAAGGCCTCGGCTATATGTTTAGAATCTATAACTTCTTGTTGGTCCAAATCTGCAATAGTTCTTGCAACTTTTAAAATTTTATCATATGTGCGGGCCGAAAGGCCCATTTTTTCGAAAGCAGATTTTAATATTTTATTTGCTGCTTCGGTTATGTTACAGTAAGTTTGCATCATGTTAGATGTTAATTTTGAATTTGATGTAATATTTGTTCCTTTATAGCGTTCTAATTGTATGTTTCTAGCATTTACAACTCTTTTTCTTATATCGTTAGAAGATTCAGATTTTTCTTTAGAAGATAGATCTGAATACTCTACGGGCATTACTTCAACGTGAATGTCTAGCCTATCTAAAAGAGGGCCAGAAACTTTATTTAAATATTTGCTTACACTGCCTTTAGAACATATACATGGCCTTGTGGGATGGCCGAAAAAACCACAAGGGCAGGGGTTCATAGCAGCAACAAGCATAATTGAACATGGGTAGGTAATTTTAGCTTTGGCTCTAGAAATAGTTATAACAGAATCTTCTATAGGTTGCCTTAAAATTTCTAATGTAGGCCTTGAAAATTCTGGTAACTCATCTAAAAATAAAACACCGTTATGTGCTAATGATATTTCACCTGGTGCTGGGGTAGAACCACCGCCAGAAAGGCCAGCAGCAGAAGTGGTATGGTGAGGAGCTCTAAAAGGCCTTTCTATAACTAATGGTGAATTTTCGTTAAGTGAACCAGCTATTGAATGAATTTTTGTTGTTTCTATTGCTTCTTCAAAAGTCATAGGTGGTAATATAGAGGGTAACCTTTTTGCTAACATACTTTTACCAGAACCAGGTGGCCCTATTAATAAAATATTGTGCCCGCCAGCTGCAGCAATTTCTAATGCTCTTTTTGCTTGGTATTGACCTTTAACATCTGCAAAAGAAAGGTTATTGTAAACAATATTAGAAGAAAATTTATAACTTGGAATAGGGGAAAGAAGTTGGGTGTTGTTAAAATGATTAATAATTTCAGAAATATGTTTTACAGGGTAAACGTTAATGCCGTTAACTACAGAACCTTCTAAAGCATTGGCTGATGTAATATAAATATTTTCTATTCCTAATTCTTTTGCTTTTATTACCATAGGTAAAATACCATAAACTTTTTTTATTTCGCCAGATAATGAAATTTCACCTATAAAAGCGCTATTATTAAAATTTCCATTAAGTTGTTTAGAAGCAATTAATATTCCTATTAAAATCGGTAAATCGTACATAGAGCCAATTTTTTTAATATCTGCAGGAGCTAGGTTAACTGTTATTTTTGCCATAGGGTTATTGTAGTTGTTATTTTTTAAACTAGCTCTAATTCTATCTCTAGATTCTTTAACAGCTACATCTGGCAATCCTACTATGTCAAATGCTGGCATACCTTGAGAAATATCTACTTCTACTTGAACTATAAAGGCATCTATACCTAAAAAACCAAAGCTATTTAAAGTAGAATACAATTTATAAAAGCTCCCTTCGTTTACAAATAATTATTTATAATTTAATTTATTAACAGGTTAAAAACCTACTGATTGTTTAATGTAAATTTTGTTTTTAGGAATTTGGATAATATATTCAATGAATTTATCACATTCATTTTTTACAGATGAAGCTCCAACACCAGATTTATTCATGATGTCGATTGCTTCAGATATTGTATTATCAAATAATTTAACATCTTTTATAATGTAAACAGTACCTTTATTTGCATTGTTATTACTTTTATTAAAATTCATAGAAAGGTTATTTTCTATATAATTAGATATTAGTTCATTAGTTTGGTTAACGTCTAGTTTTTTTTCAATGACCATTTCAATAATTTTTAATTGGTGAGTAGTGTTATTTATTTTAGATAGTAATAGAGCATGTTGAAGAGTTAAGTTGTTGGTTGTTATTAATGTTTTAACATTGTTGCTTAGTTTTAAAACTTTTAACCTATCTGTTATAAATTGTTGTGTTACGCCAAGGCTAGTAGAAATCATTTCTTGAGAAAATTTAAATTCGTATATTAACTTAAATAATGCATTAGCTTCTTCAAAAAAACTTAAGCTTGTACGGTGCAAATTTTCAGAGAGTGATAATATTGGTATTTTTTTATCACATACATCAACAGATATAGTTGGTAATTTTAATATGTTTGCTTCTTTAGCAGCTAAAAACCTTCTATGGCCAGAAATAATTTCACGCATATCATTTTCAAGTTTTTTTACAATTAATGGTTGTAAAATTCCGTGGTCTTTTAAATTTTGAGCTAACTGTTTTATTTCAGTAGAATCGATATTTAACCGTGAGTGGTGTTTATTTGGAACAATCATATCTATAGGGGTTAACTCTATTTTATTTTTTGCCTTTTCTTTTAACGTAGAAAATAAATTCACAATAAAACATTCCTCTCTAAACATTAATAACTGTAAAGTAATAAAAGGTAGTGTGTTTTGTGGTTTTAACTTTGCAGTATTATAGTTTAGCACAAATTTCTATTGTTTTCCATAATTTTTTCTCGACAAATAAATAGATATTAAGCTAGTTTATTGGTATTATCTTTTTTCTGTATTATTTTTTTTGCTATTTTTGCAGAAGAACGAGGGTATTTTGGTGGAGTTTGCGATATTTTTTTTATTAAAATTATTGAGCGGTTATCACCAGAAGGTAATTTATATTTGAAAATATCTGTAATTTTACCGCCTAGTATTTTAATTGTTTTCTCGGCATCTTTTAATTCTTGGTCAATGTTTGTGCCCTTCATAGATATAAAATACCCGCCAATAGATACTAATGGTAAACAGTATTCACTAAGTTCACAAAGGTTTTTTACTGCCCTTGCAATAGCAAAGTTATATTTTTCCCTATAATTTGTTTTTTTACCAAGTTCTTCGGCTCGTGCATGAATAGCAAAATAATTTAAGTTTAACTGTTCTTTTAGTAGTTCTAAGAATTTTACTTTTTTACCAATGCTATCTATTAGCGTAAGGTTAATACTATTGTTGATTATATTAAGTGGTACACCCGGGAACCCAGCACCGCTTCCAACATCAATAATTTTTGTATTGTTAATAGAAATATATTTGGTTACAATTATACTATCTAAAAAATGTTTTTCTATAATTTCACTATCTTTAGTTATAGCTGTAAGGTTAACTTTTTGGTTATAGTTTTTAAGGAAGTCTGCGTATATACCAAAATTTTTTAATTGAGAATCATTTATATCAATGTTATATTTTAAAGCAATGGTTTTTAAACTGTTAAGAATGATTTGGTCCAAAATTATGCTCCCTTTTATTTAGTATTTATTTTAATGCTTTTTTTATTTTGTCTATTATTTCAATTAAATCTTGTTGGTTGTGAAATTCTATTTCTATTTTTTTGGTTTTGTTTTTAGTTTTTATTTTAATGGTACGGTTCAATTTTTTTATTAAATTTTGCTGCAATTGTTGGTAAAATTTTTCATCATCACTGTTGGCAGAATTTTTATTAAGCGGGTTAGGGGAGGTATTTTGTTTATTACAATTGCTTGAGGTTGTATTAGTTTTTTTTAATTTTATTATATTTTCTACTTCTCTAACAGATAGCCCTTTTTCAAATATTTCTTGGGCTTTTTTTTCGATTTCGGAATTGTTTTCTAAAGTTATAAGTGCCCTAGCGTGACCAGCAGAAATTTTATTTTCTTTAATAAGCTCTATAACTGAAGTTGGCAAATTTAAAAGTCTTAGAGCGTTGGCTATAGCTGGCCTAGATTTACCTACTCTAGAGGCTATAGCATCTTGAGACATATTATACCTATCTGCTAAAAATTTATAACCTAAAGCTTCTTCAATTATGTTTAAGTCAGATCTTTGTAAATTTTCTATAAGTGCAATTTCCATCATTTCAATGTCGTCAAGTTCTTTTATTATAGCGGGAATTTCATCTAACCCGGCTATTTTAGAGGCTCGCCAACGGCGTTCACCAGCAATAATTTGGTAATTACCCATTTTATCTGGCCTTACTAATATTGGTTGAAGTACACCATGTTCTTTTATTGAGTTGGCGAGGTCGGTTAATAATTTTTGGTCAAAATCTTTTCTTGGTTGTTCTTTGTTTGGTTTAACTTCAAATATTTTTAAAATAGTTATTGAATTTTTATTGTTTAAATCAATGTCAGGTAATGTGTTAGAAAAAAGAGCATCTAAGCCACGCCCTAACCCTTTTTTTTGATTAGACATAATTTTTTAAAGTCACCTCATAAAATAATTTCATCAGCTAAATCTAAATATGAATTAGCACCTTTCGATAAATGATCGAAATATAATACAGGCTGC
Organism: uncultured Candidatus Soleaferrea sp.; assembly: GCA_934527325.1. Taxonomy (GTDB): domain Bacteria; phylum Bacillota; class Clostridia; order Oscillospirales; family Ruminococcaceae; genus RGIG8779. The sequence continues at coordinate 17,689 of CAKTAG010000012.1, forward strand.
CCAAAACTAGGAGCTTCAGAAAGTCTAACGTTCCTAGGAATAACAGTTTTATAAACTTTATCTGGAAAATATTTTTTAACTTCATTGGCCACTTGTACTGTTAGGTTAAGTCTACCATCATACATTGTAAGTAAAACACCTTCTATTTCAAGGTTGTTATTGTAAAGCCTTTTTACTGTTCTAACAGTCATCATAAGCTGCGAAAGCCCTTCTAGTGCATAAAATTCACATTGAATAGGTACTAATAACGAATCGCTTGCACTTAAAGCGTTAAGGGTAATAAGGCCCAGTGAAGGGGGGCAGTCTATAAATATATAATCGTAGTCTTTTTTTATAGGTGTTAAAATATCTTTTATTTTAAACATTCTGTTTTCCATGTCTACCATTTCTATTTCTGCACCAGCAAGGGATATATTTGAAGGTAATATATATAAATTTTTGAAATCAGTTTTCTTTATTACATCATTAACTTGTGCATTGTTAGATATTAGGTCATATACTGAACTGTTAACAGCCCCTTTATCTATGCCTACTCCGCTAGTAGCGTTGCCTTGAGGGTCTAGATCTACTAGTAATACTTTTTTACCTTTACTTGCAATAGAAGCGGATATATTTACAGATGTAGTGGTTTTACCAACGCCACCTTTTTGGTTGGCAACTGATATAATTTTTCCCATTTTTATAATCCTTTCGCAAAGGTTAATTAATATAATTATTATAACACATATAATAAAAAAATAAAATATGTTCCACGTGAAACATATTTTATTTTTTTAAAGAAGGTTGCCAATGCAAGAATTATTATCAATACCAGTTATAACAACTTTTTTAATTTGCCCACAAAGGTTTTGGTTGCAATGAACAATAACATGGGTGTAATTTTTAGAATAACCTTGGTACAAATTGTTGCCAACAGATGTTTCAAATAAAACTTCTTCTTTTAACCCAATTTGAGATTTTAAAAAATTAAGTTGAGATTCTTTTGCTATAGTTGAAATTTGGGAATTTCTGTATTGTTTAATTGAATTGGCAAGTTGGTTAGGCATTAACGCTGCTTTGGTTCCAGACCTTTTTGAATAGCTAAAAACATGAATTCTTGAAAAGTTAACTTTTTTAACAAATTCTACAGTCTCATTAAATTCTTCATCGGTTTCACCAGGGAACCCAACTATTAAATCTGTAGTAATAGATGGGTTGTAGATATTATTTCTAATAATTTCAATTAATGAAAAATATTCATTTGTGGTATAGTGCCTATTCATTCTTTTAAGGGTTTGGTTACAGCCACTTTGTAAACAAAGGTGAAATTGAGGGCAAAATTTATTGATGTTAGCAAGCTGTTTAATATCATCTAAAGTTAAAAGTTCAGGTTCTAAAGAACTTAAACGAATTCTTTTAACATCGTTTACTTCTGCAACTGTTTTTATGGCATCTATTAACCTTAAATTAATATCTTGCCCGTAAGATGATAAATTTATACCTGTTAAAACTATTTCTTTATGGCCATTTAAAGCTAGCTGCTCAACTTCAAATTTTATATCTTCTAATTTTTTAGATCGAATACGACCTCTAGCCATAGGAATAATGCAATAAGAGCAAAATCTGTTGCAACCATCTTGAATTTTTATAAAAGCTCTTGTTTTACCTTCAAATTTATGTAAACTCATATTTTCAAATGTTTTATCTTGGTAATTAGGGTTTATGAATATTTTTGGGCTACCAACGTTTTTAGATTTTATTTTTTCTAATACTAGATCGTAAATTTTGTAGCGGTCTTTTGTGCCAGTAATAATATCGGCATCTGTAACTTCACAAGCTTTATTAGGGAAGGCTTGTGGAAAGCACCCAGTTAAAACAATAATAGAATTTTTATTAGTTGCTCGTGCTCTATGAATAAGCTGGCGAGTTTTTTTATCTCCTGTAGAAGTAACGGTGCAAGAGTTAATTATGTAAACATCAGATGGTTCACTTGAGTTAACAACTTCAAAGCCATTATTTTCAAATTGTTGCCTTAGTACTTGACTTTCGTATTGGTTGACTTTGCAACCTAGTGTGTAAAAAGCTACTTTCATTATATAAACCTACACTTAAAAATTTAAAGATTGTAACTGTTGCGTTACTGTTAATTTAATTAATATAATATTTATTATATCACTCTGCTTCATGTATGTCATCTATTTTTGATACATTAGCCACAAATAGTGTGTAAATATTTAATTTTATTCATTGTAAAAAAATTATACTTAAAGGAGTATAAAAAAGATAATATAAAAAAATAAATATTTTTCAACATAAAAGTTAATATAGACAATCTTGGGTAAAAAAATGTTATCAACATTTTCAACAGAGTTTTCAACAAAAAAAATAATGAATATTACAAAAGGTATTAAGTAACAATAAATATTTAAGTTAACAAGTATGTGAAGAATATAAATTCTAATATTTACTGCAGAATACTTAGTTGAAATTAAAAAAATTAAGAATAGGTGCCAGAGTAACACTTTTTTTTTATTCGCATAATATATAAATGACTAAACAAAAAAGGAGGTGAAACACAAATGGGCTTTGGATGCGGTAATGGATGTAATAGCTGCTTATGGATTATAATATTAATTATAATTATTGCTTGCTGCTGCAACAACAATGGTGGCTGTGGCTGCGGTAATGGTTGCAACAATGGTTGTGGTTGCTAATTTAAAACAACTTTAATATATAAAAGAGGCTAGGTTGCCAATAAATTGTGTAACCATAGCCTTTTTTTTGCTATTAAAAATCACTGATTGAACAAATAACTACTTAACAAATTAATTATAGGTAAGTAATCAATTACAAGAATATATAAACAGAATGCACGGTGCTATATAAATGTTAATAGTAAAAGATGAATGTAAAACTCAATTAAAAAACTTGAACGTTAACTATAAAATAAAGACTTATTGTTGAATGTAAAAACACTTAATGCTAAGCCAATACCAGCGTAGATAGTTATTATTGATGAACCACCAGCACTTAAAAGTGGGAGAGTAATACCTATAACTGGTAAAACGCTTAAGTTCATGCCAATGTTAAATATAATTTGAGAAAAAATCATTCCAAAAACACCAATACATATAAATCGGCCTAAATAATCTTCGGATTTTAAGCTGGTGAATAATATTTTAAAAGCTAAACACA
>CAKTAG010000013.1 GCA_934527325.1 uncultured Candidatus Soleaferrea sp.
TGGAGTCTAAGTATTTTAAAGCCGGCAGAAGTATCAAGACATAAACTGTCGATGAGAAAGAAAAGGTTTGTAGTTAGAGCTTGCAGCCAATTAAATATCTTGAAGAACTGCTGGAAGCTTAAAAAAGGAAAAAAATAGAATTTGCAAAAGGTAATCATTCATGCGTTTGTCGTGTATAATAATTAGGCAGCACATCAATTGACTAACGTACAAAAATTTCATAATTTTTTTATTTTTTTGTATTGACTTATATGAATAAAAATGTTATTATTATATTGTAAGTTGTAATATCAGCGGATGTGGCGAAATTGGCAGACGCGCTAGACTTAGGATCTAGTGTCTTTGACATGGGGGTTCAAGTCCCTTCATCCGCACCAGCTTAAACTTATTGTTTTTAAACTTATTATTTTTTGTATTTATATTAATTTTTTAAATGAGTTCGGATATTGTATACGGAGCTCATTTTTTTTATAAAAAAATAAAACCATTAACATTTTATTTTTTATTGCTGCTATATAATATTGTGCAAAAGTAGGTGTTATATTTACCATGCATTTTTTTGCTAAGATTAAATCTATATAAATTGTAATAAAAAATTGATAATAAACATCAATTATGATATAATGAATTTATATTAACTTTGTAAGGATGATGATTAAAATTATTCATAAAAAAATAGAATTAAGAAACTATAAAAACTTATTTAAACATACTATATTTACACTAAGTTTATTTTTAGGTTATATATTGCAAACGTATTTTAATATTATTTTTATAACTGCTATTATTGTATCTATTTCTATGTTACAAAATATTTCAACATCATGTGTTTATAGTTTATTCGGTGGCATATTATGTGATATTTCTATGAATACACCTATTGGATTTAATTGCTGTATTTTTATAGTTACATGTTCTATTATAAGCATATTAACTTTACATTATTTTAAAACAAATTTATTGAGTTTTTCTTTATTTACATTTGCAACATTTATAATTACATATACATTTATTATATTGTGTAAATATAGATATTTAAATTTTTATGAATTAAATATTTTGATATTTAAAAGTATTTTACCTTCTATCATTATATCGGTTGTTATTAGTTTATTCATTTTTTTATTTTTCTCATATATTAATAGCAAACTTATTAATTTGGAATTGTAATTTTTAACCTATATAATTTATATTTGTAAATAATATAATTTTAAAATCTAGTTAATTTACCCTATACCACCCTATACGTATATTAAAAAAAATTATGGTATAATACATTATTTATTTTTATAGATTTATAATGTGAAAGGATTTTTTAACCATGGAAAATATGCTAGAAAAAAAATTGTTAAAATTATTAACTCAATCTAGTTCACCTTTATTGGTTAAAGATATTTTAAAAAAATTATCTTTAGCACCATCTAAACAAAAAAAAGTAAAAGAAGCATTAAAGGGGCTTGTTACCAAAAATCAATTATTAAAAAACAAAAACTTTTATTGGGCTCCTAATAATAAAAATATACTCCATGCTTTAGTTACTAAAGTCTATAAAACATTTGCATTTGTAAAAATTATAGATACTAATGAAGAAATTTTTATTCCTGGCAAGTATATGTTAGGTGCTCTTCCTGGTGATAAAGTTATTATAAAAAAATTTTTAAGTAACCATGGTACATTATTAGAAGGTAAAATACTTATTATAGAAACGTTTAATTATAGAACTTATCTAGGAAGAGCTGAAAAAATTAACAATAATTTCTATTTTTGTTCAGATGAAATTAATTTTCCACTTAAATTAGTTGTACCCCAAAATCTAAAATTACAAAAAGACCAACTTATAAAAATTAAAATTATTTACAGAGGTGCAGATAATTGTAACCATGTAGCCAAATTAGAATCTATTATAGGTAACGCAAACAACCCTGAAGATTGCTGCAAACTTATATTACAACAAAAAAATATTAATACTAATTTTAATGAAAAAACTTTAAACGAGGCTGAATCTATTTATGCAAAAGGAATATCTGAACATGAATTAAACGGTAGATTAGATTTAAGAAATGAAATTATTTTTACTATTGATAGTGCTGATAGTAAAGATTTAGATGATGCCGTATCTATAAAAAAATGTGAAAATAATTGTTGGAAATTAGGTGTTCATATTGCAGATGTAAGCCACTATGTAAAACCTAATAGTTATTTAGATGAAGAAGCTTTCGAACGTGGTACTTCTATTTATTATGCAAATTCTGTTATACCAATGTTACCTAAAAAATTATCTAACGGAATATGTTCTTTAAACCCTAATGAAAGTAGACTGACATTTTCTGTATTAATAGACTTGGATGAAAATGGAATTATAACTTCTTACGATTTTAAAAAATCAATAATAAAATCTAAAGTTAAAGGTATTTACAGCGAAATAAATCAAATATTAAATAATACGGCATCAGAAAAAATTATTAATAAATACATAGAAGTTAAAGATAGTATATTTTTAATGGAAGAATTAGCTGATATATTAACAAAAAAAAGATTTGCCAGAGGTAGTTTAAATTTAGAAACTCAAGAATGTAAAATAAAAATCAATGGTAACAATATAGAAATAACCCCTTATGTTAGAGGAAAATCTGAAGTAATTATTGAAGAGTTTATGTTAAAAGCCAACGAAGCCGCTGCTTTGTTTTCTAAACGCGAAAACATACCTTTTATCTATCGAACTCACGATAGCCCATCTGATGAAAAATTGAATAATCTATCTTGTATTTTTGCTAATTTAAATCTACCAAAACCTAAAAATGGTTCTCAATCTGAACTATCTAAAGTATTGAAAAAAGTTGAAGGCACAAATCTACAATTTGTAGTAAGCAATATAATTTTAAGGTCTTTAGCTAAAGCTAAGTACAGTTCTGAATATAAACCTCATTATGGGCTAGTACTAGCTAACTATTCACATTTTACTTCACCAATACGGCGTTACCCAGATTTAATGATTCATAGAATAATGAGTAAACATTTAGAATATAATAACAAAAATAAAACTAATTCATTATTTGCAGATAAGGTTTATGGTGTTGCTTTACAAAGTAGCATATGTGAAAAAAACGCAGATAGTATTGAACGAGAATGTGAAAATATTTACAAATCTTACTACATGCTTAACTACATAAACCAAGAATTTGATGGTATTGTTTCTTCTATTACTCAATATGGTTTTTATGTTCAATTACCTAATACTATCGAAGGTCTTGTACACAAAAATACTTTACCATATGGTGAATATGAATTTATAAACATGATTGAATTAAGGAATTTGAAGAATAATAAATTTAGTATTAAAATTGGCGATAAAGTTAAAGTTAAATTAATAAAAGCTGATGTTTTTTCTGGCCTAATAGATTTTGAAATGATTTTACCATAATTTTACAAATAGCAAAACAATAAGTAATTCACTTAATAAAAAAATATACAACTACACAAAAATTATTTATTAGCAAGGAGCATAATAAAATGTTAAACATTATTGCAGATATGCACTGCCATTCTATAGCTTCAGATCATGCTTACAGCACTATTTTAGAAAATATTGCTGCTGCTAAAAATTATAACCTCAAATTAATAGCTATTACAGATCATGGTCCAACTTTACCAGATGCACCACATCCATATTATTTTTTTAACCTTAGAGTTTTACCACGGCAAATAAACAATGTATATTTGTTAAAAGGTGTAGAAGCTAACATTGTTGATTACGATGGTAATATAGATATACCTTTAGAGTTTATTAATAGTTTAGAATGGATTATAGCATCTATGCACAACCCTGTTTTAAAACCAGGAACAATAGATGACCACACTAAAGCTTGGTTAGGAATTTGTAAAAATAAATACGTTGACGTTATTGGGCATAGTGGAACAGAAATGTTTAAATTTGATTATGAAAGAGTTATTAAAGAATTTAAAGCTACAAATAAAATAGTTGAAATAAATTCTAATTCATTCAACATAAGAGAAGGCTCTACAACTAATTGCAAAGAAATAGCTAAATTATGCAAAAAATATGAAGTACCCGTATTAGTTAATTCTGATTCTCATTTTGCACTAAATATAGGCCATGTAGATGCTGCTTTAGCCATGCTTACCGAAATCGACTTCCCTGAAAAATTAATACTAAATACTAATTTTGATAAATTAGTAAATGAAATTAAAAGAATTAGAAATAGAAATATCAAAGAGGATTGTTTAATCAAGTAAATTACTTATATTAGGAGAGGATTTTATTTATGCCTATTAAAACACTATATAATGTAACAAAAAAATTAGGCTGCGATGTTCTTTTAAATGAACCACTTTTTAAACATTCATCTTTTAAAATAGGTGGCCCTGCAGATATTTTTATTAAACCGTATAACATTTTGCAATTAAAAGAAATTATAAAAAATTGCAATAATTTACAAATACCATATAACGTTATTGGAAATGGCACGAACATAATATTTAAAGATAATGGATTTAAAGGTGCTATTATAAATATTAGTAGCAAAATGGAAGATATTCAAATTGAAAATGATTATGAAATTACTGCATCTGCTGGCACCACTTTAGCTAAGCTTGCTTACTTTGCAATGGAACATTCTTTAACTGGGTTAGAGTTTTGTTGGGGTATTCCGGGTAACGTTGGTGGTGCAGTTTTTATGAATGCAGGAGCATATAATAGAGAAATTAAAGATGTTATAATAAACAGTTATTACATAGATAATAATTGTAACGAAGGATTTTTAACTAAAAATGAAATGCAACTAGGTTACAGGTACAGCATTTATTTTGACAATAAATTTGTAATAACTAGTGCAAAATTTAAATTAACTCCTGCTACTAAACAAGATATAAAGTTAAAAATGGATGAATTTATGGCTAAGCGAAAATTAAAACAACCATTAGAATTTCCAAATGCAGGGAGCATTTTTAAACGTCCAAAGGGAAATTATGCTGGAACATTAATTGAACAATGTGGTTTAAAAGGATTTTCTGTTGGTGGTGCCGAAGTTAGTAAAAAACATGCTGGCTTTATTATAAATAAAGGTACTGCTACTGCTGAAGACGTTATAAAATTAATATCTATTATTAAAAAAACAGTTTTTGAAAAAACAGGTTACAATTTAGAACCCGAAATTAAAATTATTTAAAAATTATTTAAAGAAAGGAATGAACAAGATGGAACTTGTAATAGTTACTGGACTTTCTGGTGCTGGCAAATCTAAAGCAATAGAAGCTTTAGAAGATATCTCTTTTTATTGTATAGATAATATGCCACCAGAGTTAATTCATAATTTTGTAGATATTTGCAGACGAACAAAAATTAACAGAATAGCTCTAGTGGTAGATATAAGAGGTGGCATATTATTTGAATCTTTTATTGACCAATTAAAAAAAATTAGTACTTCTGGAATACAGTACAAAATTTTATTTCTAGACGCCGATGATGATACAATTATTGATAGATATAAAGAAACTCGCCGTAAACATCCATTAATAAATGAAAAATACCAAACTATTACAGAGGCTATAAACGCTGAACGTAACAAATTAGATTTTTTAAAAATAACATCTTCTTTTGTAATAAATACTAGTAACATGTCTACTGTTCAATTAAAAGAAAAAATTAATAGCATATTCCTTTCTGAAATAAAAAATGGTATGGTTATAAATTGTATATCTTTTGGTTTTAAAAATGGTCTACCTCATGAATCTGATACAGTTTTTGATGTAAGGTTTTTACCAAACCCATTTTATATACCAGCTTTAAAATACCGTACTGGCCTTGAAAAATGTGTTCAAGATTATGTAATGAAATGGAAAGAAGCTCAAACTTTTAAAAATAAGTTACTAGATATTATAGATTTTTTAATTCCTTTATATAAAAATGAGGGCAAAAGCCATTTAGTAATATCAATAGGGTGTACAGGTGGTAAACATAGATCTGTAACATTTGTAGAACTATTAAGTAAACATCTTATTAATTTAGATAATAAAGTTTTTGTTACCCATAGAGATATTGATAAGCAATAAATAACATAATGGGGTTTTAATTAATGCCACATAACATTGTAATTATAATTTTTTATCTAATTATAATCACAATGTTATAAAAATAAATATCTCACAACTTAAGTATAAAATAGTTAAAACTTATACTTAGTTGTGAGATATTTATTTTTGATTTTTTATTTGTTCTAATGCACCTTTTTCTAGCCTAGATACTTGCGCTTGTGATATTCCTATTTCTTCTGCAACCTCCATTTGAGTTTTACCTTGAAAAAATCTTAACGACAATATGTTTTTTTCTCTTTCACCCAAATTGTGAATAGCTTCTTTTATAGCTATTTCAGCCAACCAATTTTTGTCATCGTTTCTATCTCCCACCTGATCCATCACATATATTGTATCACCACCATCAGAAAATATAGGTTCATATAACGAAACTGGATCTACTATAGATTCCAAAGCCAATACAACATCTTCCTTATTTAAACCAATTTCATTTGCTATTTCTTCTATAGATGGCTCTTGAGAATGATTATTAATAAAATTTTCTTTTACCTGCATTGCCTTATAAGCAATATCTTTCATTGAACGGCTAACCCTTATAGAATTGTTATCTCTTAAATACCGTCGTATTTCCCCTATAATCATAGGCACTGCATATGTAGAAAATTTTACATTTTGTGTTATATCAAAATTATCTATAGATTTTATTAACCCTATGCATCCTACCTGAAAAAGATCGTCTAAATTTTCTCCCCTATTACTAAATTTTTGAACAATACTTAAAACTAGCCGTAAATTACCTTTTACTAATTTCTCCCGAGCCTTTTTGTTTCCATTTTTAACCTCTTTTAACAACGCTTCTTTTTCTTTTTCTTTTAAAACTGTTAATTGTGTAGTATTTATGCCGCATATTTCAACTTTATTAATAAACATTTATATAGTTTCTCCTTTTTATTAAGCACTGCAGATTTCTAAATGAATCCAATACATAAAAAATATATACTGTATAAAAATGAACTTTGTTATTTTAATAGTTTAAGCTAAAAACCTTTACATAATAAGTATTAACAAAAAAAAGAAACTAATTCATTAAATAACTTTTTCTAAATCTTTTTTTAATTTTTTTATAACCCTCTTCTCAATTCGTGATATATATGATTGAGATATTCCTATAATATCTGCTACTTCTTTTTGGGTATGTTCATTATTATTTTGCAGCCCAAACCTAAGGTTCATAATATTTCTTTCTCTTTTACCTAAGCTATTTACTGCTGAAATTAATATTGTTTTTTCAACATCTGCTTCTATATCGTAATTTATGCTATTTTCATCTGTTCCTAATATATCAGATAAAAGTAACTCATTTCCATCCCAATCCACATTTAAAGGCTCGTCAATAGATAAATCATTTTTGCTAGATTGAACTTTTCTAAGATGCATTAAAATTTCATTTTCTATACATCTAGAAGCATATGTTGCCAATTTAATATTTTTATTTGGACAAAACGTTTTAACTGCTTTAATCAAGCCAATTGAACCAATTGATATTAAATCATCTACACATATACCGGTAGATTCAAATTTTTTTGCAATATAAACAACCAATCTTAAATTATGAACTATCAATTTTTGTTCTGCTTCCCTATCATTTTTTTCTAATCTTAAAAATATTTTTGCTTCTTCTTCTTTAGTTAATGGTGGTGGCAAAACATCAGGGGAGTTAATATAATATAGACCTTTTTTTAACTTAAACTTCCTTATTATTAAGTTAATTAATTTTTGCAATAATTTTTTCAATTGTTTTCCTCCCTTTTTATATATTCAATATAACAAAAACAACGGTTAATAATTATTAGTTTTTTATTAACATTTAACAAGCATAGGGTTTAATATAATATTATAATTTTTATTAGCCGAAGCTATATCTTCTGATACTAAACCAACATATACATCATTTATAAGTACTTCTTTACCATTTTCTCTGAGTACAAACTTATCTGGTTTAAAAGATACTACTATTTTTTCATTATTAATTGTTGTACACGGAATAAACCTTATATGATATTTGGGAAAGTTTGCATCTATATTAACATTTTTATTTATAAATACATCTTTTATACTCTGTGGCAATATCTGTTTTATAGCGTTATAGTTACAAATCACAACTGGTGTAGATGAAAAAACATCACACAAAAAATTTCCAGTATCTACAAAACCTTTAAGTGTAACACATTTATTACCAATATAAATATCTACAATATAATCTTTTAACTCTACAGGAACTTTCTTGGCTATAAATGTAAAAACATTTATTAAAAAATAAGCTATAAGTATAGAAATTATAAGTATAGGAGTTGATATATTAAAATATACCACACCATTTTTTATGCTCATACCTGGTGGATATATAAAAAACCACAATATCATCATTAAACCAGAGAACACAACATTGATAGTTAAAAATATATAGTACTTTTTTAAAACTCCTTTTATGCCAAACAAAATTACAACCATTACAAAACAACATATTAATTTTGATATAATAATAGTAATGAAAGCCAATTTGGGCAATAAAGATATTAACGAATAAAAACCTCCTACTAATGAAGCTATAAAAATATATTTTCTTTTTGTTTTATAGCTACCGTATTTAACCGTTAACAACAGCAAAAAATAATTTATTACTATATTTAAAGATATTAGTATATCTAAGTAAATTATCACATTTTCGTCACTTTCCTTTTATTTTATTAAAAATAAAAAAATTTATATTTACCTTGTATATTTAATTATAATGTTTGGTGCTTTAATATTATGTCGAAAATAAAATACAAAATAAAAAATTATGTAACATAAAAAAAATATTAAAATCATAAACATGTAAAAGTATGAGTTTATAATCTAATAGTTCGAAATTAAACAATAACAATAACAATAAATAAAAAAATTTTTATTTAAATTTAATAATTAATAAAATTTTCTACTGCTGACCTATCTACTCTTTAAGTAAAACACAATTACATTAATAAAAAATACTAAGCACTAACAAAAAACATGGCTAAGAAATAAATTAGGAGGTTTTTATATGTTAACATATTACCCAGAAGGTTGGACAATAGATACTGCACCAAATAAATATTATCAAAAAAATTTACAAACTATTTACGACGCTTTTCAAGCAAAAAAAACTTTAGAAGCCAGAGCAACAGTATGTGATAGTTCACACAATTTAATTGTTGATTTAGGTTGTATGAAAGGTATTATTCCCAGAGAAGATGTTGCTATTGGAATATCTGAAGGAACAACAAAAGATATTGCAATTATATCTAAAGTAAATAAACCTGTAGCATTTAAAATAGTAAACATAATTGCACCTGTAGGCGAAGAACCATATGCCATTTTATCTAGAAAAATACTACAAGAAGAATGTATGAAAAATTACATTTCATTATTAAAACCAGGTGATATTATAGATGCCAAAATAACACATATGGAACCTTTTGGTTGTTTTGTAGATATTGGGTGTGGCATTCCTTCCCTTTTACCCATAGATGCTATATCTGTATCTAGGATATCACATCCAAGCGACAGATTTAACATTGGAGAAAATATAAAAGCCGTTGTAAAAACAATAGATCACCTTGGCAGAGTATGTTTATCTCACAAAGAACTTTTAGGTACATGGGAAGAAAATGCAAATTTATTTGAGATTGGTGAAACAGTAGCAGGTGTAGTAAGATCTGTTGAAGATTATGGGATTTTTGTAGAGTTAACACCAAATTTAGCAGGCTTAGCTGAACCAAAAGAAAACGTTTACCCTGGCCAACAAGCTAGTGTATTTATTAAAAATTTAATACCAGATAAAATGAAAGTTAAGTTAATTATTGTAGATTCTTTTGAAGCAGGTTACAATAAAGATAATAATCAACATATACAATATTTTACAGAAGATAATAGAATAGATTATTGGTGTTATTCCCCACCTAACAGTGAAAAATTAGTTGAAACAAATTTCAATGAACAATCAACAAATACTTATAGCATATAATAGAATGTATTGTTAAATATCACCATATTTGTGAATTGTTTGTTATATATAGTTGTATTTAACATTATTGCATACTATAAAGCACATATATTTGTATAAAATATATGTGCTTTATATTGATGTTTTGAATTATACATGTTATAATTAATTTATTAAATCAAAAAGGATGTTTTTACAACGAAAAATAAAATAAAAAAATTTTTATCTATGTTGGTTATTTTTGTTTCCACTCTTTCTTTAATACCTTTTAATATTTTAGCTGTAAATCCATATAAACAAAAAGCAAATGCAATAGCAAATTACGGAAAAATATTAGCTGCACAACATAATACCAAAGCAAACCCAGAATGGGTAAAAATGTTAAACACTATATTTGAAAACTCTATATATAATAACAAACCTAGCTTTAAACAATTTACCAAAAAAACTGCAGATACACTAGAAATTAAAGAAAAAATTGATACAGCATTTAGAAAATTTGATATTGATTCTAATATTGTAGCTACAACTACAGATGAAGAATCTGCTGCAATAATTAACAAATTAAAAAAAAGTATAATAATTTTTTTTAAAATTTATTCAGAAATTTTAAAAAGTGATGTACGACAAATAAAAATTTTTATGTCTATAATACATGAATATAGAGATGGTAAAATTTCTTCAAATGCATTTTATTCTGTTGCTTGTCGTCATGCTACAGCTTTAGTATGGAACCGCTCTGAAAAAGAAAATATTCACATGAAATTAAACAATGCATCAAAATTGTTTAATAATTTTAATTTGCCACCAACAAAATTAGTAAATGATTTTCGCGAAAAATACATTCTAGCCACAAAACAAGCCGAAAAATCAATACCACATATTGTAAACGATGTAGATTTTTATAATTCAATAGATTTTTCAAGTCTTTTAAACCTACAAAAAACTAGCAAAGAAAAAATTGATAAAATATTTGAAAAATATGAAAATACTATGAAATATAGTATAGAACAAATCGATAACGCGGTGCAAATATTAACTAACTAGCATTATTTAACATTGGTAAAAATTTGTATTTGCATTAATTATTCACAATTTTATTTCAATATCTTTATTTTAATCGCTAACTATATATTAAATTGTTCTTTGCACTTTATATATTGTGCCACTAAAAAATAATTAATTATATCTTTACCATCTAACCCTGTAAACGCCATTAATTCATCATATAAATAACTACTACCTTCAACATAAACATACGAAGTATTTAATTCCACGGCCGTTTTATAAAATTAAATACAAGAAATAAGTTGCAATAAAGTGTTGTCATTCAATCAGGCTCGTTTCATAAAATCAAATAGACTGCTGCAAGGTAAATGTATTTCATCTGCCAACAGTCTATTTTTTATTGTTATTTTGTTTAATATAACGCTCAAACATAGTTCTTGCATATAGAGTATTGTAACTCTACAAAATTAGTATAAAATTTATTTAAACGTCATTTACAATTTATTATAAATTTGCTATACTTTATGTAACGATTTTAATGTGTAAAATATTTTGGTATATGTGGTTATATTTTCAGGTAATATAAACTCTAATTTATTACAAAAATAAATATATATATTATTTTTGTTTTTATGGAGGTTTAATTATTATGAAAGTAGATGAAGCATGGAACCAATTTACAAAAACGGGGTTAATTCAAAAATATATAGAATATAAAAATCTTTGTAGGGAGCAAAAAAAAGGTGTTGATTTTAACAGAGGGAATAATAACGAAAACAATAAACATAGGTGATAACAATAAATTACTTACAATTTTAACAAGGGACCAAGGTATAATATATGCTTTTTTAAATAACTGTAAAAAAATTAACAGCAAAACACTTGCCGCATCTGAGATGTTATGTTATTGTAAATTTGTTATTTTTAAAAATAAAGAAAAATATTCTATAAATGAAGTTCAATTATTAAAACAATTCACCAATATACGGCAAGATGTAGAAAAATTATCAATGGGGTGTTATATGGCTCAATTGGTAAATGAATTAGCTGGTGAAGTACAATATTCAGAGGAATATTTAAGGCTTATTTTAAACTCGCTTTATGTTTTAGACGAAAATAAAAAAGATATGTTACTAATAAAAAGTGTAGTTGAGTTAAAAATCGCTGCCATTTCAGGTTATATGCCAAATTTAATTTGTTGTTCAAAATGTTCCTCTACTTGCAGTAGTTCTGGTTTTGTTTTTCTTATGTCTGGTGAATTAGTTTGTAAAAAATGTTTTAATAATGGCAATTACACAACGGGTACTTTTATTACACTTGGTGTACTAAAAGCAATGCGGCATATAATATATTCTAATGTATCTAAAATTTATTCATTTACGCTTTCCAATGAAGATACTTTAATATTATATAAATTAACAGAGAATTACTTATTATATAAAACAGACCTTAACCTTTCAACATTAAAATACTTAACAACTATAATTTCAAAAAATAAAATTAAGTAAAGTTTACACACAATTGATGTACAATAAAAGGAAGGAATATAAAAATGAAAATAGTATGTGACAAAAAATTATTAACAGCAGCTGTAACAAATGTTTGTAGAGCTGTTTCGGCTAAATCAACAATACCAGTTTTAGAAGGTGTACATATTATTGCAAATGGTAACCAAGTCACATTATCTGGTTACGATTTAGAAATGGGTATAAAAACAACTATTGATGCAACAATATATAAGGCTGGCACGGTTGTTTTGAACGCTAAGTTATTTTCAGAGATTGTAAGAAAAATGCCTATGGATGAAATATCTATTGTAGTAGATAACAAAAATGTAGCAGTAATAAGTTCAGGTATAACTCAATTTTCTATTTCGGCACAAGATAGTTCAGAATACCCGGAAATGCCAGTTTTAGATAATAGTGATTACATATACGTTGCTGCCGGAGAATTAAAAAGTATGATAGATCAAACACTTTTTGCAGTATCTGTAAACGATAGCAAACCAGTACATATGGGTTCTTTAATAGAGTGCGATAATGGTTATATAACAATGGTTTCGGTAGATGGTGTAAGGCTAGCTTTAAAACGTTCTAAAATAAATTATAATGGTAAAAAATCGTTTGTTGTTCCTGGTAAAACTCTTTCAGAAATATCTAAGTTAATAAATGATAGTGATAAAATTGTAAAGATTAGTGCATCTAATAAACATGTTGTTTTTGAAATAGAAGGTTATACTGTAATATCTAGGCTTTTAGAAGGCGATTTCTTAGATTATAAAACAGCTATTCCGCAAACTAATACCACAGAAGTTGTAGTGTTAGTAAAAGATTTAATAGAAAGTATAGAAAGAACATCATTGGTAATATTTGATAAGTTGAAAGCACCTATCAAATTAGTATTAGAAGAAGATGTTATAAAATTTTATTGTCAATCGCCTACTGGCAATTCTTACGATGAGCTTGCTTGCAAAATAAATGGAGCTAATTTTGAAATAGGTTTTAATAGTAAAATTATGCTAGATGCATTAAAAGTAATAAATGATGAAAAAGTAAAATTATTATTCAACGGAGCTTTAAGCCCTATGAAGATTGTTCCAGTTGATGGTGATGAATTTATATTTTTAATATTACCGGTGAGGTTAAAAAATGATGATAAGGCAGAAGATTGATGGTGAATATATAAAATTGGGCCAGTTGTTAAAATTAGTAGGGTTTGCAGAAACTGGTGTACAAGCCAAATATGCAATTCAAAATGGTGAAGTTTTAGTAAATCAAAAAGTTTGCAATAATCGAGGTAAAAAACTTTATAACGGAGATTTAGTAAAATATAAAGATATAGTTATAGAGGTTTTGGTTGATGTTAGTTAAAGATTGTATTTTAACCAATCAATCACCTGTAAAAAAATTAAATATTTATAATTTTAGAAATATTAAAAATCTATGTTTTTGCCCAGGAAAAGGGTTGAATATAATTTACGGAGATAATGCACGCGGTAAAACAAATTTAATAGAATCTATATGGATGTTTACTGGTGAAAAAAGTTTTAGAAAAGCAAAAGAATCTCAACTTATTTTGTTTGGCGAAAAAAATGCTAGGTTAGATTTGGAATTTTTTGCAGAGTCTAGAATACAAAATTCAACTATTAAGTTCATACCACAAAAAGAGATTTTTTTGAATAAATGCAAAATTGAAAAATTAATGGATTTTATAGGCATTTTTACATCTATTGTATTTTCACCAGAAGACCTAACCTTAATTAAAGGTGGGCCACAGAGACGTAGAAATTTTTTAAATGTTGCAATAAGTCAAGTTAAACCCAAATATTCAAAATTAATGTTAGAATACACTAAAATATTAATACAGCGAAACGCATTGTTAAAAGATATTTTTAAATACCATTCTTTATTAGAAACACTAGATGTTTGGGATACTGTTTTTATAAAAATAGCAGCTAGCATAACTAAATACAGGTTAAAATACATAAAAGCGTTACTGCCAATTGTAAAAGAAATTTATGGTAAAATAACAGAAAAAAAAGAAAAATTAGAAATTAAATATGTTACATCTATTAATTTACCTATTGATATTGATTTTGAAGAGCTTGTAAATTATTTCACCAAAAAAATAATCTCTAATAGAAATATTGATATAAAAATGGGTTATACTCAATTTGGTCCACATAGAGACGATTTTGATATTACTATTAATAACCTAATAGCTAAAAATTTTGCTTCTCAAGGTCAACAACGCAGTATTGTTTTAGCTTTAAAGTTAGCTGAAGCAGAAATATTAAAAAATTTAGCAAATAAAAATCCCGTTATATTATTAGATGATGTTATGAGTGAATTAGATAGTAACAGGAAAAAATATATTTTAGATAGTTTAAAAAATTCACAGTGTTTTATAACTTGTTGTGATAAAGCTTATTTTAAAAATGTTACGTGTGAAAATGAAATGGTATTATATAAAATTGATGATTTAATTGATAATAAAAATTTTACAGTAGTTTAATTTTTTATTTTAAGTAATGATTTTTTACCAAATTTTATAATTAGCAATACTAATTAACCACAAGCTTTATAGAGAGTGTGAGTAAAAATTATTGTTGCAAAAAAAATTCCTTCTATGGTATTTTATACTCTGCCATAGAAGGAATTTTTTGCATTTATTGCTAATCATCATGTTTTAATTCTTCAATTTTTTCATCAAT
The DNA here is from genome assembly GCA_934527325.1 of uncultured Candidatus Soleaferrea sp. Classification (GTDB taxonomy): domain Bacteria; phylum Bacillota; class Clostridia; order Oscillospirales; family Ruminococcaceae; genus RGIG8779. Next base: position 15,297 of record CAKTAG010000013.1, read on the forward strand.
TGTTTGTAATTCTTTTTGCTCGTTATTTGGCAACAATTCTGTTGTACATTCTTCTCTACTTTTTTCTTCTGTAGATGATAGCTCCTCTTCTTCTAACTGTTCATTATCTTTTTCTGTTTTTTCTGTATCATATTCACTCATTGATTCACTTTCTAATTCTGCAGTTTCTTTTTCCTCATTTATCGCATCTATTTGCAATTCTTGAATAACTGGCTCTGCTTCTTTTAAGTTAAGTTCTTCAACTGTTTGTTCTTCTTGTTTTTGTTCTTCTTCAATAGGTATATTTTCATCTACAGTAACATCTGTATTAACATCAATATTATTTTCTGTAGCTTCTTCATCACTGCTTTCATCATTTTCTACTCCAGAATTTACATTATCTGGGCTAACAAACATTTCACCTAAAAATCCACCTATATCAAAAATACCACTTAGCCTTTTGCATCTACCTTCTGATAAATTACGCTTGTGATTACATTGCTCTTTTACTTCAAAATTACCAGAAAATCTCTTACGCTTAGACGCTACATTATTGCCGTTTTCACCAAGTTGTGTAACAGATTGTTTAAATGATAAAATCCCGCTTACAAATGTAGGCCATTTTCTTTCTTGCGTAGTTTTCTCCCATTCTACTTCTGTATTTGCACAAATTGAATCACCAGCTATATTAGATGCCACAACATAGTACTTATGTTTTTTATTATCCATAGGGTTTTCTAATAATATTTGATCATCGGTTTCCCCTTCTATAGGTCTTCCGTCACAATACCATTGGTATGAAACACCATTATTGTTTTGAATTTCTGCTTTAATAGATACTTGACTAGATTTTTTAGCTTTAATAGGTTCATATTTTAATTTTCCAACTGGTGTAGTTATTACTTGCCATTTTTGAGTTATTCCTGTTGGCGATGTAACTTTATACTCCATATTATTATTAATAACTAACGGGTACCCAGATATAGGTTCTATTGATGTGCCATTATGTTCAACTTCTGGTGCTATAAATACTTTATCGAATTTTTTAGGCAATTTAAAAAGTATTTTTTTGTTAGGGACATCTAACATAATTTTAGCCCCAGATAATTTTACTTTTGTAATAAATGTTTTTTCAAATTCAATTTTAAATGTAGCAGATTTTTCTCCTGAATCTGTATCTAAATTTAAATCTACATCATATATCCTTATACCACTATTTGAACCATCTGAAAAATATATTGTATCTTCTAAATTTTCTTTTGCTGGTTTTGTTTTACATGCAACAACACCTAAATCATCTCCAGTTTTTAGTATTGCCCCATTATCTATATCACCGTCTGCTAAACAAGGGTCACTTATACCCTTTCTAAAAACAAAAATGTTATCTGGTACAGTAACTCCATCACTTTCGGCATTACCCCGTTTAACAGATTTATTAACTCTATACACTAAAAGCCCTTCATCTGGTAACGATTGATCCCATGAATAGATGCCTTGTTTTGGCTCCAAGTCTTTTTTACTAGATTCATCAGCCTTATCAACACCGTAAGTATTAACAGCAACATTTGAACTAGCACCAAAAGTTACATCACATATTTTTTTAGGTGGCACAACATTGCTATCATCAACCTTGTTAACGTTTGTTCTATATTCAATTAAAAATAATTCTCTTAATCTATTTTCAACAGGCGATTTTACAGAATAAGCAATATCTTTAGAGTAATCTTTAGAAGTGGAAGGTAAAAGCAAATATTCACCCCCCTCTGTTATTGCAGATGGTTTATTACAAAATGCACCATATTTATACCTTGGGTAAACTAGTGGAAATTGAGGAACAGGATATTGCATAGACATTAAATCCCACTTACCTACTGGGTAACCTTTAGATTTGTATCTGTAAAAATCAGGGAATCCTTTTGTATGTAAAAATTCATGTACAGATGTTCCTATATTTCCAGGTCTAAAACAGCTTTCTAACATAAAATTATATATTTTTACTTTTTTATTGTGTATTCTTACATCTAAACCAGAAATAGCAAATTGATGTGGCCACAGTAAATCGTCCCAAGTATCTTCACTACCTTTAACCACAAAAACTACATTATCTACTTTTCCGTTTTCACCAAAATCTAAATCATTTGGGTCAGGGTATCGTGATTCTATCATAGCTCTGCAATAAGAAACAACTTCATTTAATAGCTCGTGTTCACGTTTATTTGCTGATTGTTGACCTTTATACCCCTCATGGTTAGTACTTGAAATAGGTTGGTAATAATTCCTCGAATGCTTAGCTTCATAAGAATAAAATTTTCCATCACCATGAGTAGGAAAAAAATCACTAACAACTTGAAATTGCCCATATGAGACATCTTTCATATATTGTTGTAATGAAAGCTCATCTTTGTTGTAATGTTCTTTAAATAATTGCATTTTTTCATTGGTAACAAACTCGTCCTCACCTTTAAATCTTAAAAAAATAACAATATTATTGATTTTAACAGGCGGTGGTAAACTTTTATGTGTAGTATCAATATCTGTTAAAAGTTTATTATGCTTCATTGTCCTTTTTAAAGAACTGTATGGTTCTTTTTTTTCTTCAGGGAAGATTTGCCTTCTAACAACAGGTATTTCATTTACATACGTTTGCTCTGGGCTTCTATGCCTTTCAAACAATGTATTATCTTCTTTTACTACTGAATTATTTGATATTCCTATTTTTTCACCAAAACTATCAAAAATTTCAACATTTAACAAAGTTAGCAAAAACGATAAACTTATAGTACAAAATAAAATTTTTTTTATTCCCCACTGCATAAATATACACTCCTTGTTTTATTTTTTATATCAAACATAAATATTCATAACTTTACTTCACCTCGCAACATTTAAAATAAGTAATTAAATAATAAAATAAATAATTAAAAAAATCACCACCTTATATATATTTAACACAAGATTATATCATAAGATTAATTTTAAGTTGTCTTGCATTTATTTTCTATAAAATTACAACAATATTAGAAAATTTTAGATACATTAACTATATTTTTGCAAAATAAATACTAATATATATTATATATCAAAAAATAGTATTTGTAAATATAAAAAAATAAAAAGGCACTGCATTTTAATGTATAACTTTTATGTTGTAAGTATACATTATTTTACAGTACCTTTTTTATATATGTATTTGATATGTAATAAAAATGTTTTTATGTAATTTTAACTCTCTTTAATGTTGCATCATTTCTTTTATTTTTCACAAAAATTGGTGCATATAAAATTACCCAAGCAATTGCAATTAATATTACCATCCCCAATATATAACCTGGGTTCCCAAACCATTGTTCAAAAACAACAAGTGGCACAACTTCAAACGGATCATTTATGAATAAAAAATTAGTATCGAATATTTTATTGAAAAAATATATAGGAACCGCTATAATCAACAAATACAAGCTACATTTTGGCAAATTTTTGTAATCTGGAATTAATTCCTTTGCACATATTAACATAATAGGGTAAGTCAACAATAATCCATGTAATATAAAACTATTTATGCTGGCAAAATTAATTAATGGGTACATTGTCCAATTAGGGAAAAGCAATGCCATTAATGCCCCTGGCATACACAAACAATATATAAAATCTCTAACAACAGCATTAGGCCTAAAGGCATCAAAAAAGTATAAAAAAATTGCTATACCACACAGATGTAGTGGCAAATAACATACTTTAAATTGACCAGTTATTATTAACACCAGTTGATAATAAATTTCTGTCATTAAAATAATTGTACCAAGAATTTTTCGCGTTTTTATTTTTTTTTCTGCTGACATTTTTTTATACTTAACAGACATAAAAATAATAAATAAAAGTATAATACAAAGCCAATTTATATGTGCTGTTCCGTACATATCAAAGCCTACATTTGCTGGTAAATTGCTAGCTTCTGTAAAAAAATATTTAAACATATTTTTCACTCCTCTCTAAATAGTTGGATGCGTTAAAAGAATACATCATTAAATTTAAATTCCCACACACTACTTTACTATTTTTTTTAATAACCTAGATAAAAAAAACACTGCAGGTGAAATCAAAATAACTACTATAGCTGTAGAAATTATACGTGGAATTATTAAAACTTTAAAGGGTACAGAAAATAAAATTTGTACCCAAAAAGTATTTAAAAAAGTTATAAAAGCCATAGCTATGGCTACAGAACTAAAACAAGCTACAAAAGATGTTTGTTTTAAATTATTTTTATTAAAAAATTTAAATAAATACCCTACCATAATAGCTGCTAAAAAACTAGTTAATGTAAAACCTGGAAAATACGCACCTATTGGGAACAAAAACGCACCTACTACATCTGCAATAGCTGCCACAATACCACCACATATTGGGTGAATTTGCGTAGATACTAAAAATATAATTATAAACCCAAAACTAACTTTTATTGTTGTGAACCCAAACAACGGAATTACAAAACTTAAAAACCGAGAAACTACAACTGTTAATGCAACGGCTATACCCATTATAGCTATATTATAAATTTTCATTATTAAAATCTTTTTAGTTTTATTGTGAAATTAGTTAATATTTTTACAAATTATAACAATTCACAAAATGTTTTTTTATAATGCTTCATCAGCCAAAACAATTTCTTTAATTTGATATCCGGCTTCTTTGTTTGTTATATCTATTTGTTCACAATTTGAAGTATTTTTTATATCAACTATAGTACTTTCTATAAATGGAATTAAACTTTCTTCTACACATAAAGTTATTTTACTTATCAAAGTACGTAAAGATATATTTTTTTCAGATTTATATTTTCTAGTATCTGAAATAATATTTATAACTATATCTCCATTTTTTATCAACTGCTCTTCTATATTGTATTTTAGCATATAATCTAAAATAGATGTTTTATGAATAGAAATTACACCTTCAATATTTTTAAAGAATGCTTGGTATATTTCTTCTGTTACATGAGGCATGTATATAGCAGCAACTTTTAAAATTTGTAAAATTGTTTCGTATAATGCTTTTTGCCCAGACTTTCTAGCTTCAACACCATATACATCTGGTTTATAAAGCCTATGCTTTACTATTTCTATGTAATTATCGCAATATTCCCAAAAGAATTTTTCGAAGGCTTTTAAACCTAGCCCTGTTTCATATTTTTCTAAATTATATGAAAACTCTTTCATCATTTTTGCCATCTTGGATAAAATGTATTTATCCATTGGCAATAGCTCTACATTTTCGTCACTATTATAGTCATTCAAATGCATTATTGCAAATTTAGATACGTTCCATATTTTATTTATAAGTTTATTAGCACTTCTAAGCTCTTCTTCAGAAAATAAAATATCGTTGCCTAACCTTCCGCTTGCTGTCCAATACCTTATTGCATCTGCACAATACATTTTTAACAAATTTTCTGGTTCCATATTAGCATTGCTTTTTCTTTTGCTAATTTTTTCACCTTTATTAGCCATAACATGACCCGCTATCATAACA
>CAKTAG010000014.1 GCA_934527325.1 uncultured Candidatus Soleaferrea sp.
TACCCTGTAAAGAACAACATACTCCATACATTATTTGTGCTTTCATCTAACTCGTTGTATGTTATATTTGCATTTAGCATTTTTTCTATTGTTCCTCCGTTTATTAACATCTCTACTTCATTCTTTGTTACTTCATCTGCATTCTTTACTAACTTCTTTACTATGTCGTTTCCGCTTGTGTTTGCCCAATATGCTTCTGGCATCGATGCTTTATTCACTACCATATCTTTTACACATTTAAGCACACTCCATGGGTTATATATATCTTTTCTTCCAAATTGGTACCCATCATACCATTCTTTTATCTCTTCTCTTCTTTCTTCTATACCGTAATATTTTAATATTTCATCTACTTCTTCTTGAGTAAACCCAAAACATTCTGCATATTGCTTATTCAGTATCGATACCATCTCTAAGTTATTTAACCCTGTAAATATACTCTCTTTCGATACTCTTAAACACCCTGTTAATATCCCTATCTCTAAATATTGGTTATCTTTTAATGCATCTTGTAATGCCGCTCTTACAAAATTTATTGTTTCATCGTAAAAACCATATATATATGAATTCTGTAATGGCACATCATATTCATCTATTAATATTATTGGTTTTTGCTTATAGTACTTCTCTAAGTACTTGCACAAATTCTTTATCGATGCTGTGTAATCTGTAAATTTTGCTTTCCTTGCACAGATATTTTCAAAAACTTTCTTTTCTTCCTCTACACTGAATATATTTGCTTTTAACAGGTAACTATGCCTTTCATATTCTTCTCCTATTGTTCTTGTTAGTTCAGCATATGTTTGTTCCCAGTTATTCATTTTTGCACCTTTAAACGTCAAATTAATAACTGGGTATTTTCCTTGTTGTTTTTTATATTTCTCCCCTGCTTTCCATATTTCTAAACCTTCAAATAAATAGCTGTTATCTGTTTCTGTTTTTTCAAAATAATATTTTAACATTGATAGATTTAACGTTTTTCCAAATCTTCTTGGCCTTGTAAACAACGTTACTTTACATCTATTATCTAAAATATTTTTTATCAATATGCTTTTATCTACATAATAGTAATTACTCTCGTTAAACTCTTTAAAATCACTTATTCCTATTGGTATGCTCTTTTTTTCCCCTTTTTCTATTTCTAATCCCATCTATAAACCTCTCCATTCTTTCTATTTTTTTATTAACATTATTATACTATAAAACTATTTACCATATCAATACTCACTATACCAAACCAAAAATATACTAATATACTATTACCATCACTTACAAATATATAATATTTTATTGTTATTCAATATAGATAATTATTTTTATAGAATATTAAATTTTTAGCAATTCTGTATATTAATTCATATTATATAGAAAAGGATGGTGATAAAATGGCGGATAATGTTATAAAATTCAGTTCTTTAACGCAAGCTATGAAAGCTAAAAATTTATTAAGAATGTTAAAAATAAAATCTGAATTGGAACGTATCTCTGGTAAAAACTCTGTAAATGGATGCGCATACCAACTTAAATTTAACTATAATATAGTACACATAAAACAACAATTAACAAAAAATAAAATAAAATTCATTAATTAAACTTACGTACAACTTTATAGAAAGAAGGATTAATATGATATATTTTGACAATGCAGCAACATCTTTTCCCAAACCTAAAATAGTAAAAGATAGTTTAAAAGATATATTTTATAAATATGGTGGTAACCCTGGTAGAAGCGGACATAAAATGGCAATGAACACCTCTTTTATGGTTTATAAATGCAGAGAAAAAATAGCCGATTTTTTTAACGCTGACAATGTAGAAAATGTAGTTTTTACATTAAATTGCACTATGGCCGCTAACATGGTTATTAAAGGTATTTTATCTAAAGGTGATCATGTAATTATATCTAGTTATGAACATAATGCAAACCTTAGGCCTATACACAAACTAAAAGAAAAAGGGTTAATATCTTACGATGTTGCTAACGTTTACGAAGGTGACGACGAAAAAACATTACAATCTTTTCAAAATTTAATTAAAAGCAACACAAAACTTGTTATAGCTGTGCATGGCTCAAATGTTTTTGGCAACATTTTACCAATTAAAGGTATATCTAATATTGCCCATAAAAACGGTGCAATGTTTATGGTAGATGCTGCTCAATCTGCAGGAGTAATTCCAATTGATATTCAAAAAATGAATATAGATTTTTTATGTATGCCCGGCCATAAAAGCTTGTATGGGTTAAGTGGTACAGGAGTTTTAATTACTAAACATGGTGATAAACTTTCTACCATTATAGAAGGCGGAACAGGAAGTGTATCTGAAAGTTTTGTGCAACCAAATTTTATGCCAGATAAATTGGAAAGCGGCACAGGAAACAGTGTTGGTATATTAGGGTTATATAACGGGTTAAAATTTATAACATCAAAAGGAATAGATAATATTTACAAGCACGAAATGCGAATTATACAATATATATATAAAAACCTCCATAACAACAAAAATGTTAAATTATACACTCAATATCCAACTTTAGGAAGTTACTTACCAGTTTTAAGTTTTAATATAGATAAAAAAACCTGTGATGATGTTGTAAATATTTTAAGCAAAAAAGGTTTTGCAACAAGGGGTGGATTGCATTGTTCACCTTTAGCACACAAAAGCAAAGGTACCCTAGATATAGGCACTGTAAGAATTAGTGTGGGAGCTTTTAACAATTTAACCCAAGCTAAAAAATTATGTAATGTTATATCTAATATTTAAACATATTGTTTACAGTAATAAATTGGCTGTTACAAGTGAGGTAACCTCATTTGTAACAGCCAACCATTTTTACCATAAGCAACTACCATTATAATTTTTACCGTGCAATGCTAGTAGTGGACAAAAAGCGAATATTGTAATATAATAAAGATATAAAAAAGCAACAATAGAAGAGGAAAAAATTTGCCCTAAGTGTAAAAAAACAAGAAAACCAAATCAAGAGTTTTGCACGTAAGAAGAAAACACTATATGCTGTTATGGCAGTGTTTGTTAATGCTTATAATAGTTTTAAAATGGCAAAATATAAATATCGAATAAAAAGAAGAACTGTTGAACTACCGTTTTCTTTTATCGATTTTTTTAACATCGCTTTTGGCCACTTCTTATAAAAATTTTTATTTGATTTAAATGTTAATTCATGATATAATATAATATATATTTACTTACATTTTTTAATTTTACATATTATTAATTGTTATTAAAATTATATTTTACATTACCGTAAAGATGGTGGGAATTTATACTATGTTTAACAAATACCAGAATTTTAGAAATAAAATAATAGGTCAATTTTTTAACAAAATGAACCCCGAGCAGCTAAAAGCAGTTTTAGCAACTCAGGGTTCGGTGCTTATTTTGGCAGGGGCAGGTAGCGGAAAAACTACAGTTATGGTTAATAGAATAGCTAATATTTTAAAATATGGCGTTGGGTTAAATAAAACAGAAGTTAATTTATTAACAGATGAAGAATGGAGTTTTTTAGAAAATTACAACCATGAAAGAGATTTTGCAAATCCATTAGCATCTAAATTGATTTTTTGTAATACCCCTAAACCATGGAATATACTTGCTATAACGTTTACCAACAAAGCAGCAGATGAATTAAAATCTAGGTTAGCTATTAACCTAAGCGAAGAAGAGGCTTTAAATGTAAATGCAAGTACATTCCATTCTGCTTGTGTTAAAATTTTACGCAGAGATATAAACAATTTAGGCTACAACAATAATTTTACAATATACGATACTAATGACAGTAAAAAAATTATTTCTGAAATTATAGAAAATATGAATTTGGACCCTAAACTTTTTGCTGTTAAAGCTATTATGGCTAAAATTAGCTCCGCTAAAAATGAACTTATTTCACCTACACAAATGGCAGCAAACGAAGATATGAATAACTACAAATCGGCTACAATTGTAAATATATACAAAGCTTACCAAAACCAATTATTAAAAAGTAACGCTCTAGATTTTGATGATATTATAAGCCTTACTGTTGAACTTTTTGAAAAATACCCAGAAATTTTAGAATATTACCAAAATAAATTTAAATATATTATGGTTGATGAATATCAAGATACAAACCATTCACAATTTAAATTGATATACCTTCTTAGCAAAAAACACGGAAATATTTGCGTTGTTGGAGATGATGACCAAAGCATATATAAATTTAGAGGTGCAAATATAGATAATATATTAAATTTTGAAAAATACTTTAACAACACATTAGTTATTAGGTTAGAACAAAATTACAGATGCACACAAACAATTTTAAATGCCGCCAATGCAGTTATAGCCAAAAATTTCATGCGCAAAGAAAAAACATTATGGACTAATAATCAAATAGGTGAACGGGTTTGTGTTTATGCCTCTGTAAACGAATATGGTGAAGCAAAATTTGTTGTAGAAACTATTCTTAAAAACATAAAAAACGGCTATAAATATTCCGATAACGCCGTTTTATACCGAACAAATTTTCAATCTAACATAATAGAACAATACCTTGTTAAATCTGGTATACCATATAAAATTATAGGCGGTTTAAGGTTTTACGAGCGAAAAGAAATAAAAGATATTGTTGCTTACTTATGTGTAATTAACAACCCTAACGATAATTTAAGGTTAAAAAGAATAATAAACGAACCAAAAAGAGGTATAGGTGAAGCTACAATAAAAGCAGCTCAAAACATAGCAAACGAAACTGGACTCTCGTTATTCGAAGTAATTGAAAACAATATGAATTACAAAGCATTAGCTAAAAAAAGCAACACTCTTTCTAGTTTTGTATTGCTTATAAAAGAACTTATAAACCTTTCTAAAACAAGTTCACTTAGTAACTTAACCGAAGAAATTTTACATAAAAGCGGGTATTTAAAATACATCGAAATGTTAGGCAACGAAGGTGCCTCTAAAATAGATAACATACATCAACTAATAGCAAATATTCAAAAATATCAAGAAACTGCACCAGAACCTTCTTTAGCCGGTTTTTTAGAAGAAATATCATTATATACAGATTCTGATATGGATGCTGTTGAAGATGGTGATAATACACAAGTTTTGTTAATGACATTGCATGCAGCTAAAGGTTTAGAATTTAACCAAGTAATTATCATTGGCATGGAAGAAGGTATTTTCCCTGGCAGCCAAGTTGTTTACGACTATAAAGATGTAGAAGAAGAACGACGGCTTGCTTATGTTGGCTTTACACGGGCAAAAAATCAATTATATTTAGTTTACGCAAAAGAACGTAAATTTTTTAACAAAACTTTAGTTGGAATTTCATCTAGGTTTATTAACGAAATACCAGAAAATTTATGTGAATTTGCAACTCAAGAATACCCATCTGAAGTTAGAGCAGCTGAAAAATATAAAACAAATATCGCCAGAAACACTGCCAAAGCTATGACAGCACGCAAATCTATAGGTATTGGTGGCGTTGGTGGCACCAAAGATAAAAAAACTTTTACCAAAGTAAACCAAATTTTTAAAAATGGTAGCAATGTAAAACATAAAATTTTTGGCATGGGCAAAGTAATTAAAGTTACACCAATAGCCAACGACACATTACTAGAAATAAATTTTGAAAAAGTAGGTAATAAAAAAATGATGGCTAATTTTGCTGGCATAATTCTATGTGATTAAATTTATTTTAGATGTGTGGTTTAAACATAACACTGCTTAATACATACATAAAATAAGATGGTGAAGATTTTTTGAATGAAATTATAAATATAAAAAATTTAACTTTTTCATATAATCAAAAAAATAATGTATTAAATAATGTAGATTTAAAATTCAAACAAGGTGAATTCGTTTCTATTATAGGCCCTAATGGATCTGGTAAATCTACATTGGCAAAACAGTTTAATGGCATATTATTACCTACACATGGCGAGGTTAATGTTCTTGGTTTTTTAACAACAGACTCTGAACATATTATAGATATTAGAAAAAATATAAGCATGGTTTTTCAAAACCCAGATAACCAAATTGTAGCTACTATTGTTGAAGAAGATGTAGCGTTTGCATTAGAAAATTTAGGTACAGAGCCAAACAAAATAAAAAAAAGAGTAAATGATGCCCTTAAAATGGTTGGCATGGATGAGTATAAAAAACATGCAACATATCAGCTATCTGGTGGGCAAAAACAACGTGTAGCAATAGCTTCGGCAATTTCTACTATGCCAAAATGCATAATTTTAGATGAACCTACATCTATGCTTGACCCTGCAGGCCGAGAAGATGTTTTAAAATTAATATTAAACTTAGTTAAAGAATATAATATAACAATAATATTAATTACCCATTTTATGGAAGAAGCATGTTTAGCAGATAGACTTATTGTTATGGACCATGGAAAAGTTATAATGGATAATACACCTAAACAAATTTTTGCCGAACCTAAACAATTACTTGAAATTGGTTTAGAATTACCTATAACTGTAGAATTATGCAACAAACTAAAATGTAAAGGTTACAATGTAAGCCAACCTGCAATTAATATAACCGAGGCTACAGAAGTAATAAAATCGATTTTAAATACTTACTAGGGGAGAAAGATAATTGGCTATAATAGAAACTGTTGGGTTATCTTACACATATAGCAAAGAAACACCATTTGAAAAAAAAGCTTTAAATAATGTTAATATAAAAATCTGCAAAGGTAGTTGCGTTGGAATAATAGGCCACACCGGCTCAGGTAAATCTACATTAATTCAACATTTCAACGGCCTATTAAAACCAGAAAGCGGTAAAATTTACATCAACAAAAAAGATATTTGGTCAGACAAAAATAACGTATATAAATACAGATTCAAAGTTGGTGTAGCGTTTCAATACCCAGAGCATCAGTTATTTGAAGAAACTGTTTTTAAAGATATTGCATTTGGGCCAACTAACATGGGGTTAAGCACCGAAGAAATAAAAAATAGAGTAAATTGGGCTATAAATGTTGTTGGGCTTTCTAGTGAATATTTAAATCAGTCTCCCTTTGAACTATCTGGTGGGCAAAAACGCAAAGTAGCTTTAGCTGGAATAATTTCAATGGACCCAGATATTTTGGTATTAGATGAACCAACAGCTGGGTTAGACCCCAAAAGCAAAAATACTTTATTAAAAAACATAGAGCTATACCACCAAAACAAAAAAAATACCATCATTTTTGTTTCCCATAACATGGATGACGTAGTTAAATATTGCAGCGACGTTATTGTAATGAACAACGCAAAAGTATATATGCACGGTTCAACAAACAACGTTTTTGTTAAAGCAGATGAGCTGCTAAAAATAGGTTTAAATATTCCAACAATAACTAAGATATTTAACAATTTGCGCAAATGCAACTATGTGATTAACGAAAATATTAACACAACAGAAGAAGCAATAGCTTATATAGAAAAAAATTGTAAAATAAAAACGTAATTTTTTTTGCTTGTATTTTACCAAAATTTACAATAAACAACTTAAAAAACAGATATAAATCTTTAAGCATTAATTTTACGAATATGCATTTTATAGTTACAAAATAATTAGATTCAACTACTATAGAGCTTAAAAATAAAGGAGACCGTTTGCTTAAAAATTTAAGCAAACGGCCCGAAATCGGTAAATATTTATGAAAAAAGAAAAAAATGGTGGGAGAAGGTGGATTCGAACCACCGAAGCTAAAAGCGACAGATTTACAGTCTGTTCCCTTTGGCCGCTCGGGAATTCTCCCAGATATTTTGTAAAACAAAACTATGGAGCTGGTGGACGGACTTGAACCCCCGACCTGCTGATTACAAATCAGCTGCTCTACCAACTGAGCTACACCAGCATAAAAAATTAATATCAATGGTCGAGGCGACAGGACTCGAACCTGCGGCATCTTGGTCCCAAACCAAGCACTCTACCAAACTGAGCTACGCCTCGCCATAACCGTATAACCTTAATTTAATAATGTACAAACACTCACCTTTTTTAGTATATATCATCATAAAAGAAATGTCAATACAAAAACGAAAATTTTTTTATTTTTCTAGAATTTCTAAATTTTTACATATAAACTCCCCCTTTTGTAGATTTCGGTTACTTACCTCATCTATTTAAGAGGGAGGATATAAAAACAGCAACTTAAATTTAACTATAAACTATATTTGCCAAGGTTAATCAACATATGCATCAGATGTATAACCTTTCATTCGCTTTTCACCTACTGCATAGGTACTGTCTGCTTCATGATTAAAAACTGTAATTTTATACTGCCATGTATTTGTATTACCACCAACATTATTACTAAATCTATCTTGCGTATACTCAGTATTTTCAGCCATTTTTTCGTATACTGTATACCTTCCGTTTTCTTCCTTAGCGTAGTTACCATTCTTGCTGTTTACTATGAATGTTCGCCTACCGCGGGTATATCTTTCACCTCTTTTAGTACAACCTGTGTATACTTTATACAATACAAATGTTGGGTCACCTCTCAAATCACCACTATTGCCATTATCTTCCCAAATTTTGTTTACAGTTAACGTTTTAGGTTTACAATTACAATGTATTTCTGCACTAGTTAATGGGTCGTTGCCGTAAGAAGAAGATATCTTCTTTTTTAACGACTCCCAATATACTTCAGTTCCTAAGTAATAAACATCCTTTAAGGAACCACAACCATCAAATGCATAACCATCTATACTTGTTACACTATTTGGTATTATTACACTTTTTAATGATGTGCAATTATAAAATGCATAACCACCTATACTTGTTACACTATTTGGTATTATTACACTTTTTAATGATCTACACCAAAAAAATGCACTATAACCTATACTTGTTACACTATTGGGTATGGTTACACTTGTTAATGATGTGCAATAATTAAATGCATCATTACCTATACTTGTTACTGTATTTGGTATTATTACACTTGTTAATGATGTACACCTATAAAATGCATCATTACCTATACTTGTTACTGTATTTGGTATTATTACACTTTTTAATGATGTGCAATTATAAAATGCATCATTACCTATACTTGTTACTGTATTTGGTATTATTACACTTTTTAATGATGTGCAATAATTAAATGCATCATTACCTATACTTGTTACACCTTCAGGTATTGTATAACTTGCATCCGTTTTACCTGCAGGGTAACATATTAACTGTGCTCCATCTTTGGTAAACAATACCCCATATATATCTTTATATGTTGAGTTTTTTCCATCTACTGTTATTTTTTCTAAACTACTACAATTACAAAATGCACCATTACCTATTCTCATTACACTACTTGGTATTGTTATACTTGTTAACTTACTACACTTATAAAATGCCTTCTCACCTATAATTGTTATACCTGCTTCTATTTTTACTTTGTTTATATCTTTAATATTTTTACCATACGAACTCATAGCCCTTTGTACAACTTCTTGAGTTATCTCTCCTTTAGTTTTGTCATCACCCCCGATTTTAGAAATTGTTAAAGTACCAGTATCAAAACTATACATTACCCCATTTTCTGTATATGGCTCACCAAAGCTAGCAAAGCTAAGCAAATTTAAAAAAACAACCAAAAATAACAGTTTAAAAAAACTGTTATTTAACTTACCTAGTTCCCCCCCCGATTGGGTTATTTTTACAAATTTGTTAATTATTTTTACTCTTTTTATCTTATTCATTTTACTTACCCCTCAACAATAAAATTAACGGCTTTTTTGCACTACATGCCCCCTTTGCACCAACTCTGCCAACCTTAAAATATTCTATTAACAATATTATAACACGCAAGCAATTATTTTTCAACATATATTTGTGCAAAATATATTATTTTTTTTAACATCGAATAAAACAAATAGCAAATAATTAGTTTTATGTCATTTTCAACCATGTTTTACTAGTGTCTTTTTATAATCACTTTTTTTGCATCATACCATATTTTTCTTTTATCATTTCATTTTTATTCGCAAGCCGATTTGCACTGCAAAGTTTAACTTATCCCTTGATTTTGTGTTACAAAAGTGGTAGACTTATTAAGGTAAACAATAGTCAGTTGTAAGTGATTATAATTTTTATAAATGTGTACAAAACTACTTGCTCTACCATTGGTTACGTTACAATATGTTAATTAATTACTAGAAAGGATGCTAAATTGTTATGTCAAGAAAAATGAAAACTATGGATGGAAATACCGCCACAGCTCACGTTTCTTATGCCTTTACAGATGTGGCTGCAATATACCCTATCACTCCATCTTCAACAATGGCCGAGGCTACCGATAAATGGGCCACTGAAAACAAAAAAAATCTATTTGGCCAAAAAGTTAAAGTTGTAGAAATGCAATCCGAAGCTGGAGCTGCTGGTGCTTTACACGGGTCTTTAAGCGCTGGTGCTTTAACTACTACTTTTACAGCTTCTCAAGGCTTATTGCTTATGATTCCAAACATGTATAAAATAGCTGGTGAAAGGTTACCTGCTGTTATTCATGTTTCTGCCAGAGCTATTGCCTCACATGCATTATCTATTTTTGGTGACCACTCCGACGTTTACGCTTGTAGGCAAACTGGTTTTGCTATGCTTTGTTCTAGCAATGTTCAAGAATGTATGGATTTAGCTGCCGTTGCACATCTTGCTGCTATAAAAGGTAGCTTACCATTTTTACACTTCTTTGATGGCTTTAGAACATCACATGAAATTCAAAAAATTGAAATGTGGTCTAACGAAGATCTAGCAGATATGGCTGATATGGATGCAATTGAAAAATTTAGAAAAAGAGCTTTAAATCCATCTAAACCAGTTTTACGTGGCACAGCTCAAAATCCAGATATATTCTTCCAAACAAGAGAAGCTTGCAACCAATATTACGATGCTATTCCTTCTATAGTAGAAAATTACATGGATTTAGTAAACAAAAAAATAAACACTAACTATAAATTATTTAATTACTATGGCGCAC
Source organism: uncultured Candidatus Soleaferrea sp. (assembly GCA_934527325.1). GTDB lineage: Bacteria > Bacillota > Clostridia > Oscillospirales > Ruminococcaceae > RGIG8779. Next base: position 10,988 of record CAKTAG010000014.1, read on the forward strand.
CAGATGCAGAAAATATTATTATAGCTATGGGCAGTGTTTGCGATACAATAGAAGAAACTATAGATTACCTAAACAATAACGGCAATAAAGTAGGGGTAATAAAAGTTAGGTTATACAGACCTTTTTCTATTAAACATCTATTAAACGCTATTCCAAAAACAACAAAATACATTACGGTTTTAGATAGAACTAAAGAACCTGGTTCTATAGGCGAACCTTTATATCTAGATGTTGCACTAGCTGTTAAAGGTACTAATTTTGAAAAATTACCTATGTTTTCTGGCCGGTATGGCTTAGGCTCTAAAGATACTACACCAGCTCAGATTATAGCAATTTATAACAACGCATCATCAGCCAACCCAAAAACAAGGTTCACTGTTGGAATTACAGATGATGTTACAAAATTATCACTAGAAGTTACAGAAACCAACATAGATACTACCCCAAAAGGAACAACCAGCTGTAAATTTTGGGGGCTAGGCTCAGATGGAACAGTTGGCGCTAATAAAAACTCTATTAAAATTATTGGCGACCATACCGATATGTATGTTCAAGCTTATTTTGCATACGATTCTAAAAAATCTGGCGGAGTTACCATTTCTCACTTAAGATTTGGCCACACACCTATAAAATCTACTTACTTTGTTAACAAAGCTGATTTTGTAGCCTGCCATAATCCATCATACATTAAAAAATATAATATGGTTCAAGACCTTAAAAAAGGCGGTACATTTTTATTAAACTGCAGTTGGAACGAAAAAGAAATTGAAACAAACCTACCAGCAAGCGCAAAAAGATTTATGGCAGAAAATGATATAAAATTCTATGTTATAGATGGCCTTAAAATTGCAAAAGAAATTGGCTTAGGTGGCAGAATAAACACTATTTTACAATCTGCATTTTTTAACCTCTCTGGCGTTATTAATACCCAAGACGCTGTAAAATACATGAAAGATGCTGCAACAACTTCTTATATGAAAAAAGGTCCTGCTATTGTTGAAATGAACCACGCTGCAATAGAAAAAGGAATATCTGGCGCAAAAAGAATAGAAGTTCCTGAAAGCTGGAAAAATGCAACCGAAGATAACCAAATTAACGTTGTTAACGGCCAAAACAAAGCTCTTGTAGATTTTGTAAATAACATCCAAATACCTGTTAATAACCAAGAAGGTGACCGTTTACCAGTTTCTACATTACTGAGTATTTCTGATGGAACTGTACCTCAAGGTTCTGCTGCTTACGAAAAACGAGGTATTGCTACAGATGTTCCATGTTGGATGAATGAAAATTGCATACAATGCAACCTATGTTCATATGTTTGCCCACACGCTGTTATAAGGCCTTTTGTTTTAACTGAGGAGGAAGCAAAAAATGCACCTGAAGGTACTAAGTTTATTGATATGTTAGGTATGCCTGGATACAAATTCGCTATAGCAATTTCTGCAATGGATTGTACTGGTTGCGGCGTTTGTACCACTGTTTGCCCTGGTAAAAAAGGCGAAAAAGCTTTAACAATGAACAGTTTAGATTCACAAATTAAGGAACAAAAAATATTCGATTATTGCTTAACATTACCAGAAAAAGAAGATGTATTTAAAAAATTCAGCGAAACAACAATTAAAGGTAGCCAATTTAAACAACCTTTATTAGAATTTTCTGGCGCATGTGCAGGTTGCGGCGAACCACCTTACGCAAAATTAGCAACCCAACTGTTTGGTGATAGAATGTACATTGCAAATGCAACTGGGTGCTCATCAATTTGGGCAGGTTCTTCCCCTTCAACTCCATATACAACAAATAAAAACGGTGAAGGGCCAGCTTGGGCTAATTCGTTGTTCGAAGATAACGCAGAATTTGGTTACGGAATATATTTAGCACAACAAACTTTAAGAAACAGGTTAATTGAAAATGTAAAAACTTTAGCTGCTAACGCACCAGCAGATAAAAAACAAGTTATTGATGAATATCTTTCAACTTTAGATGATTCTAAAGCTAACAAAGTAGCAACCAATAAATTAATAAGCGCTCTTAGCAATTGTGCTTGCAATTGTAGCAAAGAATGTAAAGAAATTTTAAACAACAAAGAATTTTTATCTAAAAAATCTGTATGGATTTTTGGTGGTGATGGATGGGCTTACGATATTGGTTTTGGCGGCTTAGACCATGTTATAGCATCTGGCGAAAATGTAAACATTTTAGTATTTGATACTGAAGTTTATTCGAATACAGGTGGTCAATCATCTAAATCTACACCAACAGGTGCAATTGCTCAGTTTGCTGCAGCAGGTAAAGAGGTTAAGAAAAAGGATCTTGCTTCTATAGCAATGAGCTACGGGTACGTTTATGTAGCACAAGTAGCTTTAGGTGCAGATTACAACCAATGCATAAAAGCATTTAACGAAGCTGAAAGTTACAATGGCCCTTCTATAATAATTGCGTATGCACCATGTATTAACCATGGAATAAAAGGTGGCTTATTTAACGCTCAAACAGAAGTTAAAAATGCAGTTGCTGCTGGTTATTGGCATTTATTTAGGTTTGACCCTAGGTTAAAACTAGAGGGTAAAAACCCATTCCAGTTAGATAGTAAAGCACCAACAGCTAGCTATAAAGATTTTATAAATAATGAATCTAGATATAATTCTTTAGCTAGATTTTACCCAGATAGAGCAGAAGAGTTATTTACTAACGCTGAAAAATCTGCAACAGATAGATATGAATATTTATTAAGACTTTCAAAGCTATATGAATAAAGCAGATGTTTAACGTGGAACATTTTTTACTAGCTACATAAGTAGCTAGTAAAATTATGTTGCTTACTTGATATTTAAGGGGCCGTAGTAAAATGATTTTTAAAAATCATTTTACTACGGCCCCTATTTATTTTTTTACAACTATGTTATTTTATTTAAAATACAACTAGTTTTGCAATTTAAAATTGTTTTAAAATTAAAAATTTTTTATAGAATTATATTTTTACAAATTCAGCTTTGTTTCCATAATTTTTAATTAAATTCATTAAATCGTCTGAGTGCACCCAAACAGTTGCAGTATTGTTATTTGGATGCACACCAATTTTATTACCTAAAAATTCTAAATCTAAATAAAAATGCACTATATGTTCAACATCATTTAATATGCCAAAAGGCGATACAGAACCAGGAGTTAACCCCATAATTTTATACAGATCTTCAAAAGAAGCAAATGAAAGTGCTCCAAGACCATACTTTTTTCTAAACTCTTTTAAATTTACTCGCTTATCACCTTTTACAGTAATTAGGTAGTAATTACATTTTTTATTATCTTTTAAAAACAAGTTTTTTGCACAACATTCAGGGTAAGGTAATTCAACCGTGCACAATTCTTCCATATTGTAAACTTTCTTGTGTTCTGTTACCTCATACGAAATATTTTGTTCCTCCAAATATTTATAGATTTCTGCCTTATCCATTACCTTTTCCCTTCTAAAAAATCCTCTTTATTAAAAGCATAAAAATTTTACATAATTCTTAATTTACTTCAACAACTGTAATTCATTTGTTGTAAGGTAATATTTATTTACTATATCCCAATCTCTTCTTATAGCAATTGCTGCCGATAATTCTTTTGTATTAAAAACAATCGACCATTGAGTATTGCTAGTAATATCTTTAGGGTTAGGCGCTTGTGATGCAGCCTTTAAAGCCTGCCAAGCCACATCTGTATTTAAACTTTGTTCATTTTTTTCCATTATGTCAACAATAGCATCGTAACGTTCTTTGCCGTGCCCATAAATGCCATTTTTTTGATTTGGCAATACATGCTCTTTGTACATAATAAAAAAATTGGTAACAGCTTGCGATGGTGTAGCTACAAGTACTCTTTCTTTAGTTTTAGGGTCATACTCAACAACTCGTCCATCTCCTAAAGCATCTGTAATATAAAAATGATAATCTCTTCCACTCATAGCATGCATATCATACTTTTTAAGAAGGTTGATTGCTTCTTCTGTAGTTGCCGCTTTATCTAACACCAAACGAATAACAAGTGAAGTAGCAATAGTATTTTTTCCTGTATTTTGTTTAACTGGTTCACTATCTAAAGTTAAAACAGCAATACAAACACCCTTTTCATTTATGCCATCTAAACATGCAAAAGGTGCACATAAGCATGCAAGTTTAGACTTTATAGAGGCATCTGCATTTTGAACTTTTAAATTATCAAGAGCACAAAAACTTACAGACTTATACCCATTTTGTGGTGCACAATGTACTAGCATTGCAGATGTATTATTTTTAAAATCGTAGTTACGCCCCATTAAAACTGCCCCAGATTTTTCTTTTATAGTAAAAGCACTGCAACCACCAAAATTAGGTGATTTTATAGAAATCGGCAAGTATGGTAAAGCAACCTTTGATATTAAATTCATAAAATCTTGGTCATATTCTAACCTTTGTGATAATATTTTTTCAATATCGTAATTATACAAAACGTTCATTTTGTAAAGGTTGTAGTCGTTATAACATGTAATTTTTTTAATAGACCGCATGCTTGATATACGAGATAAATATTTACCTAATACAACCAGTAAAATAACTATAACAATAAACAAAATTTTCATCATCATTTTTACCTCCACATAAAACTATTGCAAACTTTACTTTATTATAATATAGTATTTGTACTAACTTGTCAATATTTTTTTAATTTGTACAAAAAAATAGTATATAAATTATATTATTTGCAAATAATATTAAGTATAACAAAAACAGAGTTCTTACTACTATTAAATAATAGAAGAGCTCTGTTTTATTATTACTAAACAAATTTAAAATAATTCTACAAACCCTAAAACAACCATTAAAATACCAGAAACTACAGATGCATACTTACCAAAAAGCCTACCAATTATATTAAAACCCATAGAAACACCTATAACTATTGTTAATATACTTATTATAAAAGTTAGTGCTACTGTTGCTGCAATATTAACGCCCGCTAAACTTGCACTTATTCCTATACCTAAATTGTTTATAGTTAACGCAAAAGCAAGCATAATTGTTTCTTTAAAATTTATTTTTTTTGGCAAGCAGCATAAATTTTGAACACCACATAAATCTTGCGTAGCAGATGAATCATCGCATACAGCTTCATTTACTGGTACTGGATTTTTTTCATTTCTCTTTTTAATAACATAATCTAAAATAAAGTATATACCTATTAAAATTATCATTACAGCACCAAGCGCCTTAGATATATACATAGGTATAATAGTAGCTATTAGTTTACCAAACATCATAGAAACTAATGTACCCAAAGATGTAACTACAGCTATCAACAAATTAGAATAAAATGGTATTTTAGTTTTTTTCATTCCATAAGCTATACCTATAACTATATTATCTAAACAAGCTGATAAGCTAAGCAAAAAAGCTGGAAGTAATATAGAAAGTACCATAAAAACTACACCTCTTTAATAAAACATAAAAAATATTTGAAAAACAAAAAGTAAAAATTAATCAGTTTATCAAAATTTATTTCTATTTATTTTATGCAAAAAGTAATTTTTGTGTACTAAAATAGCTTAACTAGATGGTGAATTTTTTCTGTAAACTCGATTTCTCTATATAGATATCTAGGCCAGTAAAAGCCTTTATTAAATAATTTTCTGCGCTATAGATGTTATACTTCTGAATCAGCACAGCTATGATATTTTTACCTTCACTCATTTTTTTCGTCTATATCTTGCCACAAAAAATTCCTCCTATAATATTTTATTCTATTATAGAAGGAATCTTTTTTACAAATTTTTTATTTATAAATTATTTACAATCTCTGCCTCCATGCTCGCTATCACACCTATCCGGACTTCCATACACTACCCATCTTAGATTTTCCACTTTATTTCTTATTCCACATCCGCTTAATGTTTCATGATTTATTTTTATTACTTCTTCACGTAATTTTTCATATATTTTGTTTGCTTCTTCAAATTTTATTTCTGCCCTTTGGTATTCCTTTTTTAGTATTTTTTCTTGACAAGCTTTTACATCACATAATCTTTTTTTTATTTCATTTAACTGTTCTTCTGCTTCATCTCTTCTACAATAATCCTTCGGGTGTAGTCTAGCTATTTGTTCATCGTATTCTTTTCTTACCATTTTGTATCCTTCATCATAAAATTTCTGTGCAATATTGCGCCATAAATCTGACGTTGCGCAGTCATATACAAATCTTGCGCGCCGAACATTCTCTTTTGCTATTCCATATATATCATCTATTTTGCTCCATTTTATTTCTTCTGCTTTTAGCTCTTCTTCTGCGTCTTTAAGTTCTTCTCTTAACCATGCTAATTTATCTTCGTTACTAATATTTGTTGTATTGCTTTGTGAACTACCGATACTATTTCTACCAGTTGGCGCACTATTTGTTCTTGTACCCATTGTTGGCATATCACCAAACCATCCTCTATATATACATTTTATAGCATTTATTTTGTGTTCTATACTCACTTTTTTACTCTCTGCTGCCCGATATGCTTCGCTTGCATCATCAAATATTTTTTTTGCTTCTTTTCCATGTTCCGTATCTGTTTTTATTATTTTAATTTTAATATCGCCCCATTCTTCTTCTCCCATATCAAGATTTGCGTATGCCGCTTCATATTCTTTAAATGTTTTTTCATATTCTATTTTTGCTTCTTTTAATTCCTCCTCTGCCTCTTCAAGTTTTTCACTTAAAACTGCCATCTTATCCTCTATACTAATAGCTTGCCTACTGCATTGTGAACTACATAAATTACCAATATTATTTCCATCAGCTAATGCATCATCTGTTGGCATAGTTATTGATGTATAACTATCTAACCATCTTTTATATTCATCACCTAAAGCACTCATTTGGTGTTCTATTTCAGATACTTTTTCTAATTGTGCATAATAATCTTCTCCTGGTTTTTTAATTACATCTAGTGCCTCCTTATATGCTATCATTCTTTTTGTAAAAGCTTGATTATATTCCTCTTCTGCACTATCATACATTTTGTAATAAGCTATCTCTATTTTCCTATTTGTTGCCATATAAATTTTACCTTCATAATTTTTTCTCAAGTCATCATCTAATTTTGCATAATAATAGCGCTCCTCTTCACTCCTGTACTTCATTGGTTTTAATTTCCCTTTCAGTATTACCAACAAATATTTCTTATACTCACTATCTGGCCAGCTCTCTACCAATTCCATTTTTGTTTTTCGCGCATTTTCATTAAATCTATCTATTTTTGCTTCGAAATTTTCTTTTGCTATTCTTTTTTCCGCGTTACTTAAATTTTCCATTAACGACATACATGTTTTACATGCTTGGTCATATGTTGTTTTTGCTACTTTTAGTTCCTCTTCTGCCTTTTTAAGTTCTTTCTTTAAAGCTGCAAATTTATCTGCATTACTAATATTTATTGTATTGCTTTGTGAGCTACCAAGTGAACTACCAAATGAAATTCCAAAACCACTTCTACCAATTGGTGTGTTACTTGCTTGCATAGCCATTGCTGGCATACAACTACCCACACTTATTGCACCCATTAAAGTTAAGCTTACAATTTTTTGTTTGTGCATCATTAATATTTACCCCTTTTACATTGAATTAATTGAATGTATAACTAATACATCATCTTTTAATTATATATTATATTTACAAAAAAATCAACGATATTTTTACAATAAATTATAAATTCTATGTTTTAACCAACAGTTATTCACTATTTGCTAAATATTATGTACATAATAACCAACAGCATTATTTGCTAAAAACAAAAGGCTATAAGCAACCCGATTTTAAAAACAAGGTTTGCTATAGCCCTTTAATTTAGTTATTTATTGATTTTTCCTCTACACCTGCTTCTGCCACTTCTGCTGCTTCTGCTTGATTGCTACCTGTTTTTACCTGTGTTTTTTTACTACTTCGCCAAACTTTTTCTATTTCTTGCTTATATGTTTCAACATCTTCTTCTATATCACTTTTAATTTCTTTTACGTATTTGTATTGTTCTATGAATTTTTCACATAGTTTTTCTATATCATCACCATACCATTTTATTACTTCATTAAAATTGTACCCTTCTATTGATTCAAAATATTGTATTGATAATGTTTCCGTAAATTCTTTAAATGCTTTTTCTAATTCTTTTTTCTTTGCTTCTTTTAATTTACTTTTTTCCATTAATTCTGTGTGTATTCTTATTTCTTCATCACTTGCTTCCAAAAATTTATCTACTATTTTTTGACTATTTACTTCAATTTTTCTATATTCCTTATTTAATTTGTCTAATTTATTTTTTGCTATTTTTTGCTTTTTCCTTGTTTTTGGTTGTTTTTTTGATGCATATTTATCTATTGCTTCTTTTGCTATATATTTATCATTTCCTAATTTAGATGCATTCTTGCCAATTTTGTCAACTTTTTCTTTCATTTTGCTATTTGCTACTCTTAAATGTTCACATTCTATTTCGGTTTTTATAAGTTGATTAGATACATCTATTAAAGTTTCAAATTTTTCACCAAACAATTTTTTAAACATATCCAATACTTCTGGGTGTTTCTCTAGTTTATCATTAAATTTTTTAATCTCTTCATAAAATACACTTTGAGTTTTATCATTATTTCTCTTTAATTGAATATATAAGGAAAATAATGCATCTTTTGCTTTTTGATGGTCATCCTTTTTTTTGTTTATGTTCAAAAATCTTGTTTGTTCTTCTTTATAAAATGTTGCATCATTAATACGCTTTCTACAATATTCATCTGTATTTAATACCTCATGGTATTTTTTAACTGTATAAAACATCTCTTCCATTGCACGGCCCGCACCAACGCTTGACTCTAAACTCATTTCTTCCAACTTTCGTTCCAATGGTGCTATTTTTTTGTAAATTGTAAAATTTTTTATTAATTCTCCTAGTTCTTGTAATGAGCATGATATTTCAAGATATTTTTTTCTAAATTTTCTTATTTCCACTTTCAATCGCGCCATTGTTGCTGTTTTTGCTCTTGTTGTAATTGCTTTTTTTGCTTCTTCAAATGCTGCTTCTATTTCTTCGCCTTCTACTTTAAATATCTCGTCACATGTTATTGCTAATTTTTTCTCTGTTTCATTTGTTATTTTCTCTATTTCTTTTAATTTGTCTTCCATTGCTTGATCTATTGCTTTATGTTTTTCGTTTGTTTCTTCAATTAATTTGTTAAAATTTTCATTTGCTTTTTTAATATTTATATC
>CAKTAG010000015.1 GCA_934527325.1 uncultured Candidatus Soleaferrea sp.
GGAAGCGAGATACAATAAATCTTTATCTAATTAATTTTTATCGAACCTTTTGTTACAAATTACCTTGACCAGTACAGTATACTACGCTCATCCCTACAGTGCTTGGGAAAGGGGTTCAAACGAAAATGCAAACAAGCTCATTCGACGTTTTATCCCAAAAGGAAGTGACATTAGCAAATTCTCGCATGAGAGAATTAAGTTGATAGAACATTGGATAAATAATTATCCCAGAAAACTATTTGATGGCAAGTCTTCTAACATGCTTGTTCAACAAATTTCAGCCACTTAACTTTGTGGTATCTTTATATTGCAATTTAGAAACCCTGAAATTTTTATAAAAAAATATTGACAAATTTTATTTTTAATGGTATACTAAAAAAGTATTAAGGGCCATTAGCTCAGTCGGTAGAGCACTTGATTTTTAATCAAGTTGTCCGGAGTTCGAGTCTCCGATGGCTCACCATTAAAAATATGATTTTATAAAGAGCCTATGGCTTGCTTGTTTTAGAGCCTTTTACTTTGTTGTGTAAATAGAGGGCTCTTTTGTTTTTTGGTGGATTTTTATTTTATGTAGGTGATAGATATGAATATTTTAGTTACAGGTGGTGCAGGGTATATAGGGAGCCATACTTGTGTTGAAGTTTTAAATGAAGGGCATAATGTAATAATTGTTGATAATTTAACTAATTCTTCTAGTGACGTTATAGATAAAATTAAAAAAATCACTAATAAAGATGTAACTTTTTATAATTCAGATTTAAGAGATAAAAGTTCATTACAAAAAATTTTTAATGAAAATAAAATAGATATGGTTATTCATTTTGCTGGTTTTAAAGCAGTTGGGGAATCAGTTTTACAGCCACTAAAGTATTACCATAATAATATAGTTAGTACTTTAGTGTTGTGTGAAGTCATGAATGAATATAATGTTAAAAAGTTAATTTTTAGTTCATCGGCTACAGTTTATGGTAACCCTAAATTTTTACCAATAAAAGAAGATGCACAACTTAAAACTACTAACCCATATGGAAGTAGCAAATTAATTATAGAAAATATATTAAAAGATTTATATGCTTCGGATAATCAATGGGGAATAGTTTTATTAAGGTATTTCAACCCTGTTGGTGCGCATATTAGTGGTTTGATTGGCGAAAACCCAAAAGGAATACCTAACAATTTAATGCCATATATTGCTCAAGTAGCTGTTGGAAAGTTAAAATGTTTAAGTGTTTTTGGCAACGATTATAATACGCATGACGGAACAGGAGTTAGAGATTATATACATGTTGTAGATTTAGCAAATGGACATTTAAAAGCAATGAATAAAATAAAAAATAATTGTGGAATTTATACTTATAACCTTGGAACAGGTAAAGGTTATAGTGTTTTAGATTTGGTGAATTCTTTTGAAAGAGTTAATAACATAAAAATAAATTATAAAATTGTAGGAAGAAGACCAGGTGATATAGATTGTTGTTATGCAGATTCAACGAAAGCTGAGAAAGAGTTGAGTTGGGTTGCGAAAAAAAATATAGATGATATTTGTAGAGATACATGGAATTTTATAAATAACGGAGATACTAGTGGTTTTTAAAAAGGTAGATGTAGAAAGTTGGCTGATATTGTGAAATTTGTGTAAATATTTTGAGGAAGCAAAAATGAAAAAATATATAGAAATTGGAGAAATAACTAATACTCATGCTCTTAAAGGTGAGCTAAAAATGTTATATTGGTGCGATGCTCCAGAGGTTTTAATTAATATACCTTACTTGTTTTTAGATGATGAAGGAAAAGAAAAAATAAAAATACAACATTCACGTATTCATAAAAATTTTTTTATTATAAAAGTAGAGGGTATTGATGACATATCGCAAGCGGCAAATTTAATAAACAAAATTTTGTATATTCCTAGAGATAAAATAAAATTAAATGCTGGTGAATATTTTCAACAAGATTTAATTGGTGTAGATGTTATTGATGTGGACACAAATGAAAATTATGGTAAAATATTCAAAATTACTAAAACAGGTGCAAATGATGTTTATTATATAATGGATGAAAATAAAAAAGAATTATTAATTCCAGCAATAAAAGATGTTATAAAAAAAGTTGATATAGAAAGTAAGGTTATGCTAATAAAACCGTTAAATGGGCTGTTTGATATATGAGAATAGATATTGTAACACTTTTCCCTAAAATGTGTGATGTTGTTTTAAATGAAAGTATAATTGGTAGAGCTAGAAAAGCAAAATTGTTTGAAATTAATTGCTATAATATTAGAGATTATTCAAATGATAAACATAAAAGAGTGGATGATTACCCATATGGTGGTGGTAAGGGTATGCTTATTAAGGCTGAGCCAGTTTATAGGTGTGTTAAAGATATTTGTAATGTAATAAATACTAAACCTAGAATAATTTACATGTCGCCTAAAGGCCAAACATTAACGCAAAACAAAGTAAAAGAACTTGCTAAACTTACAAACATAATTTTAATTTGTGGTCATTATGAAGGTATAGATCAAAGGTTAATTGATGAGGTTGTAGATGAAGAAATTTCTATAGGTGATTATGTTGTTACTGGTGGAGAGTTACCTGCTATTATATTAACAGATGCTATTTGTAGGATGTTACCAGGAGTATTGGCTGATGAAAGTTGTTTTAAGGATGAAAGTCATTATAACGGTTTACTGGAATACCCACAATATACAAGACCAGAGATTTGGATGGGTAGAAAAGTTCCAGAAGTTTTATTATCTGGGCACCATGCAAATATAGAAAAATGGAAAAAAAATAATCTAAGTTTAAAACATATATTGCCAAAATAGAAAGTGAACTTTGAATATTTTATTAAAAGGTGGTTTTACATATGGAATATGATGTAGTTGTTGGTTTAGAAGTTCATGCTGAACTTAACACAGAAACAAAAATGTATTGTAGTTGTAAAAATTCATTTGGTTCAGCTGTTAATTCAAATGTTTGCCCAATATGTGCTGGGTTACCAGGAACATTACCAGTTTTGAATAAAAAAGCTTTAGAATATGCACTTAAAGTTGGTATAGCTTTAAATTGCAAAATAAATAAAAAATCAAAGCAAGATAGAAAAAATTATTTTTACCCAGATTTACCTAAAGGGTACCAAATATCTCAACATGATATACCAATTTTTTATGATGGATATGTTGATGTTATTATAAATAATTCTGGCGAAACAAAAAAAATAGGTATAACTAGAATTCATATAGAAGAAGATGCTGGAAAATTAATTCATAGTGATGGTAGCAATGAGTCGTTACTGGATTTAAATAGAGCAGGTGTGCCACTAATTGAAATAGTTTCGGAACCAGATATTTCTAGTGCTAAAGAGGCAAAAGCATATTTAGAAACAATTAAATCTATTTTGCAAACTTTGGGTGTTTCAGATTGTAAAATGCAAGAGGGTTCTATAAGATGTGATGTAAATGTTTCATTAAAGCCAAAAGGTTCTAATGTGTTAGGTACAAGATGTGAAATGAAAAATGTTAATACTTTTAATGGGGCAGTTAGAGCTATTGAATATGAAGTAGCTCGTCAAATAAAAGTTTTAGAAAGTGGAGAAAAATTAACTCAAGAAACTAGAAAATGGGATGACGATAAAGGTAAAAATATTTTATTAAGGTCTAAAGAAAATTCTAAAGATTATAGATATTTTCCAGAACCAGATTTGTTTGCAGTTGTAATTGATGATGATATGATTGAAAAAGTTAAAAATAATATACCTGAATTACCTAATGTAAAAATAAAAAGGTTTGTTTCTAGTTACAATTTACCAATGGTCGATGCTGTTACATTGGTTGGTGATATTCAGAAATCAAATTTATTTGAAGAATGTGTAAAGCAATCTACTAATTTTTCACCTAAGTTATTTTCAAATTGGATTTTAGGTGATATATCAAGAATTTTAAATGAGAAAAATATTAAATTGAGTGAAACTAATATAAATTCTAATAAACTTATTTACATTGTTAAATTAATAGAAGATGGTATTATTTCAAATACATCTGCAAAAATTGTAATAGAAAATATTATGTTGAACAATAAAAATATTGATGAAATTATTAAAGAAAATAATTTAGGTCAAGTTAGTGATAAAACTGAGTTGGAAAAAATAGTAGTAACAGTTTTAAAAGAAAACCCTCAAATTAAAGAAATGTTTAACAAAGGTAAAACTAATATTGTTGGTTTTGCAGTTGGGCAATGTATGAAGATATCTAAAGGTAAAGGTAACCCGGAAATTTTAAAAGAGATAATATTAAATAATTTAAAATAGTATTTAGTAAGAAGGGAATGTTATATTGTGAAAAGGTTAGAGATAAAAGATTTAATATGTGATTACGAAAAATATAGCAATAAACAAGTTACTGTTTGTGGATGGATAAAAACAATTAGAGATAGTAAATCTATAGGTTTTATTGAGTTAAATGATGGTGGATCTTTTAAAAATATTCAAATTATTATACAAGAAGGTAAGTTAAGTAATTATAAAGATGTAATTAAACAGAATGTTGGTGCTGCTTTGGTGGTTGTTGGTGAAGTTGTTGTAACTCCTGGGGCAAAACAACCTTTTGAAGTTAATGCTACAGAGGTAAAAATAGAAGGAGTTTCATCACCAGATTACCCTTTGCAGAAAAAAAGACATTCTTTAGAATATCTTAGAAGTATTGCGCATTTAAGACCAAGAACAAATACCTTTAATGCGTTATATAGAGTTAGATCTGTTGCAGCATATGCTTTTCATAAATTTTTTAACGAAAGAGGATTTGTATATGCACATACACCAATAATTACTGGTAGCGACTGTGAAGGTGCCGGTGAAATGTTTAGAGTTACAACTTTAGATGATAAAAACCCACCTATTAAAGATGATGGAACGGTTGATTATAAGCAAGATTTTTTTGGGAAATTAACTAGCTTAACAGTTTCTGGCCAATTAGAGGGTGAATGTATGGCTTTAGCTTTTGGTAAAATATATACATTTGGGCCAACTTTTAGAGCTGAGAATTCTAATACCCCAAGGCATGCTGCGGAATTTTGGATGATTGAGCCGGAAATAGCCTTTGCAGATTTAAATGATGATATGGTTTTAGCTGAAGATATGATAAAATTTGCTATAAAATATGTAATGGAAAAATGTCCAGACGAGATTAAATTTTTTAATGATTTTTATGATAAAGATTTAATAGAAAGGTTAAAGTTTGTTGCTAATTCAGAATTTGGTAAAGTAACTTATACAGAGGCAATAACTATACTTGAAAAAAATAAAGATAATTTTGAATATCCTGTTTATTGGGGTTGTGATTTACAAACAGAACATGAAAGATATTTAACAGAAAAAGTCTTTAAAAAACCAGTATTTGTTATTGATTACCCTAAAGAAATTAAAGCTTTTTACATGAAATTAAATAATGATAATAAAACAGTGGCAGCTATGGATTTATTGGTACCTGGAATAGGCGAAATTATAGGTGGAAGCCAGCGTGAAGATAGATTAGATGTTTTAGAATCTAAAATGAAAGAGATGAATTTAAATATTGAAAATTACAATTGGTACCTAGATTTAAGAAAATATGGTGGTACACAGCATGCAGGGTATGGGTTAGGCTTTGAAAGATTTGTTATGTATGTTACAGGTATTTCTAATATTAGAGATGTATTACCATTTCCAAGAACAGTTGGTTCAGCTAAATTTTAAAAAAAATGAAAGAGGTAAATAAAGTGAATAATAGTACAAAAAAAGAAAATTATTTTGTTATATCCATTTTGTTTCTCATAGTTATTTTACTTTCCATTCCTGTTTTAATAACTAATGTTAATAATATGGTATTGGGTGATGATTTTGGATATCATTTATCTAGAATAGATTCATTAGCTTATGATTTAAAATTAAAAAATTTTCCTGTAAAAATTCACAGTTTATTTTTTAATGGTTATGGTTACGGAACAGGGTTATTTTATCCTAATTTTTTCTTGTATATTCCAGCAATATTTGAAATTTTAGGAATTAAGTTAAATTTGGCGTATAGATTTTTTATGGTAATATTTATTACTTTTTTTACTATTGTAACGTATATTTCTTTTAAATATATCAACAACAATAATAAATATGCTGCAGTTTCTTCTACGCTATTTTATGTATTTTCTAGTTCAACAATATTACATATGTACCGTAGATTTGCTTTAGGTGAAACATTAGCAATGGCGTTTATACCATTAATTATCTGCGGTATTTATGATTTTGTTTATAAAAATTTTCAAAAACCTTATTTTATGTTATTTGGTTTTTTAGGTTTAATATTTTCTCATACAATAACACTTAGCACATGTTTAATAATTGTATTTTTAGCTGTTGGGTTCGATGTTTTTAAAATATGTAAAAATAAAGAAAATAACATGTGCGATTTTTTTTGTAAATTAAAAAAGTTAATAATTGTAGGCTTAGTAGCGTTATCATTATCTGCGTGTTATTGGATGCCTATGTTAGAACAATTTGCATCTTGTAAAATGCAAGTATCTATTCCCAAATATAGTGTTCCTGACTGTATTTTACCAATTAAAAGTTTTTTAAATTTTTCATTTGATAATATATACAGGATTTCAATATTTTTAGTTTTTTGTTTGTTTGCTAGGTTATTACAGTTGATTTCCCAAAAAAGTAAATATCAAGAACAAATTGATAATTATTTGATAATAGGTATTATATTTTTTCTTACTAATACAAAATTATTCCCATGGAAATATGTGGAGCATATTTTTTATTATATACAATTTCCGTGGAGATTGCTAACTTATGTAACAATATATTTATCTTTAGGAGTTGGCAATTTTTTAATTTTATATTTGAAGAATGTTAAACATAAAATTTTAATTTTGTACATATTGTTGTTACCTACAATAATTTATAATACAATAAATTTAATTTTCGTTTATAAAAATTCTGTTGATGTAAGCAATATTATCAATAACGTATGTAACAATAACGATTGCATTCCTTGGGGAGTAGGTATGGAATGGTTGCCTTTAGAGGTTGATATTAATTTATTAGATAATCCTTATGAAGCGTTAACTTCTAATAATGAACATATTATTGTAGCTAAAAAAGGAGTAAAAACAATTTTTGATTATAGTGGCAACTGTGAATATATAGATATACCACTTATTTATTATAAAGGTTACACTGCTAAATATATAAATTTAGATGGGACATGTAAAAATTTGAAGGTTGTAAAATCATCTAATAATGGTTTAGTAAGAGTTTTATTAAGTGAAGAAGAAGTAAAAGGTAAAATTATAGTTGATTATACTGGTACTTTTATACAACATTTTTCTTATTTTATAAGTGTTATATCGCTTTTGGTAATGTTATATTATTGTAAAAAACAAAAAAAGAAAAGTTTGAATACATATGATTAATTTATTTGATATTTTATTAAATGTTAAATTATATAAAGATTTAGAAATAGCTATTCAAGAAGGTATGCATAATATTTTTCTTAGTAATTCTGTTTGCATGCATTCTTCTTTTATAGCTTCTTTGTTATGTAAAAAAATAAATAAAAACCTTGTTATAGTAGTTCCCAATGAACTTACAGGTCAAAAAATTTGCAACGATGTAAATATTATATTTGGTGAAGAAGTAGCCATGTTATTTAAATCAAGAGAAATAATTTATAGGAATGTTGAAAGCAGTTCAAAAGAATATGAACATCAAAGGTTAAAGGTAATTTATAACTTATGTAATATAGAAAATAAAATTATAAAGCCTATTATTTTAGTAGTTACAGTAGAAGCATTACACCAAATTTTAAACTCACCTAGTAAATATAAACAATTATTGTTTAATTTAAAAGTTGGTGACGTAGCAAAAATAGAAAATATAGCTAAAACACTTATAAAACTTGGCTACGTTAGAAGCTACCAGGTAGATGGTATTGGTCAATTTTCAATAAGAGGAGAAATTTTAGATATATATCCTCCGCACCTTGAATACCCGGTTAGAATTGATTTTTGGGATGATGAAATAGATAATATATTTTTATTTGACGCTCAAACACAAAGAAAAATAGATAAACGATTAGATAATGTTGTTATTTCACCAGCTAAAGAAGTTTTAATTGAAGATGTAGATGAGTTTATACAATCTATTGAAAAATTACAGAAAGAATTAACAAATTTAACCTTTAAAGATGAAGTAATAAATAATATAACCAATGATATCGATAATGTAAAAAATGGTATTGTGGAAGATAATATTGATAAATATATTCCTATAATTTTAAAAAATAGAAATAATATTATAGATTATATTGATGAACCTATTATTTTTATTATGAATTACAGTGGTGTTATTAATGAAAGCAAAAGTGTTTTATGGCATTATTTACAAGATGTTGAGAGTTTAGTTGAAGAAAAAATTTTAACTAAAGATTTTGGAAGTCATATTTTACATTGGGATGAAATTAAGCAAAAATTTGAAAAATATATAAATATTACTACAAGTGAATTTAATTCATTATTAGATAATTATTGTGATTTTGATAAAATTATTGATTGTTACCAAAAAGAACTTTCGTGTTGGAGCGGGAATATAAATTTATTAGAAGATGATATAAGAATCTATATTGAAAAAAATTTTAAAATTATTATTTTAGCGGGTTCAAAAGCTTTTGCAAAGTATTTGATAGAAGAGTTAAAAGAAAGAAAAATTAGTGTTTCGAGTAATTTGAGTGATATATATAATTTTCAAATTATTGTTTTAGATGAGTGTTTGACATCTGGTATAGAATATTCAATATATAAACTGGTGATTTTTACTGTAAGTAAAAATAATTTGTTCAAAAAAAATACACAAAAAAAGCGTAAAAAATTTTCAAATGAAGTAGCTATAGGTAGTTTAGAGGATATATCTATAGGTGATTATGTTGTACATGCAAACCATGGCATAGGTATTTTTGATGGCATAAATAAATTAGAATTACAGGGAGTGATAAAAGATTATATAAAAATAAAATATTTAGGTTCAGATATATTGTATGTGCCAGTTACTCAATTAGATTTAGTTTCTAAATATATAGGTAATAAAGAAGATGGAGTAATTAAGTTAAATAAATTAAATAGCTCAGATTGGTATAAAAAATGTTATCAAGTAAAAAAAGCTGTTAAAGATATGGCGAAAGATTTAATTAAATTGCAATCTGAACGAATTAACAGTAAAGGTTACCAGTTTAGTGCAGATAACGATTGGCAGCTACAATTTGAAGATATGTTTGAATATGAAGAAACAGATGCTCAATTAAGATGTATTGAAGAAGTAAAAAAAGATATGGAAAAACCATACCCTATGGATAGACTTATTTGTGGTGATGTAGGAGTTGGTAAAACAGAAGTAGCTTTAAGAATGGCTTTTAAAGCTGTTATGGATTTTAAACAGGTAGCTATATTGGCACCAACAACTATTTTAAGTTGGCAGCATTATAATACAATAATTAATAGAATGAATAAATTCCCAATAAAAGTAGAGCTGCTTTCTAGGTTAAAAACACCCAAGCAGCAAAAAGATATAATAAATAAGTTAAAAACAGGTGAAGTAGAAATTGTTGTTGGTACACATCGTTTGTTACAAAAAGATGTTGAATTTAAAGATTTAGGGTTAATAATAATAGATGAAGAGCAGAGATTTGGAGTGGCAGATAAAGAAAAGTTTAAAAAAATGAAGCATAATGTAGATGTTTTAACACTGTCTGCTACTCCTATTCCTAGAACATTGAATATGGCTATGAGTGGGATTAGAGATATGTCTGTTATAGATGAAATGCCACAAGATAGGTTGCCAATACAAACATATGTTTTGGAATATAATGAAAATATAATAGTTACTGCAATAATTAAAGAGATGAAAAGAGGAGGTATGGTTTTTTATCTGCACAATAGAGTAGAAACAATAAATCAAGTGGCTGCAAAAATAGCTACATTAATTCCAGATGTAAGAATTTGTATAGCTCATGGCAAAATGCTGCAAAATGAATTGACTGAAATATGGCAAAAGCTTTTAAATCACGAGGCAGATGTTTTAATTTGTACCACTATTATAGAAACAGGTATAGACATTCCTTTTTGTAACACTTTAATAGTAGAAGATGCTGATAAAATGGGGTTAGCTCAATTACATCAATTAAGGGGTAGAATAGGCAGGTCCGATAAAAGGGCTTTTGCATATATGACTTTTAAAAAAGGGAAAACACTTTCTGAAATTTCTACTAAAAGATTATTGGCAATAAAAGAATTCACTAAGTTTGGTGCAGGTTTTAAAATAGCTTTAAGAGATTTAGAAATTAGAGGAGCTGGTAATATATTGGGTTCTCAACAACATGGACATATAGATTCTGTTGGATATGATATGTACTTAAAATTATTATCAGAATCTATAGCAGAAGAAAAAGGAGAAAAACCAGATTTATTAGCATCTGAAAAATGTGTGGTAGATATAGATGTTACAGCTTACTTACCAGAAAAATATATTCCTAGCTTACCTAACAGAATTGATATATATAAAAAAATAGCTTTAATAAAAAGTAAAGATGATTATGATGACTTAGTTGATGAATTAGTTGATAGATTTGGTGAGTTACCTGTAGAAGTTGAGTGGTTACTTAGCATTAGTTTTTTAAGAAATTTAGCTATTAAAAATAATATAGAAGAAATTAAGCAAAAAGGAGAAAATATTTATATATATCAAAATCCTTTAAATATGGAAATGGCTGCTAAAATTTCACAAAATTTTGGAGAAAAAGTAACTTTAAATTTAAATGATAGGCAGTATATTAAAATTAAAATATATAAAAATGAAAAAAGTTTTTCTGTAATACAAGACATTTTATCTGTGTTGTGATATAATAATAAGGGTGGTAAATAATGAATAAACAACTTACACTTAAAGATGTTAAGCCAGGTAAGGTTGCAATAGTTGTAGGTATGCTTGGTGAAGGAGCTTTAAGAAAAAGGTTAATAGATATGGGAATAACTCCAGGAACTAAGATTTTAGTTAGAAAAATTGCTCCATTAGGGGACCCTATAGAAATAAATTTAAGAGGTTATGAGCTTTCGTTAAGAAAAGAAATAGCAAAAAATATATTAGTTGAATTTTAAATTTTTAAATTAATTTCTACAAAGTAGGATGTGTAAAATATATGGGATATAATGTTGCTTTAGTGGGAAACCCAAATTGTGGGAAAACAACATTGTTTAATGTACTAACTGGTAGTAAACAATATGTTGGTAATTGGTCTGGTGTTACTGTAGAAAAAAAAATAGGAAAAATAAAATCTACGAAGTTGAATATTAACCTTGTAGATTTACCAGGCATATATTCATTATCACCTTACACTATGGAAGAAATTATAGCAAGAGATTACATAATTAATGAAAAACCTAATTTAGTTATAAACATTATAGACGGAACTAATATAGAAAGAAATATGTATTTAACAATTCAACTTCTAGAATTAGGGGTACCCGTGGTAATAGCTATAAATATGATGGATGATGTTGAATCACAAGGTGGTAAAATAGATACTACTATGTTAGAAAAATGCCTAGGTGTTAGAGTTGTACCTATTGTTGCTAGAAAAGGTGAAAATTTAAAATCTTTACTTGCCGTTTGTGAAGAGATGCTGGTAGAAAAAAAAGAACAAATACATATTTTAAAATATGATAATAATACAACGATGGCTATAAATAGTATAAAAAATATTGTTTGTGATAGTGTACCAAAAGATGAATCTTTATTTTATATTTTAAAATTGCTTGAAGGCGATATACAAATAGAAAAAAAACTTAATTTATCTGGTAAAAGTAAAGCAGAACTTAATAACATTGTTAATATATATGAAGGCAGTAGTAAATATGGCGATAGGGAAACAATGGTAGCAGATGCTAGATATAAGTTTATAACAGATATTGTATCTAAAAGTGTTAAGAAAAAAAATACAGAAACAAGTTTTACGCTATCTGATAAAATAGATATGGTTGTTACTAATAGGTTTTTAGCAATACCGATATTTTTAATAGTAATATCTATTGTGTTTGGAATTACTTTTGGCAGCTTTGGAACTATGCTTAAAGATTATGTGAGTCTTTTTATAAATAAATGTATAGCTTTGCCAGTAAGTAATTTATTAGTTTTGAATAATATGCCTGCTTGGACTCATGGGTTATTGGTAGATGCTGTTATTGGTGGTGTAGGTTCTGTTTTGGAATTTTTACCACAAATAATAATACTATTTTTATTTTTATCTATTTTAGAAGATAGTGGATATATGGCTAGAGCAGCTTTTATAATGGATAGATTTTTAAGAAAATTAGGTTTAAACGGAAAGTCGTTTATACCTATGTTGATGGGTTTTGGTTGCACAACTCCAGCTGTTATGGCAGCTAGAACATTAGAAAATGAAGATGATAAAAAACTTACAATATTGTTGATTCCATTTATGTCTTGTGGGGCAAAGCTAACGGTTTATATGATGTTAACAGGTATTTTTTTTAAACAATATAAAGGGTTAATAGTTTTAAGTTTATATTTTATAGGGCTTTTGGTTGCTATTATTTGTGCATTGGCTTTAAAAAATACAATATTTAGAAAGAATACTTCTAATTTTATAATGGAATTACCACCATATAGGTTTCCTACTTTAAAAACAATAATCTCGCATGTATGGGAAAAATGCAAATGCTTTTTAATAAAAGCGGGAACAATAATATTTTCTATGTGTATTTTAATTTGGATGATGCAAAATTTTGATTTTTTTCTTAATTATGTAAATAATAACGAATATAGTATGATAGGTTGTATAGGTAGATTTATTGCACCTATATTTAAACCTTTGGGCTTTGGCCAGTGGCAAGCTAGTGTTTCGTTAATAGCGGGGTTAATATCTAAAGAAGTTGTTGTTTCAACAATGAATATTTTATATAATGGAAATTTGTATGGAGTTTTTTCGCAAGCTTCAGCCTATGCTTTTATGGTATTTATTTTACTATATATGCCGTGTGTATCTGCTTTTGTTTCAATGAAGAAAGAATTGGGAAGTTGGAAATGGGCTATAGGTGCTGCTTTAATGGAGGTAAGTGTAGCTTATTTTGTTTCTTTATTTACCTACAATGCAATAAAAATATTTTAATAAAATAAAATCATTTTATTAAAAAAAGATGTGAGGTTAAAAATAGTGATGGGGAAATTAATAATTGGTTTATGTATAGGGTTAATAATTTTAGGGATGATTATTTTTGTAATCTACATAAAAAAAATGTTGAATGGGAAGTGTTGTGAAGGTTGTAAGGGTTGTAGCCAAAAAAGTAATTGCAGTAATATAAAAAATAATCTTGAAAAGTAGGTTATTATGTGTTGATGTTAGTTTATAATATGTAATAATTAAAAAGTTTATCCGGGTGTGGCGCAGTTTGGTAGCGCGCTAGAATGGGGTTCTAGAGGCCGTGGGTTCGACTCCCGCCACTCGGACCAATTTTTTTAATATTTATTTTTTTATTTATGTATTATTTATTTTTTAGGAGTAGTTATTAATGGAACTAAAGGAAAAATTTGTTGATAGTAGTTTAAAGTTTGATGGAAATTTTTTAAAATTGAAAGTAGACAAAGTTGAATTACCGAATAATAAAAAAGCAACCAGAGAGATGATTGAACATCCTGGAGCAGCGTGTATTTTAGCTTTAGATGAAAATAAAAATGTTTTTATGGTTAAACAGTATAGGTACCCAATATCAAAAATAATGTATGAAATACCAGCTGGTAAAATAGATAACAATGAAGAACCGATACAATGTGCTTATAGAGAATTTGAAGAAGAAACAGGTTATAAAGCTAAAAAATTAAAATTTTTAGGTGTAATGCATCCAGCGGCAGCTTACACAAACGAGGTAATATATATATATTTAGCATTAGGTATAACAAAAGGTGAAGTTAACCTAGATGAAGATGAATTTTTAGAATTGGAAAAAATACATATTGATAAGGTTAGAAAAATGATTTTAGACAATGAAATTACTGATGCTAAAACTCAAGTAGCTGTTATGAAATACCTATTAGAAAGAGATTAAAAAATGCAAATATATAAAAATTTTATATTATCTATATTTTTGCTTTTCGTAATGTTACCTTTATCGTCTTGTTCCACTATTCAACCATCTATAGAAAAGTTGATAAAAGCCCCTGAATTAACAGGTGAATATTATGAAATTAAGCAAACGTTAGAATCTGAATTAGGGAACGGTGTTATGCTAAGGTACCCTAAGTCTGGTGACTATAGGTCGGCAATTATTATGAATGACGTAGATAATGATGGGCAAGAAGAAGCAATAGTTTTTTATTCTCAAAACGACGATGCTAACAGTGAAATTAAATTTAGTGTTTTAGATAAAATAAACGGTAAATGGGTTAATATTTTTTCTACAGTGGCGCCGGGTGTAGATGTGGAGAAAGTATTGATTTCTAACCTCATGGGTTTAGCGAATAATCAAATTATTATAAATTGGGTTAAAGCTAATGGTGTTGATAGAGCATTACAAGTTTATAATTATGAGAATAACAAATTTAATTGTATATATACTAAAGATTTTTTAACTGACGTTTTTGTTTTTGATATTGATAATGATTTATTAGATGAGCTTGTTATAATAGATAGAACATTAAAAATAACTCCGAATGTAAAAATAGTGAAAAAAGTAGATAATGTGAATGAATTAGATGTTGTTTCGTATACAAGGTTAAGGGAAGGCCCAATATGTTACAAAAAAGTAACTGTTGGTAAGTTGTTCAATAATGTAAATGCTTTATTTTTAGATGCAGAAAGTGAAGACCAAGGTTATGGAGATAAAGCATTATATACAGAAGTAGTGGTTTTAACACAAGATTATAAATTACTTAATTTGTTTTATGCTAAAAATAATAGTTATGAGTTAAATCAATATTTATTAAATGAAACTTTGAGGTTTCAAGATGTATTCTGCAGAGATGTAAATGGTGATTCAATAATAGAAATTCCACAAAGATTGTATTATAAATATGCTGGCAAGCACAAAGTAAGAGTAAAACCTTTAATTATTTGGAAAAAATACATAAATGGAAATTGGAATTTTTCTAATGTGTCTTTTGAAAATAAAAAAGATGGATATAGTTTTCTTTTTCCTTTAAATTGGCTAAAATTAAATAATTCATCATCTAGTGAAGTTACAAGTGTTAAAGATGAAATAGAGCCTTTGGTGTTGGCTTTTGAAGGTGAAAACCAAAATGAAATATTTTTTAGAAACAACGATGAAACTAAGCAGGAAGTAATGGCTATAAAAGTAGCGGAATCTACAGAACAAGTAGGTGAAGGTTATTTAACAATATGTAGAAAAAATAATTTTGTATATTATGTAAAAATAAATAATAAAAACAAAAATTTCCCAATAACATTAAAACAAGTAAAAAAATATTTTTCTATAATATATGGTGGTTGATTGTTACATGAAAAAAATATTAGTTATTCATGGCCCTAATTTAAAAAAAACAGGTTTTAGAGAAACAGATCAATATGGAAAAATAACATTAGAAGAAATAAATAAAAAAATTGTTGATTTTTGTGTTAACCATAATGTTACAGTTGAAATATTCCAAAGTAATAGTGAAGGTGCTATAATTGATAAAATAGAAATATCTGCTGGTAAAATTTATGGTTTAATAATAAACCCTGGCGCATACACGCATTATAGTTATGCAATAAGAGATGCAATCGTTGCTTTAAATGTTCCAACTATTGAAGTGCATATGTCTAATATATATGCTAGAGAAGAGTTTAGGCAAAAATCTGTTATAGCACCTGTATGTATAGGTCAAATATCTGGTTTTAATTATAATAGTTATTTGCTAGCTATAGAAGTATTGTTACAATAAAGAATATGTTTGTGTGAATATGTTTTATAAATTAATTAATAATAAAAGTTAAATTCCGAGTTTTAATATTTTGGTTATTTTAATTATAAATATGATGTATTTTATTTTTGTTAAAAACAGTGAATTACAAATATTCACAATACGAAAAATTTCAGTGAAAAATGTTTAAAATCTATTGACAAAATATATTTATATATGTTAAAATATCTCATATAAATCGCGGAGTATAGCGCAGTTTGGTAGCGTGCTTGGTTCGGGACTAAGAGGCCGCGGGTTCAAATCCCGCTACTCCGACCATGGAAGCTGATTGAAAGTAAAATTATATAATTTTATTGCTAAATTGTATAAATTTTTAAAGTGGTGGAAAAAATTAAAATTTATATAGCTTTAATTTTTATTTTAGTGTGTATATATTATATATATATATATATACAAAAAATTAAAATCGTTAATGCTGGCAAATTAGGTGAAAATCAAGTTAAGTTAATATTGGCTAAATTAAATAAAAGTAAATATTATGTTATGAATAATGTAATATTAAAACATACTAATGGTAACACAACACAAATAGATCATATTATAATATCTAGAAAAGGCATTTTTGTTGTAGAGACTAAAAATTATGCAGGTGTATTATATGGAAATGTAAATAAAAAATATTGGATGCATATTTCTGGTAAAAACAAACACACAGTTTATAATATAATATATCAAAACCAAGGGCATATAGATGCTATAAAAAGTAATGTTGTAGATGTTATAGATTATATGCCAGATAAAAAATGTAAAAAATTTTTTGTTTCTATTTTGTTATTTAAAGATGGTTGTATAGTTAAAATAAAAAAACCTTTATTTTATAAAGCAAATTTTAAAGTTTGTAAATTTAATAAATTAATTAAAACTATAAAAAAAGGGCATAGAAGAAATATTGTTTCTAAACAAACATATAAAAACTTAATAAGTGAAATAGAAAGAAAAAATATTGTTTCTAGAAGAAATATAAGTAAACATATAAAGCAAGTTAAAAATATAAAATATTAGGTTGCTACTATAAATTTATATTTACATATTTATTTAGGTTAATAACAATCTAAAATAAAAGAGGTTGTAAAATGGATAATAATACTATTGCTGCTATATCAACTCCATTTGCTCAAGGTGGAATAGGTGTTATAAGAATTTCTGGGCCAGAGGCGAAAGATATTGCTAGCAAGGTGTTTAAAAGTGCATGTGCAAAATCTATATTACATATGCAAGGTTATAGAGCTATGTTCGGCCATGTATTTGATGAAGATGGAGAAATAGATGAAGCTATTTTGTTAAATTTTAATGCGCCACATAGTTACACTGGTGAAGATGTAATAGAAATATCAGTTCACTCGGGTTTATATATATTAAAAAGAGTTTTAAGAGCTGTTATAAATGCAGGTGCCAAATTAGCTGAAGGAGGTGAATTCACCAAAAGAGCATTTTTAAATGGTAAAATTTCGTTAACTCAGGCAGAATCTGTAATGGATTTGATATCAGCGCAGAGTGGGCAAGCAGCACATGCGGCTTTAATGGCTAAAGAAGGTGCTATTTTTGAACAGATATCTAAAATAAAGGGTGAATTACTTGATTTAATTGCACATATAAGTGCTTGGATTGATTACCCAGAAGAAGATATTATAGATATAAGCAAAGAAGAAATTAAAAATGTTATTTTGAATGTAAAAGATTGTTTAAAAAAATTGGAATCTACATTTGATGTTGGCAAAATCTTAAAAGAGGGAATTAATACTGTAATTATAGGTAAACCAAATGTTGGAAAATCAACATTGATGAACTTGTTGGTAGGTACAACTAAAAGTATAGTTACAGATATTCCAGGTACAACTAGAGATGTTATAGAAGAAAATATATTATTAGATGATGTAATGTTAAATATATTTGATACAGCTGGCATTAGAGATACATTAGACTTAGTTGAAAAACAAGGTGTTTACCTAGCGCAACAAAAAATAGAAGTTGCAGATATTATACTTGCTGTTTTTGATAATTCTAGAGAGTTTGATGAAGAAGATGAAAGTGTTATAAATCAGTTAGATGCAAATAAAACAATAGCTATTATAAATAAAATTGATTTAGTCTGTAAACTAGATGTTAACAAAATTGTAAATAAAATTCCAAATGTAATAATGGTTGAAGGTAATAATATAAAAAGTAAAGAGATTATATCTGCTGCAGTAAAACAGGTGTTAAATTTAAAAAATATAGATCCGTCTGCTGTAATTATTTCTAATGAAAGGCAATTGTTTTGTATTAAAAATGCCATAAAAAATATTGGTGATGTTTTGAATTCAATTGAAAATAATTATACGTATGATGCAATCGCAGTATCTATTGAAGCAGTAATAGATTCATTGTTGGAATTAACTGGTGAACAGGTGTCTGAAAGTGTAGTAAATAAAGTTTTTGCCAAATTTTGTGTTGGAAAATAACTTTAATATTTTACATATTAACGAAAAATTTGACATATACATTGATATAATATATAATAATTAAGTATAAATATTATTATTAGAAAGTGGGAAATAAAAGATGAAATCACTAGGGATTTTAAGAAGAATTGACGAACTTGGTAGAATTGTTTTACCAAAAGAATTACGGACAGCGTTTAATATAAGTTCTGGGGATGCATTGGAAATTTATACAGAAAGAGATAATACTATTATTTTGAAAAAGCATCAACCAAATTGTATTTTTTGTGGTTCAGACGAAAATTTAAAAGAATACAAGGGTCAGTTAGTATGCAAATCTTGTATTGATGACATGAATAAAAATAATTAAAAAATTAAGCAATAAAAACGAAAAAACAATTTTATAATTGATGGTTTTATTTAACATTAATTAACCGCTGTTATTTATATAATTAAGCATAAACAGCTTTATTATATAAATAATTTAGCGGTTTTTTATATAATCAAATATTTTTTTATGTTTATACCAAAATAGGTAAAAGTTAGTAATGTTAGTCTTGTTGTGATGTGGTATTGTGTTGTTCTAAATAGTCATAATATGTTTTTAAAATCGTATCCTCTATATTTTTTCTAGCTGAAGATATAATAGGATGCACAATATCACGGTAAATACCATTTTCTTCTTTTCTGCTAGGCATAGCTACAAAAATTCTCTCTGGACCTTGAATAATTTTTATATCATGTATTGCAAGAGCATCGTCTATTGTAATTGATACTAAAGCACGTAATCTGTTTTCTTGGTATGTTTTTCTTATTCTAACATCTGTAATATTCATAAAAATACTCCCTTTTTTGACTTGACTTTTAATAGTTAGTTTTAAAAGAATAACATTAGCCTATATCAACTTATTTGTTTGGCAGTTAGTTTTTGTAATAAATAGGTTTATTATAAAAACTTAATATTATTCATGTTTTGTAGTAAATATGTGTAATACTCTACTTATGAAATATTATATGCTAAAAATTGAAATATAACAGAAAAAATATAAATTAATTAAGAAAATTTTTTTATTATATACACCAACATTTTAATCTGCAAAAAATAAGGAATTTATGTTAAAATTTAACAAAAGTAAATTAGTATTTTATAATATAAGCGTTGCAGTTAAACAGGCTGATTTTTTTGAAAAGGCAATATAAGGAACATACATGCCGTGAATAACATTTAAAAGATTTAAGATTGTGGTAGTGATAGTTGCTAAATCCTAGGTTAGGTAAATTGCAATTTAGGGTAGAGAAAAATAAAGGTAAGTTGTAAAATAAAGATACCAAAATAAAAGATCCATATTGAAACATGTGGTATAATGTTAAGTGACAAAACAA
>CAKTAG010000016.1 GCA_934527325.1 uncultured Candidatus Soleaferrea sp.
AGTCAAGACCCTTTATTTTACACAACAAAAAATTTTGATTTTTAATTTAACCTATTAATCTAATTTTTTTAGTTGCGCACCAATAAAATATGGGCCGCTGGCTTAGCCAGCGGCCCATATTTTATTGTTCCCAATTGTGCCACACATTTTGAACGTCGTCGTTGTCGTCTAAAATGTCTAATAGTTTTTCTAGTTTTAAAGCAGCGTCATTATCGGTAATTTTTACTTCTGTAGATGGGATTTGGTTAATTTCGGCATCTATTATATTGTAATTTAATTTTTCTAAGTTATTTTTAACTTCAAATAAATCCTCTGGGGAGGTGTATATTATAGCGTAATCATCATTAAAATCAATATCTTGAATATTTAAATTTAAACATTCATCCATAATGGTATCTTGGGTTTTGCCATCTTCTAAAATAATAGTTATAACACCTTTTTTTTCAAATAAAAATGAAACACAACCAGTTTGGCCTAAATTGCCTCCGAATTTATCAAAATAATGCCTTAAATCCCCAGCAGTTCTGTTTCTATTATCTGTTAAAGTTTCTACTATAATAGCTACACCGTTTGGCCCGTAACCTTCGTAAATAATTTCTTCATAGTTATTTTTATCGTTGCCACCAGCAGCTTTTTTTATAATGCGTTCAATGTTTTCGTTTGGAACATTATTAGCTTTAGCTTTTAATATAAGCTCTTTTAACTTAGCATTAGATGTTGGGTCGGCACCAGATTCTTTTACAGCAACAGAAATTTCACGACCTATTTTTGTAAATATTTTAGCTCTTTGAGCGTCAGTTTTTTCTTTTTTTCTTTTAATAGTACTCCATTTAGAATGTCCAGACATTTTTTTCACACCTCTTTATATAGTTGATTTTTTTATAAATTTTTACTTAATCATTTTCTTGTATAGTATTTTTGTAACTTTCTACTAAGTACCTAGAATACAAAGTTAAAGATATTTTAATATATGGAAAAACAAAAAATATTGGAATAATAAGAATACAAGAAAGAATCCAGCCAGAAAAAGATAGCAACAATAATATAAAATCTATTTTTTTGCCATTCATTATTTTTATAGAAAGTTTTATGGCTTGCCTTACTTTTGTGCATTCACCAGAAACTATTAAGTACCTAGTTAAAAAATACCGTTGAAGGAATATAATACATATTATTATTGAAACTATAGCCAATAGCAACGAGAGTATATAGCCAAAATTAATTAAAATGCTGTCATAAACATCGTGTTGGTAAATTGTTGCATATGTAGACCACCAACCTATTACAATAGATGGTAATAATAATATACTAACCCAAAAAAATTTCCGTATAAAAATTTGAATAGATATACACCAACTTTTAAGTATTTTTTTTAAAGTGGAATAATAGTTAAAAATAATATAAAAATCATTATCCATGCCATGAATTGTAGAATAATTCCAAAATAAATCACCGGTTTTTAAAATAGAAAATATTGCAAAATATACTAAACTTATTATTGCCGAAGCTATAACAAGTGTTGGTAAACACTCTATTTGAACAATAATATTGTCATCAATTATTAATTTGGTATTATTTACACTTAGTAAAGCGTAAACAAATGTTTCTATTATAAAACACATTAAAAATATTGTTAGCCATACCAATGTTATACCAATTACTTTTAGCCAATTAGATTTTAAAGCTAATAAAGAATCTGATTTTATATTTTTATTTAAACTCATTGTTGTAACACACTCCTATTCTATATTAAACAAATTACAAGTGTTAAAATTTGTTTTGTTTGCAACTTCCTGAAGTGGAATGTTTTTTATAGTTGCTATTTTTTCTATTATAGATGGTAACATAGTTGAATTACATATCTGCCCACGAAATGGTTCGGGAGCCATATATGGACAATCTGTTTCTATTAAGATTTTTTCAATTGGAGTAGCGTATATAATTTTAGAGTGTTTGGTATTATTTTTAAATGTTATAACTCCTGTAAAACCAAGGTGGTAACCCATTTTAATTAATATTTCAGCAGTTTCGCAGCTGCTAGAAAAGCAATGAATAACGCCACGTAATTTAAAATTTTTTAATATTTCTATTGTGTCTTGGTCTGCTTCCCTAGAATGAATAATAACGGGCATGTTAAGCTCATAAGCCAGTGATAGTTGTTCTTTAAAAAATTTTTTTTGAATATCACTTGTATAAGAACCGTAATGGTAATCTAAACCTATTTCACCTATAGCAACTACTTTTTTTTCTTTTAGTAAGTTTTCTAATTGGTATAAATAATTAGGTGGTAGGTTGTTAACTTCAAGCGGGTGAATTCCAACAGAAGAATATATGTAATTATAATTTTTAGAAAGTTCAACGCTTTCATAAGATTCTTTAATATTTGAGCCTACATTTATAATTTTGGTTATTCCCTTGGTGGGCAAAGTGTTTAAAAGCTGTTCGCGGTTGGTGTCAAATTTTTTATCGTTATAGTGAGCGTGAGAGTCAAATATATTAGTTACCATTATTTTTTGTTGTCTATTCTTGGGAATAGAAGCTCCTTTTTACCAGTTTTAAAAGCTTTATCTAGTAATCCCCAGTCTTTAGTATTTTCCCAGTTTAATATATCGTTAGGCATGTTAAATTGCATTTGAATTTTTTTAGATGTTTCTGGCATAAAAGGGGATATTAAAATAGATATTATTCTTATTGATTCAGAAAGGTTATATAAAACGCATGCTAAGCGTTCTTTTTCATTTTCTGATTTGGCTAAAACCCATGGAGATGTTTCATCTATATATTTATTAGCACGAGAAACAATTTTAAATATTTGTGCAAGAGCGTTAGAAAATTGTAGGTTTTCTAAATGTTGTTCTACAATAAGTTTAGATTCTAAACAAGTAGAAATTAAGTCATTATCAATGTTGTTTGATTGGTGAGAACTAATAACAGTACCGTTGAAGTATTTTTCTACCATAGAAACAGTTCTAGAAATTAAATTACCCAAGTCGTTAGCTAAATCAGAATTAATTCTGTTAATTAATGCTTGGTTATCAAAATTACTATCTGAACCAAAGGGAATTTCTCTTAAAAGAAAATACCTTATAGCATCTGCACTGTACATATTGCAAAGGGCAACAGGGTCAACTACGTTGCCTTTAGATTTTGACATTTTATCACCATCAAACAATAACCAACCGTGCCCAAATATTTTTTTGGGTAAGGGCAAATCTAAAGCCATTAACATCGCTGGCCATATAATAGCATGGAACCTAACAATTTCTTTAGCCATAAGGTGAATATCACAAGGCCAATATTCGTTAAAATCGTTGTATTGATTATTTTTATACCCTAAAGCAGTTATATAGTTAGTTAAAGCATCAACCCAAACATAAATTACGTGTTTATCATCAAAAGGTACAGGAACACCCCATTTAAATGATGACCTTGAAACGCATAGATCTTCTAACCCAGGTTTAATAAAATTATTAATCATTTCATTCATTCTAGATGTAGGTTGTATAAAATCTGGGTTGTTTTCATATAGCTCTAATAGCTTGTTAGAATATTCGCTTAATTTAAAAAAGTAAGCTTCTTCGGTAGCATCTGTAACTTCACGGCCACAATCTGGGCATTTTCCATTTTTAAGTTGGCTTTCGGTCCAAAAAGCTTCGCAAGGTGAGCAATATTTCCCGGAATATACACCTTTATAAATTTTACCTTTATTATATAGTTCTTGAAATATTTTTTGAACACTTTCCATATGGTAATCGTCGGTTGTTCTAATAAATCTGTTATAAGATATGTTCATTATTTCCCAAAGGCTTTTGATTGATTTTACAATGTTATCTACATATGCTTTTGGGGCAGTTCCAGCTTTGGTTGCAATAGTTTCTATTTTTTGCCCATGTTCATCTGTGCCGGTTAAAAACATTACGTCAAAACCACGTAATCTTTTATATCTTGCTATAGTATCTGCGGCAACAGTTGTGTAAGTGTGCCCTATATGTAGTTTATTGGAAGGGAAATATATAGGTGTAGTAATGTAAAATTTTTTAT
This sequence comes from uncultured Candidatus Soleaferrea sp., assembly GCA_934527325.1. Classification (GTDB taxonomy): domain Bacteria; phylum Bacillota; class Clostridia; order Oscillospirales; family Ruminococcaceae; genus RGIG8779. The sequence goes on from CAKTAG010000016.1 coordinate 4,042, forward strand.
TATTCATTAATAAACCTCCTAAGTGCAATGTAAATTATAATTTAAAATAGTACGTAAATTATTAAATCTTAAATATGAAAATATTATACCATAAAATAAAAAAAAAGTATAGGTTAAAAAAGTTGTTTTGAGTGATATAGTAAAAAATAGTAAATTTTACATAAAATTTTTATAGGCATAAAAGTAGTCGCCGCATAAATAAAAATTATAATTGGCGACGACTTATTGTACATATTATTATTAATTTAAGGTGAGCTATTGTTTTGCTTGTTCAATTATTTGGCTAACATGGTTGCAAATTTCTTTAGCAAATTCTGCTTTATATGCTTCTGCCAAAATAGTTAAACCGTTACCTTTTTTTAATGGTTTAATTAAAGCGCTACCGTTTTTGTAGTTAATTAAAATTCCTTCGGATGTATTGTAGGTATTGTTGTTGGGGGAAATTTTTCTTAATATGCTGGTTATATTGTTGTCGCAAGGTATAGTTTTTAAAGACGTTTCAAATTCTGGAATAATATCTTTTATTTGTTTTATAGATTTTTGGGAATTTTTTAAGAAAGATAAAAATTTAATTGTTAGCATTAAAGCGTCTCTAACCCATGCTTGTTTTTTTGCTATTGTTCTGGCAGCTTCATCAGATTTATCAGCGGGACATTTAAAATATCTAAACACTTTAGAGTTATAGCTTTCTGCTATTTTGTTTATAATTTGTGGTGCATCTACTGGAATAGAAATATTATACCCTTTTTCAAATTCTTCTAAACAACAAGCGCAAACAACTTGCCAATGTGTTAAGCTGCTGTAGTTTAGGTTGCGGTTATTGATAGTTAGTTTTGTTCCGGCTGGGTTTATGTTTATTATTGTGTCTTTGCTTAGCTCTGCGCCAAGGTTAGTTAAAATATTGTTCATTGTTGATTCTATTAATGGATTTTTAGACTTTACAATTGCTTTTAAACCTCTTAAGCCAAAAGGGGCTTGAGCTTTTAAAAAATTTGCATATAACCCTTTAATTCCAGACATATCAATTTGAGGAGGGAAGTCATTCCATCTACATCTGTTGTATTCTCCGTTTGCAATAGTAGCTTCTAAAGCTCTTTCAATATGGCGGGTGGCTGGTAGACCACCTTCAGAAAATATTTTTATTGTACCCGTTTTTTCTCCATTAATAAATACACCAAGTTTTAAATTGCAAAATGCCATTCCATATAAAAATAAAGATTCAAAATTATCTCCAAAATTCCAAACTTGTGTTCCGGTAGATTGAATGCCGGCTATTAATGAACTTTTTAAATTTATAGCAAATGGAGTGTTGTTGGAACCTACAGCAATAGTAGAATCGCCAGTAATGCTTCCAAGCGCACTGCCTACTTTTGCAAGAAATTCTGGGGTTAATTCTGTTCCAGCTTCACCTGTGATGCCATCGTCATCAATGTATTCCCTTTTAGCGGAAGAATATTTTATATTATCTGTTATAATTATATTATCCTCTATAAATTTTTGTGGCCATATTTTTATGTTAGGGTAAACTGTAACAGAATTACCTATAACGGAATTGAACCCTATAGTGCTACCTTCAAATAGGTGGCAATCTTTTTTTATTGTTGCCCCGCTGCATACAATAGAATCTATTAAAGAAGAACGATCATCAATTAGTGCTCTTTCCTGAATATTGCTTCCTTTTATTTTAGAATTTTCGCCAATAATGCAGTTATCTTCTAACACAGAGTTAGGCCCAATTATAGCTCCTGTTTCTATTTTTACATTTTCGCCTATATAAACAGGCGGAATTATTTTGTATAGTCCATGAGGTTTAGATGATTTAAATATATTTCCATCGTTGTTGAATTGGTTAAATATGTTACATTTTACTTTTTTATTTAATATATCTTTTTGGCAATTTAAAAAAGATCTCAAATCACCAATATCACACCAGTAAGAATTACTTTTAAAGGCCATTAATTTCATATTATTTTTTAACATTAATGGAAAAACATCTTTTGCAAAATCAAATTCTTGGTTATTAGGTATAAGGCTTAAAACTTTAGGGTTTAGAATGTATATTCCTGTGTTAGCGGTATCTGTATTAACTTGGGAATAGCTAGGTTTTTCAATAAACCCTTTTATGTTATTTTCGTTATCTATGTTTACTAATCCATATTCTCTGGGGTCGGCTACACTTTTAACTATTACAGTTGCATAAGCTAAGTTTTTTTTGTGAAATTCTATTGCTGCAGATAAATCACAATCGGTGATAGCGTCACCACTTATTACAATAAAATCATCTGTTATATTTTTAGAGGCGTTTTTCACACTACCTGCTGTACCTAATGGTGAAAGTTCTTCAAAAAATTCTAAATTAATATTTTTATATTTTTTGTTTGGAAAGTGCTCTATAATATATTGAGATAAATATTTTACAGTTATTCCAGCAGATGAGATATTGTGTTTTTGTAACAGTTCTAAAATGTATTGTAGTATTGGTTTGCCGCAAAGTTTGGTCATTGGTTTTGGAATATTGCAAGTTAAAGGTCTTAACCTAGAACCTTTACCACCTGCCATAATTATAGCATGCATTGTTGTTTACTCCTTTAAATTTTTTTATTTATAAAACCCCACGGGGTAACGTGGGGTTTTATAAATAATTAGTTGTTGTTGAATTTTTGTTTAGCTTGTGAAATTTTTTGCTGTTCTGCTGGTTGGGTAGGGTACCAACCGCGTTTATTCATTTCAGAAAAAACTTCAAATTGTATTTGATGTTCTTCATTTAAAATGTTCATAAATTCGTTTTTTACAGATGGGTTAGAACATTCGTTAGCGAATGTGTTATAATTTTCTGTTGCAAATTTTTGTGAAGAAAGGGCATCGGTTAATATTTCTTTTTCTCCAAAAGAATTAGAATTAAAGTAATTGTTTAATTGGTTGTTGTTATTAAAATTTGTTGGCATTTAATTTCCTCCTTTTTTAACTTATAATAGTTAGTTTTAATTTAATTGGTTTAATAGTCTATCGTAGTGGTTTTGATGTTTAGATGCAATTTGTTCACATTTTGTTTTAATTTGAGGGTCTGTACTTGCTTGAGCGTAAAGTTGATATTTTTTTATTAAAATTTGTTCGCTAGATAATTGGTCTTCGATGGCAGATAATTCTTTAGCAGTTAAATTGGCCATATAAAAATCTCCTTTATAAAATAATTTTTTTGATATCATTATTATTTATCATTTCCAATTTTTTATTCATTAAAAAACTATATTTTATTAATTAATAATTCTAAAAAAAATGTTTATTTTTTTGTTGACAACATTGGTTTTCAAGGTTATAATATAAATTATAAATAGTAATTTGAATATAATTTTTGAAAGTTAATTTTCTGTGGAGGTAAAAAATGAAAATAAATAAAATTATTTCGGCTAGTTTAGTAGCAACTTTAAGTTGTGGTTTTGCAGGTGCTTTTAGTGTACATGCTGCCTATACTGAAGATCGGGCTATAGAAAGATTTAATGAAGTTAAGAGTAAATATGGTATTGCTAATTTAGAGGGAGATGTTGTATTAAGTATATTACAAGCGGATTTGGGTGTAGATTATAATGGTTTACTTAATTTTATAGATGATAATGGTAACCTACTTACACAAAAGATGACAGTTGAACAAAAGAAGAGATTAAAAGATTCGTTAGCAGCTAATGGTTATACAGTAACAAAAGGAAATGAAGAAGGTACGTATGACATATATAAAGAAGGTAATGATACACCAGCTATATCTGCTGAGGATTTGAAGGAAGAATTAAGAAAACTTAAAACCGGATCACCGGATAGTAGTACTACTGATATTGACAATACTGGTAGTGGCTTTGTTATAAGTGGTGGAAGTAGTGGTTCAACAAGTACAAGTAGTAGTTCGACAAGTACAAGCACTGGTTCAACAAGCTCAAATACTAAAGTTGATTATGGTAGTGTTGGTGACAAAAATAAAATTGTACAAGATAGCGGTGTATACAAATTTGCCAGTGAAAAAGCTGGTGTTACTAGGTTGCAAGAAGGAATAACAAACGTAGTGTTTGAATCTACAATAAAAGATGCACAGGCAAAAGGTATGTCTTTGGTAACTATTGCTCTTGAAGGAACAGGTAAAGATGACGATACTAAAACTATATGGGCTTTAGATGTAGGGAGTGTAGTTGAAAACAAAATAGGTGTCCCCTTTGAAACAAAAGTTGTAGTTAGTGAAGGAATAAATATAATTAATGGAACATCAGAAACTGGTTCTAACTTATTATCTGCTGCTAAAATAAATGCGATACAAGATAGTGCAATAGCTACAGATGCTGGAGCAGCAGCAGAGTTAAAAACTGATATTAATAAAAAGGGTACCAAAGTTGTAGATTTTGGTAAAGCAGATGGTGATGCATTACCTTGTGCAGCAGCAGTAAGGGTAAATATAGCTGATACTGATAAGAAAATAAAAATTAAAGTATATTATATTTGTAATAGTAGATGTTATAAATTGGGAAATTTTGAAACAGATAGCAAAGGTAATGTAGTTTGTAATTTCAAAGCAGGAAGTCAAATCGGAGATTTTGTATTTGTTCCTGCTGAATAATAGATGAAATATAAATTGATAATTAAATTGATAAAAGCTCTATTTTGGTATGTATGTGAAAAGTTAGGTACTTTTTTAGTTACATACCAATAATGGGGTTTTTATTTTATGTGAGGGATATTTAAATGTTGGACGGTTTTTTTCTTAGTTTTATAATAGATGAGGTAAAAAATAAAGTTTTAAATTGCTATGTTGATAAATTATATCAACCTTCTAAAAATGAAGTGGTGTTACATTTTAGAACTCAAGGTAGCCCCAAGCTCTTAATATCTGCTAACCCAGATCAATCTAGAATAAATTTTATAAATGAAAAAATTGAACATCCACCAATACCATCTATGTTTTGTATGTTGTTGCGGAAGTATTTGGTTAATGCTAAACTTGTTAATGTATGTCAGCAAAATTTTGAAAGGCTAGTTTTTTTAGATTTTTATACATCAAATGAGGTGGGGGATAAAATTTCTGTTCGGTTAGTTGTAGAAGTTATGGGTAAGCATTCAAATATAATTTTGTTAAAGCAAGGTAATAATGTTATAGATTCTATAAAGCGTGTAGGTAGCGATATATCTAGAGTAAGGCAAATTTACCCAGGTGTTATATATCAATTACCTCCTTTACAATGTAAGTGTAATATAGTAAAAAATAATGTAGATGAGATAGTAAATCAAGTATTGTTATTTTCAGATGAAACGTTGCCATCAGCAATTGTTAAAGCTGTTCAGGGAATTTCTTATACTATGGCCGATGAAATTTCTTTTGTTGTAGTTAATAATTTAGATTTTAAAGTTAAAGATTTAAATTTAGACCAGATTGAACAATTGAAAAAAAATTTTTGTAATTTAAAAATTTTAATAGAAGGTAAACTTGGTTCACCGCTTTTGTTTAAAACTTTTGATGGCGAAATGAAAGATTTTTATTTTACAGAATTATGTAAATTTAAAAATAATGGTATTATAAGTAAAAAAAATTCTTATTCAGAATTGGTAGAAGAGTTTTATAAAAATAAAACAAATGAATGTAGAGTTAAACAGAATGCAAATGATGTACTTAAAATTTTAATGAATTGTTTAAAGAAAACAAAAAAGAAATTACAAATCCATGAATTAGAAAAAGCGAATTGTGAAAATAAAAATAAAATACAACAGACAGCAATTTTACTTCAAAGTAACTTGCATTTGGTAAATAAAAATAGTAGTTATATTGTAGTAGAAAACTTTTTTGATAATAATAATAAAATAAAAATTGACTTAGATAATACAATTTCTGGGGCAGCAAATGCTCAAAAATATTTTAATAAATATAAAAAATTATGTGTAGCAGATAAAGTGTTGGATGAGTTGATTATAAAAACTAAAAATGAAATTATTTATCTAGAATCAGTTATAGATGCTGTAATGAGGTCTACATCTTTAGAGGACATAATGCAAATTAAATTAGAGTTGCAACAAGAGGGGTATTTAAAAAAACATAAAAAACAAGCTAAAAATGTTAAAATAAAATCTCCTAAAGAGTCTGTTTTGAAAGTAAAGTCTGTAGATGATTTTGATATATTAGTTGGAAATAACAATGTTAATAATGATTGGTTAACACTTAAATATGCAAATAAAAATGATTTGTGGTTACATACTCAAAAAATACCAGGTGCACATGTAGTAATTGTTACTAATGGCAAAGATGTACCTAACACAACTGTTGTTCAAGCTGCAAAAATAGCAGCAGAACATAGTAAAGCAAAAAATAGTAATTTAGTACCTGTAGATTATACTATAATAAAAAATGTAAAAAAATTTTCGGGTGCTAAGCCTGGTATGGTTAAGTATAGTAATTTTAAAACAATATTTGTAAAACCAGAAGTTAATTAGTTGGCAGCGTTTATTTTTTTTAGTATATTATTTGATGTGGCAATTTGGTGTAGTGTAAGTATATATAGTGGTATAAAACAAGCTGTAGTCAACTCGATTAAAAAAATCGTTTTGCTACAGCTTGTTTTTGATTTATTTTGTTTTTGCTTAATTTTTTAAAATATATATTTGTTATAGAGTTTCCAATTATCTTTCAATATCAAAATCGTCAGATAAATGGTCTATCATAAGTTGGCAAATTTCTTCGTAATCATCTTTACCTTCTATAGATACTAAAAATTCACCATCATCATCAGATGCTACTTCCATAATAAAAAGATCTGTAGAGTTGGTGTTTTCGTCACTTTCATCATTTTCGTTATTGAGTTCACCTGCAACGTCAGCCGGAATTAATGCGGCATAATTTTTGTTTTTATACTCTATAATGTCTAGTATTATGCAGTCATGCTCGATTCCATCATCATCTGTTATGGTTATAATATCATCTGAATTTATATCAGATTCGGGGATGTTATCATTCATTAATAAAACCTACTTTCTTTTAATGTAATAGTATTAATTAAAAAATTTTTATTGCTTAATAATTCTATACTATATTATTAGTAAAGTCAATACAAAATTTTAATATAAAATACTGTAACACTACACTGTGCTGTTTTATAATGTATAGATCAGATTTTATAGAAAAAATTTTACATTTTGTTTTAACTGCAACCAATTTGTGGTACTACAAATTAATCAAATTGCAATCTTTAATTGTATAAATTTTATCACATTCATTAGCAATATTAACATTATGTGTAACAATTAATATTGTTTTACCATTTTTATTTAATTGTTTTAATATCTGTAATATTTCTTTTGACGTTTCTTCATCTAACGACCCTGTAGGTTCATCTGCTAAAATTATTTCACAAGGTTTTAACATTACTCTGGCTAAAGATACCCTTTGCTGTTCGCCTCCACTAAGTTCATATACTTTATTATCCATTTTATCAGATAATCCTACATACTCCAATACCTTTTGCTTAGCCAGCTGTTTTTCTTTTTTATTTTTATTTACATATTCCAGTGCTATATCTAAATTTTCAGATACAGTTTCATTATCTACTAAAGCAAAATTTTGAAATATATAACCTATTAAATTTCTATGCGCTAATGTAACTTGTTTGCCATCTATTTTACTATATCTTTTATTGTTAAGTATAACATCTCCACTATCAGGTTTTTCTATTAAACCAATTATATTTAGCAATGTAGATTTTCCCGAACCTGAACCACCCATTATTGCTATCATTTCACCTTTATTAACTTTTAAATTAACATTATTCAGTATCTCTTTATTGCCAAAACTTTTCTTAATATTTTTTAACTCTATCATATTTATTCCCCTTTCAACACACTGCTGATTTTTTTATTTTCATATATTTTAAGTAATACTGCTGAAATAACTACATCTCCTAATACAATTCCTAATAATATTTTCCAATTTACAGACTCTATATAAAAATTGCTACTTGGTACCAATTTATCTATTAACACTATTTTACTTGGTATGTAAAATAAACATATCACTTTGTCTACCAGTTCTCCATTGTAATTTATTAACAACATTAAACAAATTGATATTAACCATATTAATAATAAACTTCCAAAAAAACCTATACTTCTTTTTGCAAACCCGACCCCATTAAGTTTTTTTACTGTATTTTTTACCTTATTTTGTTCAAGGTAATTTATACACGATGATATAATTAACATCAATAATAATATAACAGAAAATATTGCATATTCTATTGTATATATAAATTCTTGTTTAATTTCATAAATTTTTTGAGCTGCCGTTTCATATAACGTTTTTGCACTTATTAACAAGTTATCAATATTACAATCTTTAATATCAGATATCACATCTTGGTATGGGTTATCTATATTACTAATTTTAGGGTAAAACCCATTACAATCACAACACCCATAGCTATCTATACACATATTATTATTACTAATAACTTGTATTATTGAACCAATAACATAATTTTGCGTTTCTGTAGCTAAGTCCGTTTGATATGTAAAACACTTTTGGCCATCTTTAATATAAATTATGTTTAATTTGTAATCTGGCCAATTATTACTATAAAATTCACCTTTATATTTTTCTTGAATTTGTTTTTCATATAATTTTAATCTTTCAGGTACAAGTAAATTTAAAGTATGTTCATCATGGTCAGGTATGTTAATTTGTTTACCGTTAATACCATATATTGGGTTGAGTTGTAAATAATTATTATTTACCTTTATACTTTTTCCCAATATTTCATCTATTTTATTTTTTTTAATGTTTCCTCTTAACTTTTGTTGTTTTTCATATTCATCAATTCCTGCCCGATGATTTCTTGCATTAATATAAATTTCTCCTTTTTTGTTGCATATTTTAAACCATTTTTTCATATTTAAATCTAAATTTTCTACTTTTTCATCGTTATCACGTCCTGCAACTGTTCCTTCAAATAATCCACTACGTTTTACTAAAGTGTAATTTAACGCATTATCCCAAATTTTATTTCCTTCCATTTTGCCTATTAATAAATATAAACTATTGCTGCTATTTATTATAGCAGTTACCATTGCTACACTTATAAAGCATTTAGATATATTATTAATATTTTGTATTACCTTTACTGGTTTCTTATTTTTTAACATCAACGGTATTTTTACATATTTTATAAACATAAGAGGAATAGCCATTAATAAAATAGAAATCAATGTTAATTTAAAATTAAACAATAACCAGTTTTTAAAAAATATACTTAAATTTTTTAAACCTAATTTATATATTAAAAAACTGAAAATCATAAAACCAGATAATCCACACCCGTATATATGGTACTTTAACAACTTTTTAAAAATAATCTTGATTTTTAAGCTAACATTTGATTCCCCAAACATTTTTTTTATAGCAAGTTCTTTATAAATAGAAAATAGCCAATATATCATCGTTAAAAATGTAATTACATATATTATAATCAATATTCCTATAATATTATTCTTTAAGCGGTAACATTCATCAGACTGCAACATATCTATTTCATTACTAGATGGTACATAAAAAATTACTTCTTCACAACCTAATTCATTTTTCAAATCTTTTTCTAATAATTTAATTTTAGTTTGATTATTTGTATCAACAAACCATTTACTAATTAACTCTCCATTATATAAAATACCAGATAAATTATATATGTTAAGAATAGAATCTAAGCTAAAAAATTCAAATTTCCCAAGTTGATTTTCGTCTTTTAAATCTTCTGAAGAAATAAATTTATTGTAAAAATCTTCATTTCTTAAAAGTCTACCATTTGAAAGTTTTAATTTGTTAAACATATTTCCATTACATGTAGAATAAACTCTAATCGTTCTTTTTCCATTCCCTGACTTGCTTTTATAACTAACATTATATATATTTAAATTATGCTTCTTAGATAGTGATTCAAAAATTTCTATTAACTGTTTTGGAGTATTAATTTTTTTTACATTATATATACGAAAGCAAGAAACATTATCATCTTTCCATAATATGTTTCTAACATTTTTAAATTCATATAGGCTAATATAAACTATTGAGGTTAAAAAATAAATTAAAAATAAAAAAATAGATATTAATTTTTTCAATTATTTCTCCCTTCTAACACAAATAAATTATTACCAGAAGTAATTACTTCTGGTAATAATTTATTTAATATGTAATGAATAATATTTTACTCAATCTTGAGTGTATCCACATTTTTTATCTATGCTACATCTGTGCCAAAAACCATGTCCATGTTTAGAACTATGCCTATAATTATCTTTTTGTTCTGAACGTGCAATAACACCACGTGCCACACATATCCTATCTGTTTCCCAAGATGTTTCGTTATAAACTTGTGTTGAAGCTCCATGAGGTTTTGTGTTATGTAAATATTCAGAGTATATTATATCATCACCATTTTCCTCGCAATATCCCACAATCCAGTTTTCGCCACCAACTTTACTAATCACTTCTTCCCACATCCTTTATCAGACTTTTCATATATAATATGTAACGTTAATCTATATGTAAAGCAAAATAATAAATAAGTACACCAATATGTTATCTGATACATAAATTCCCATTTGACAAATACTATATAGCAAAAAATCCATAGCCATTGACCACAATAGTATAATATTAGTTCCCATTTATTATGAAATCTAGTTAAATCTTTTTGATAATCTCTCTTCACTTTAGACTTTATACATTTATATACTCGAGCCAAATTTTTACTTAATACACCATTGTTTTTTCTATCAATTATCTTAGATGCAAAAAATATTATATAAATAAAAATAAAACCTAACAACAATAAAAAAGAGCATATTAAAAAAAATTCTAAATTATACTGATTTGTCATTACCATAATCTCTAAAAGAAATAAATCAGAAGATATAAACAAGCAAAACAACACTTTACTTAATTTACTTCGAAAAATTTTACTTAAGTGGTTATCTATATTACAGATATCCTTCATAAAATTTTAGTCCCCTTTATATTATTTGTGATATTTGCAGGTTCAGGATATTTAGCAGCTTCGCTACCTAATTCATACCCTTCACATGCTTCAGTAAGAGCTCCTACAACAGCAGCTGCAGCCTTACTCTTAGGTGGTGGTGCTCCATCTTTAACCTTACTAGGCTCAACACGCCCCATATCATTAGATATAATTAATGTATTTGCCACTAATAAACTAGCACTCAAAAAAGTAATAAAATATTTCTTTAATTTCACATTTTCAGCCTTATTATTAATCAATTATATTATATTTTCATTGTAACCTAAACACAATAAAACATCAATACATTTTATGTTATTTTAAAGTAAACGTCTTAGTCAATGCGAATTTAAGTATTTTTATTCAAAATTTATTTCTTTATCTTTTAACATAACATGGTTAATATTTTGTATTTTGTTTTGGTTATTTAATTTATTAATTACATCCATAATAATATTAGAAGGTGTAGAAGCCCCAGCTGTGATGCCAACGTTTTTATATATACTAAAATCATATTTAGTTAAGTCTAAAGCGGTTTCTATTAAATAAGTAGTACAATTGGGTTTACAAACGCTAACTAATTTTTGAGTATTAGAACTATTTCTATCACCAATAATTAACATTAAATCTTTTTTTTTAGACATATTAGCTGCTTCGATTTGCCTTTTTTTTGTTTCATTGCAAATAGTATCAAATATCTCATAGTTAATAAAGTTCGCTTTTATTATTTCTACGCATTTTTCTAATTCTAGAGGGTTATATGTAGTTTGAGTTACTACTTTGATATTTTTGTTTGTTAAATGATGGTTATTTTTTAAATATTCATTAAGAGTATTAGAGTTTGCAATAGTTTTAAAGTTATATATGCAGTGCCCTTCAATACCTTTAATTTCTGGGTGATTTTCATCACCTATTATTATAACAAAAATAAGGTTATTGTCTATTTTTTCACCTGTTTTATTATTAATGAATTCACTAGAAACTATATTATGTATTTTAGAAACAAAAGGGCAAGTGCCATTTAAAAAATTTTTTTTAGAAAGTTGTGCAAAAACATCATTACTAACACCATGTGAGCGTATTACAATTGTTTCATCATTTTTGGCATCATTTATATTTTCTATTACTTTAACACCCTTGCAAGCAAGTTCATTAATCATATTTTTGTTGTGTATTATATTGCCCAAAGTACAAATTTTTTTGTTTTGGTCTAGTGCATCATATATCATTTTTATAGCTCTTTGAACACCAAAACAAAACCCAGCAGATTTTGCTAATTCTATATTCATAATATTGGTAACTCCATAAAATTTAATTTATTTTGTTGGTGTGAGGTTTTTAATATTATCCATAATAAATTTACTTGCGTCTCTAATTTGTTGTAATGAATTTTCTGTGATATTTAATTTATTAGCTGGTATAACCTTTCCATATATAACATCTATTTTGCTTCTAAACTTAATTGGTTCGTGGTAAATTATTTTAATAGGGAGTATATCGGCATGAGCTTTATAGGCTATTAGTGCTGCACCAGCTTTTGGTTTTAAAAAATCACCATTTTTAGATCGAGTTCCTTCGGGGAATATAACAATAAAATTATTATTGTTTATTAAGTTAATAGATGTGGCTATAGCAGATGCATCTTTTTTACCTCTTGCAACAGGGAAAGCGCCTAATTTTTTTAAAAAATTACCTAAAAATTTATATTTAAAAAGTTCTTCTTTAGCCATAAAATATAAATATTTTTTTATGGGTTTTGATATTAATATAGGGTCCCAATTTGAACGGTGGTTACAACAAATTATACAACCTTGATTCTGTGGTATATTTTCAATACCATAATAGTTTACATTAAAAAATATTTTAGAGGCGAAAATAACGCTATTTTTTACGAATTTATAAAAAATCATTTAAGTATAGTATTAGTTATAATTTTATATATGTGGTTTAAAGTCTGGTTAAAATCCATGTTAGAAGAGTCTACCAAAATAGCGTCATTGGCTTGTTTTAAGGGTGCAATTTCTCTAGAACTATCATTTTTGTCCCTTTCTACAAGTTCTTTGTAAACGTCATCAAAGTTTATATTGTTGTTATTGGTTAATAAAAGTTCTTTGTACCTTCTAATTGCTCTACTTTTTTTAGAGGCGGTTAAAAATATTTTAAGGTTGGCATTAGGCAACACAACAGTACCAATATCTCTACCATCCATAATTACGTTATTATTTTTTGCCATGTTTTGTTGTAAATCAAACAAAAATTCCCTAACAAAATTAAAAGCAGAAATGGTAGAAGCAACCATTGAAATTTTTGGTGTTCTAATATTATTGGTTACATCTTTATTGTTTAAAATAATTTTTTGAGAATTGTTTGTGTATTCTAGTTTTATGTTTATGTTTTTTAAACTGTTTTTTATAGCAGATTGGTTATTGGGTGAAATATTGTTCTCTGTTATATAAAAAGCAATAGCTCTGTAAAGTGCACCGGTATCTACGTAAATGAATCCAAGTTTTTTAGCAAGTTGTTTAGCAATGGTAGATTTTCCAGCACCGCAAGGGCCGTCTATTGCTATAGATTTATAATTTTCCATCTGGTTTAAAATTACCTCCCATAAAGGTTTGATAGTTGATTTAATTTTTTGGAAATTTGCTTGTTTAATTTTTTTTCTGGAATTCGCCAACACCAATTAGTAGCTTTTTTTGAAGTGTTGTATAAAGCCATTTTATTGCGTAAGCTTACAACATCTTGAATAGGGGTTATTATTTTTTCTGCAGCACTTTGGTATGCAGATGTAATAAAAGCGTAGTTAAACTTTGTTTTAGATGTTGGTTTAATATATTGGCAGCAATATTTTTTTTCAATAGAAGGTAGTTTATTTTTCCATTGTTTTAAATTTGAAAAAACATATGAACTGGTAAAAATCACATCTGTAGATGAATAGTTATGAGGTAAACATATTTCACATTTTTCTTCGGAAAAAGCAGATTGCATTATTTTTATAATAGGGAATTTGTAATTTTTGTTATTAGGTTTTTTATTATAATTGCAGTCATATAAAATAGGTTTAAAAAATAAAATCCTGGTTTCTAAAATTTTAAAAACGGCATCTTTTATACCAGGTTTTTCTGTGAATTTTTGTAATTCAAATTTGCCAGATGCAGAATCTTTTTCAATTACTTTATAGTTATCGTATTGGTCGAAATTATCTATAATTAATTCGTCATATACTTTGTATAGAAATTGTATTTTTTTGGTTAAAAATCTGTAATTTGTTTTTTTGAGTTCTTTTAGATTGTAAACTGCTTTAGTGTTAAAAGAATATTTATTGTAAATAACTTGTTGTTCGTGAAATAATTTTTGGGTAGGGTGTTTATCTTTATCTAGCATAAATAAATTAGGTTTTGCCCAAACATTTGCACTATCTAACTCACAGTAAAAAGGAAATTCACCAAGTATTTTTATGTTTTTAGAATTAGCGTATTTTTTTAATGCAAACCACTGGGAGTAAAATAAATATTGAAGGAATACCCAAAAATCTATTTTATCTTTTAATTGTTCTTTATATATATCTAATGTTAATTTTTTTCTATTTTTAACAGCATCGTCCCATTGTTGCCACGGCTTATTTTCAAAAACATATTTTTTTAAACAAATATATAATGTGTAATCTTCTAACCAAAAGCTATTGTTAGCTCTAAATTTTTCTATGTTGTGTTTAATTTTGTTGTAACTTTGTTTAAATGCTTGTTCTAATATATAAAATTTATAAATATCAAGTTTTTTATAATTTATTTTTAAATTATCTGTGTAAAAATTTTTTATGTATTTTTGGTAAGATTTTTTATCTAGTAAATTTTGCTCGACTAATTTTTTTATATCTATTAAGTATATGTTACCAGCTAAAATAGAGTAAGTACAATAAGGGGAACCAGTGCTGTTTACATGGCTAATAGGTGGTAAGTGCCAATATTTTTGCTTAGATTCAAATAAAAAATCTATAAAACTGTAAGCATTTTCGCCTAATGTTCCTATTCCCTCATTTCCAGGTAAAGAAAATACAGGCAATAAAATTCCTGCTGATCTCATTAAAAAAACCATCCTTATAAAAATTATAAATTTTATTTTATAATTATAACATATTAGTTCTTATATTTCTATAGTTTAAAAAATTAAGGAGTGGCTAAAAGCGATGTTAAAGAAAATCGATAACAGAAAACGGTAGTTCTCCAGTTCTTCTTTTCATTCGATA
>CAKTAG010000017.1 GCA_934527325.1 uncultured Candidatus Soleaferrea sp.
GCGGGCACACAATTTAGAGGTCAGTTTGAAAGTAGAGTTAAAGGTTTGTTAGAAGAGGTTAAAACTGCTGGTAATATAATTCTGTTTATAGATGAAGTACACAATTTAGTTGGAACAGGCGATTCAGAAGGTACTATGAGTGCAGCTAATATTTTAAAACCGGCATTATCTAGAGGTGAAGTTCAAGTTATAGGAGCTACTACTTTTAATGAATATAGAAAGTATATAGAAAAAGATTCTGCTTTGGAAAGAAGGTTTCAACCAGTTATAGTAGAAGAATCTACAATAAATGAAACGGTAGATATACTCTTAGGTGTGAAAGATTATTATGAACAGTACCATAACGTTAAATTAAGTAACAGTGTAATAAAAAGAGCAGTAGAATTATCTGAAAGGTACATTACAGATAGGTTTTTACCAGATAAGGCTATTGATTTAATAGATGAAGCTTGTTCTTGTGCTTCGTTGGCTAATAAAGATTTAGATGTATTTTTTAAAGCTAAAAAAAACATCATAGAAAATAAAGAGTTTTTAGAAGATTTGGAATCTATGGAAGTTATTGACTATGAAAAGATTGCGAAAACTAAAGCTGAAATCTTGAAAGAAGAAGAAAAAATTCACAAATTAGAAAAGAAAATTAAAAATATAAAAATAACTGAAGAGCATTTAGCTAAAGTAATAGAGTTATGGACAGGTATTCCAGCATCTAAAATAAAAGAAAAAGAATTCAAAAAGCTAGTATCTTTAGAAAAATCAATTAAAGAAAAGGTTATAGGTCAAGATGAGGCTGTAGAAAGTTTGGTTTTAGCAGTAAAACGCTCAAGAATACAAATACGGCCTAATGTTAAACCGGCATCATTTATTTTTGTTGGCCCAACTGGTGTGGGAAAAACAAAATTGGCGCAAGTTTTAGCTAAAGAATTATTCGAAGGTGTTGACCCACTTATAAGGTTAGATATGTCCGAGTATATGGAGAAATTTTCTGTTTCTAAAATTATTGGTTCACCTCCAGGTTATGTGGGTTACGATGAAGCGGGGCAACTAACTGAAAAAGTTAGAAGAAAACCATATTCAGTTGTTTTATTTGATGAAATTGAAAAAGCTCATCCAGATGTTATGAATATTCTTTTGCAAATATTAGATGATGGAAAGATAACTGATTCACATGGTAGGCAAGTTTCGTTTGAAAACACCATAATAATAATGACTTCTAATGCGGGTAGTAATTATAAAGAATCTGGATTGGGTTTTAATAAAGTAGTTGATCAATTATCTGTTGAAAAAGCAAAAAAAGCATTAACTGAATTTTTAAGGCCAGAGTTTTTAGCTAGAGTTGGTGAAATAATTGTTTTTAAAAATATAAAAAAATTAGCAAAATAATTGTTAAAGAATTAAAAGAGGATTTATTGAATTCTAAAGGCATAAAACTTGAATGTTCAGAATCGGTTTTAAACCTAATTGTAGAAGATGCGTATAATAAAAAAGGTGGAGTAAGAGATTTAGAGAGAGCTATAAGGCAAAAAATAGAAAACAAATTATGTAACATTATTATAGAAAATATTGATAATACGCTTAAAGAAGTTAGCTTTAGTGTTAATGAAAATAATGAAATTATTTACACCTTATGTTGATTAACATTGGTTTAAAAGCTTTGAATTATTTATGTATTTTTTGGAGGATTAGTATAAATGAACCAGGATTTTGCAAGAATTTTAACATTACTTAGAAAAGAAAAAGGGCTAAGCCAAAAAAGTGTAGCTAATAGTTTAGGAATATCTCAAGCGTTGCTTTCTCATTATGAAAAAGGAGTTAGGGAATGTGGACTTAATTTTGTTGTTAAGTGTGCAGATTTCTATGGTGTTTCTTGTGATTATTTGTTGGGGAGATCGGCTGACAAAACAGGAAGTACCATTTTAGTTGAAGATGTTCCAGATGGTGATGCAGTGGATTCTAAAAAATCTATGAATACTAATATAATAGTTACACTTAATAAAAAGCTTATATCCAACTCTTTAACAGTTATTTTTGATATGTTAGCTAAATGTAAAAACAGTAATTTAATTATGGAAGTTTCTTACTTTATGATGCTTTCTGTTTATAGAATGATTAGAGTTTTACATATATCTACTAAAAAAAATAATGTTGAAATGTTTAAAATACCTGAAATTATAGCTAACAGTTATGCTGATGCAAGTATGAAAGTTGCAGAATATAAGGTAATATCTATGGTTAAGAATAAGCCAGTTGATAATTTGGATAAAATAGGTAGCGATAAAGATTTTTTTGATATGTCTACAGAAGTATTGCATAAGGAATACCCATTGTTATGCACTTCTTTATTCAACCTTATTAAAAATTCAGAACAAAAAATAAAAGATACTATTGTTTTAAATAAGTAAAATAATACTTTTTAAATAGGGGTGTGTGTTATGAATGTTGATGTTGAAAAAATAGCTAAACTTGCCAAAATAAAAATAACTCAACAAGAAAAAATTAATTTAGAAAAAAGTATTAAAGGCATAATAAAAATGCTTGAAAAATTAGATAAAGTGGATATGGGAATAAGTGAAAATGAAAAGCTAGAAGATGTATTATTAAATGACCTTGTAAATATGAAATATAGAAATGACATTATAAAACCTTCTATGAATAATAAAGAGTTGATAAATAATGCACCAAAAGCTTATGCTGGATGCATAGTAGTACCAAAAACTGTAAATTAAGAAAAGGGGTAGCATTATAATGAATTTGAATGAATTTACAGCAACAAAATTATCTGTGATGTTGAAAAACAAAGAATGTAGTTCGGTAGAAATTACAAATGATGTTTTTGATGAGATAAATAAAAAAGAAAAAGATATAAATGCATATATAACAGTGTTGAAAGATGAGGCATTAAGTAAAGCTAAAGAAGTTGATGAAAAAATATCAAAAGGTGAAAAACTTTCTAATTTAGCAGGAATTCCCATTGGTATAAAAGATAATATATGTATGAAAAACACACCTACTACTTGTGCTTCTAAAATGTTAAAAAATTTTATTTCACCATATGATGCAACAGTAATTGAAAGGTTAAAAAATAATGATGTTGTATTTACAGGTAAATTAAATTTAGATGAATTTGCGATGGGATCATCTGGTGAATATTCGTATTTTGGAAAAACATGTAACCCAATTAATTTAGAATATGTGCCGGGTGGTTCTTCTAGTGGTCCGGTTGCATCGGTGGCGGGAAAAGAAGCTATTATGAGTTTAGGAAGTGATACTGGAGGTTCAATACGTGTTCCAGCAGCTTTTTGCGGTTTAGTAGGGTTAAAGCCAACTTATGGTGCAGTTTCTAGATATGGTTTAATTGCATTAGCATCGTCGTTAGACCAAATAGGCCCAATAGCTAAAACAGTTGATGATGTTGCAATGCTATATAGAGCTATTTGTGGTTTTGATGAAAAAGATGCAACAACTTCTGAGGTTGACCATAATATATTAGAAAATTTAAATAACTTTGATATAAAAGGTCTTAGAATTGGAATATCGGAAGAATATTTTGGTGCTGGTGTTGATGAACATGTAGCAGTTAATGTAAAGCAAGCTATAAATTTGTTTGAAGATAATGGAGCTGTTATTAAAGAAGTGATGCTACCTAAAGGTGAAGAGGCTTTAGCGGCTTACCATATAATTCTTCCGGCAGAAGCGTCGTCTAACTTAGCTAGGTTTGATGGCGTAAAGTATGGATATAGAACAGAAAATTACAACTCATTAGAAGAAATGTACGAAAATACAAGGGGCGAGGGTTTTGGTGCAGAAGTTAAGCGTAGGATTATTTTAGGAACATTTATTCTTGGTACTGATTGTGTTGATTCTATATATGCAAAAGGAAAGTTTTTTCAGCATAAAGTTATAAAAGAAATGCAAAACGTATTTAAGGAATGTGATGTTATAATAACACCAACAGCACCATCTACAGCATTTAAATTTGGAGATTTAGTTGATGACCCAGTTAAAATGTATATGAATGATATGTGTACAGTTTTTGTTAATATAGCGGGGTTACCGGCAATTTCTATACCTTGTGGAAAAGGAGCTAATGGATTGCCTATAGGAATGCAAATTATAGGGCCGCATTTTTCAGAAAATTTACTTTTTAAATTGGGAATTTTTTATGAAAATTATTCTAATTAAATTATGTGTTGTATGTTAGATATTTTATTTTTTGAATGTAGCCCTAAAAATTATTTTTTATGGGCTACATGGCAGTTATTGTTGATATAATTTTTTTTGTATGTTATAATATTTTTAGTTTATTATTGTTTATTATAATTTGTAATTTGGGATGTGAAAATTTTGATAGAAGTAGTTGGATTAACTAAAAAATATGGAAATAGGTTAGCGCTTAATAATATTTCATTTAATGTAAATAAAGGTGAAATAATAGGTTTTTTGGGTCCTAATGGTGCAGGTAAATCTACAACAATGAATATTTTAACAGGTTATATTTCTATGACTAATGGAACAGTTAAAATTGATGGAATAGATATTTTAGAAGACCCTATAAATGCAAAAAAAAAGATAGGGTATTTACCTGAAACCCCGCCACTTTATATGGATATGAAAGTAAGAGAATATTTAAATTTTGTTTTTGAATTAAAGAAGGTAAAACAAAATAAAAGATTGCATATTTCAGAAATTTGTGAATTAGTTAAACTTACAGATGTGAGTGATAGATTAATTAAAAATTTATCTAAAGGTTTTAAACAGCGTGTAGGTTTGGCGCAGGCTTTAATTGGAGCACCAGAATTATTAATATTAGATGAGCCTACGGTTGGGTTGGACCCAAAACAAATTATTGAAATACGAACACTAATAAAAAAATTGGGTGAAGAACACACTGTTATATTATCGTCACATATACTATCTGAAATACAGGCAGTTTGCGATAAAGTTATTATAATAAATAAAGGTACAATTGTAGCTAACGAGCAAACTCAAAATTTATATAATACAATGTGTGCAGACCCTAAAATATTATTAGGTGCATTGGGGAACCAAAATGAAATTTATAATATTTTATTAAAGGTACCAGATGTTAAAATGGTAGAAAAATTAGAAGTGAAGAATGGTGAAGAATTTAAGTTTATTATTCACCCTCAACCATCTAAAGATATTAGAAAAAATTTATCGAAAGCTGTTACAGATGCAGGAAATATTATTGTTGAATTAAAATCACTAGATTTAACTTTAGAAGAAGTATTTTTAAAACTTACTGATGGTACATTAGGTTTAGATTATAATACGAATTTAGAACCAGAAGAATATTCAAATGTAACACAAAATGAAAATATTAATGATGTTGAAATAGTTGATGATGTTACAAAAGAGGAGGAAGAATAAATGTTAGCTATTTTTAAACGTGAAATAAAAGCATATTTTTTATCTGCTATAGGCTATATATTTTTATCGGTATTTTACCTTTTTGCAGGGTACTTTTTTTATGCAACATCTATTGTAAGTAATAATGCAGATTTAAAATATGTTTTTTCGAATTTATTAATTATATTAATTTTTTTATTACCTATGCTAACTATGAAAATTATGAGCGAGGATAAAAAATTAAAAACAGATCAATTATTACTTACTGCACCTGTAAAATTAGCATCTATTGTTGTAGGCAAATTTTTTGCTGCAATGGTTACTTTATTTTTAGGTATACTTGTAACATTTGTTTATGCAGGTATATTAACATATTTTGCTAGTGGCTTTGATTGGATTTCATTTTTATGTAATGTTATAGGTACATTATTGCTTGGAGCTGAATTAATTGCTATAGGTATATTTATTTCATCTTTAACCGAAAATCAAGTAATTTCGGCTATAGCAAGTTGTGCAGTTATGTTATTGTTGTTTTTTATGGATGGTATTAGTTCATCGATAAATATTTCATTTATATCTAAGGCGTTAGCTTATATATCGATTGTTGAACCTTACCAACAATTTACTTATGGTTCATTTTCTTTACCAAACGTAGTTTTGTTTTTAGGAATGACCACTATATTTTTATTTTTAACAACAAGGATTCTTGAAAAGAGAAGATGGGCAGTTTAATATTTAAATCTATTAAATGGATTTAATGTTAAAATTCTAAATAAGAAAAGAGTGTAAAAAGAATTGAGTAAATTAAAAAATATAATAAATAACCCTAGGTTTAAACATGGAACAATGGCTACTATTATAACATTAACTGTTATTGCTATAGTTGCTTTAATTTATGCCATTAGTTTAATGTTGAATAATAAATATAGCTTATCATTAGATATGACATCGAAAAAAATATTTGAGTTAACAGATGAAAGTAAAAATTATGTTAGTAATTTAAATAGTGATGTTACTATAAGAGTTTTGTCTCCAGAAAAAGATTTTATAAACAACCAATATTACCCAGAACAATATCATCAATTAAACCAAATATTAAAGATGTATAAAAAATATGGAAAAAATATAAAATTGATATATGATGATATTATAAAAAATCCTAATTTAGTTAATAAATACAAAGATGAGCAGGTTAACCAATATAGTATAATAGTAGAAATGCAAGGTAGGCATAGAGTTTTAAATGGTGATAACTTATTTGAAGCTGAACAGAGTTATATGTCTCAAAAAATTGTAGCTTCAAAGGCAGAACAGGCTATTACATCTGCTATTATGGCCATGAATGCAGATAAACAATATAAAATTGGCATTTTATCTGGCCATGAAGAAATAGAAATAGCGGGTTTTGAAAAGCTGTTAACAGATAATTTATACGAAGTTTCTAAAATTAATATGTTAACTTCAAATATTCCACAAAATTTATCTTTAGTTGTTATAGCAGCACCTCAAAAAGATTATAGTGAGGCTGAAATAGATAAATTAAATAAATTTTTAGAAAATAATGGAGAATATGGTAAAAACGTATTGTATTTTTCTGGCATATATGAAAATGAACTTCCTAATATAGCTTCATTTTTAAAGAATTGGGATATAAATATTGATAAAGCCGTAGCTTATGATGAGAAAAATATGACACAGCTTAGCCAATATTCTGCAATAGTTGAATATAGTGAACAAGATTTGTTTAGAACTTTAATTGAAAAAAATGCTTATACTGTGTTTTTATTATCTAGGCCGGTTACGTTTTTAGAAGCAGATGCAAAAGAAAAAACACATACAAATTTATTAAGCTTTTCTGGTAACGCGGTAGGTCTAAAATATAGTAATGATTCTATAGAAACACCAGAACAAGCTACAATTAAAGGGCCGTTTGCAGCAGTTGCAAAATCTTCTAAAATTAATAATTCAAAAATATCGTCAGTTATTGTTTCTGGTTCAGTGATGTCAATAAAAGATGAATTCCTTTTTCAAAGTGCACTTGCAAATGCCGATGTTTATTTAAAAATAGTAGGTGATGCTACTAATAAAAAAGATATGGGTGTTAATATAGTAGCTAAAAAATTTGGTGGTGCAGAAATGAACATAAAGCAAAACACAGTAAATATGTTGCGGTTGATATTTGTAGTTTTTGTACCGGCAATAGTAGTAGGATGTGGATTATCTGTTTGGATGGGCAGGAGGTATAGATAAGGATGACAAAAAGCTCTAAAAATGCTATTATGCTTGTAGCTAGTGCTATACTTTTAACTTCTGCTTTACTATGCATTAGGTTTTTACCAGAAAAAAAACAAGAAGAAACGCTAGAATCGGATACAGAAACTATACATGTAGTGAATGAACCTATAGATAATATTGATAATATAAATATTGTTAACAAATTTGGTGGATATTCTGTTTTAAAAAATGCTGATAAAAAATTGATTATAGAAGAGTTAAATAATTACCCTAGAAACGACAGTGCTTACGATGATTTAGCAAATAAAGTATCTAGTTTTATAGCTGATAAAATAGTTACAGATGGAAATAGCAATTTAGAAAAATATGGTTTGAATGTTCCACAAGTACAGGTAAGTATAAAATGTAAAAGTAATATTAATATTGAACTTTTTATAGGTAATGAAGCACCAGGGAATTTAGGCTACTATGTTAAACAAAAAGAAGATTCAAAAATCTACCTTGTTTCTAGTAATAACGTAGCACCATTTTTAAAATCTAAATTAGATTATATTTCTTTATCTATTACTTCACCAAAATCAGCAGATGTAAATATGAAAGATATGGAGTATATTGAATTAATAGGTGGCAATAGACCAGAAAATATTAAAATAACAAAAAATAAGACTTCTGGTAAAGATAAGAATACAGTCTCATATAATATAGCAGAACCTATTAATAAAAAAATTTCTAACGACGGTGCAAGTATTATTAATTCAATAGAAAACATTTGTTGTAAAAAAATTGAAATGATTGCCCCTAAACAAGAAGATATAAATAATTGTGGGTTGAATAACCCTTTTGTTACATTAAATTTGAAATATAAAAACCAAGATTTAATTACAATATACGTTGCTTTAATTCCAGATAGTGAAGATTGTTTTGTTATGAGAAAAGATGTAGATATAATTTATAGAGTTGAAAAAGCTGATTTAGATTGGCTTGAAATTTCTGTTGATGGGTTAACAAAAAAAAGCAATAATTAAAACATTGTGGAATAGCATTTGGTGTTTTAAATGAAAGGTGGTAATGTTTTGTCTGCAAATAATGTAGTTTATTCTATTAATGGCCCAGTAGTTATGGTTAAAGAAACAAAAGATTTTTCTATGTTAGAAATGGTTTTTGTAGGTAATAAACGCCTTGTAGGTGAAGTTATATCTATAAATGAACATTTTACAACTATTCAAGTTTACGAAACAACTACAGGTTTAAAACCAGGTGAGCCAGTTGTAGGTACAGGGGATAATATGTGTGTTGTTTTAGGGCCAGGAATAATGGCTAATATATTTGATGGAATAGAAAGGCCTTTAAAAAAGTTAGAAGAAGAATCTGGAGCTTTTATAGATGAAGGAAGTAATATTGATAACCTTGATATGGAAAAAATGTGGGATGTTCAAGTAACAGTAAGGTTAGGGGAAACACTTAAAAAAGGGTATATGTATGCTAAATGTAAAGAAACACCATTAATTGAACATCGGTGCTTATTATCGCCGTATATAGAAAGTGGAGAGGTAATTTTTGTAGCAGAAGATGGTGAATATTCTTTAAAAGATACAATTGTAAAAATAAAAACACCAGATAATAAAATTATAGATCTTAAATTATACCAAAAATGGCCAATTAGAATACCAAGGCCTGTTTTAAAAAGGTTACCGCTAAAGCAGCCTCTTATTACAGGGCAAAGGGTAATAGATTCTATTTTCCCTATAGCTAAAGGTGGAACAGGGGCTGTGCCTGGAGGTTTTGGTACAGGCAAAACTATGACACAACACCAATTAGCTAAATGGTGTGATGCAGATATAATTGTTTATATTGGATGTGGAGAACGTGGAAATGAAATGACACAGGTTTTAGAAGAGTTTTCAGGATTGATAGATCCGAAATCTGGGTCACCACTTACTGATAGAACTGTACTTATTGCTAATACTTCTAATATGCCAGTTGCAGCTAGGGAAGCTTCTATTTACACAGGCATAACGTTAGCTGAATATTATAGAGATATGGGGTACCATGTTGCTATGATGGCTGATTCTACTTCTAGGTGGGCAGAGGCTTTAAGGGAGATTTCTGGTAGGTTAGAAGAAATGCCTGCAGAAGAAGGGTACCCGGCATATTTGCCATCGCGTTTATCTCAGTTTTATGAAAGAGCAGGTTACATGGTTAATTTAAATAACCAAGAAGGCTCAATATCTATTATTGGAGCAGTTTCTCCACAAGGTGCAGATTTTTCGGAACCTGTTACACAAAATACAAAAAGGTTTGTAAGGTGTTTTTGGGCGTTAGATAAATCTTTAGCTTATGCTAGGCATTACCCAGCTATTAATTGGAATACTAGTTATAGTGAGTATTTAGATGATTTAGCGGATTGGTATAATAGCAATATAGATAGTGGCTTTTTATTATCAAGGCAAAGAATATATTCTTTGTTGCAAGAAGAAAGCAAATTAATGGAAATTGTTAAACTTATTGGTGCAGATGTTTTACCAGATGATCAAAAACTGATTATTGAAATTGCAAAGGTTATAAGGGTAGGCTTTTTGCAACAAAATGCATACCATAAAGATGATACGTATGTTCCGCTTGAAAAGCAATTAAAAATGATGAATGTTATAATTAAACTTTATGATGTTTCTAAGTCTATAATTTCAAATGGTGTAGCACTATCACAATTTATGGAAAAAACAGATATGTTTGAAAAATTAATAAAAATGAAATATGATATTCCAAATGATAGATTGGATATATTTGATGAATATTTTAATGAAATAAATAGTTTAAAAGAGTAAATAATTTAAAGGTAAGTTTGTGCTAAATAAAAAAGATTATTTGGTTAAAATGAACCCCGATTGTTATACAACAAAGTTTAACAATTTGGGTTTATTTTATGTGTATAAATATTGTAGAACTAAAAAAGGTATAATTTAAATATATTAGTTAAATATTAAACAAATTAAGCAGGAGTGTTTTCTTTTTTGGTACAGAAAACATTCCTGCTTAATAGACCATTTATATTCTTTAATTTTTTTAGGTTAGCATAGCAAATCATATTTTTTATCTATTTAGTAAGTAAACCATAATATTTAAGTAGCTGGCAAATGTTACCCACAAAAAATATGGTATTTGCAATATGCTGGCTAGGTAATTTATTTTGTAAAAAGAAATTATCATAGCTAAAATAATTAACCATAACAAAATAATCCATATAAAAGAAATTAAATATAGTTGACAGTTAAAAAATAGTAATGGCCATATAAAATTAATAATCAATTGTAGAATATAAATTTTTAAAGCATGGTTTTTAGTTGGGTTATTAGAGATATATATTAAATAAGATGATATTCCCATTAAAATAAATAATATAGTCCAAATTATTGGAAAGATATTTGGTGGAGGAGCTAAGGCAGGTTTATTTAAATGTTCATAAATTTTTGTTGAATTAAGTGTAAATAATGCAGACATTGCCCCTATTCCTAAACTTGCGAATAAACTTATGGCTAGTGTTTTTATTTTCATAATATTTAACACCTACTTTTAAAATTTTTGTAATTTAAAATATTTAATTTTTTTATTATTATTTTATGTTAAAATATTAAAAAATATCATATGAATTAAAAATTGATATTTAGAAGAATTAACACACTATAGAAAACATATTATTTTTATTACGATATGAGATGATAACAATTAAAGTTGCAAATAAGTGAATAATGAGCGTATAGGTAAAAAATGTAAAAATGTTTAAATTATTAATTAATAATAGAATATTGAACAAAATAATTAAGTTAACAAACCAGAAATAAAAACATTTTTAGTATTAGTTTTAATTTGACTTTTTGAAAAGAGTATGATAAACTATATAAGAATTATATATTTGTACATATAGAAAAGGAGCTTTATAATATGAAAAAATTTGTTAAATGTGTATATGCTGTTAGTTTAACTTCAAGCGTAGTTTTTTCTTCTGCTTTTTATAATGTTTGGGGAACGGCGCCTACAAGTACTAATAGTAGTATAGGTGAAGTTGCTGGTAAAGATGATGATAGTAGAATGGAAGTAAGATTTTTACAGACATTAGGTATACTATACCCTGAAAAAGCTGCAACAACTAAAGATGATAAATTTTATATAGCTGGAACTTCAGATCCTGAGCAACCATTGTATATAAACGATCAGGAATATCAAGGAAGAACATTGAATGGTGCATTTGAAGTTGAAGTTTCAGTACCAGAAGATGGATTTTATCAATGCGTTTTTAGACAAGGGGATGTTTCTAAGGTAGTTCCAATATTTAAAAATGTATCAGTAGATCCAAAGTATGATGGCTTTGCAGTACCATCTGTAGTACGTAAAAATTCAGGTATTATAGATAGTAGTGTGTTTCCAAGTAGCAGTGTTATTGTAAAAGAAAAGAAGGTTACTCTTAGTTGTATGGCACCGGCTAATGCTAAAGTTTCTGCTAATTTTTGTGGAACAACGTTTGAATTACGTCAAGAAAATTCATCGGCAGAAGAAGGTGTTACTACTAAATATAGTATAGAAGTAAATCTAGAATCTTCATTACAAGATGATAAATGTTATAATTTGGGAGCAGTAAAATATACTGTTGAATATAATGGAAATGTTGAGGAAAAAACTTCATTAGGTAAAATTTACTATGCAAAAGAAGAACTTTCATTGCCTAAAGCTATTAGAGTTGTTTGGAATAATGCGTTTATAAAAGATCGAGCACATATTGATGGTAATGTAATATCGGAATTAAAAAAGGGTAATATAGCTGAAGTAATAGGTAAAGAAAATGGAATGTACGAAATAAAATATGGTGACCAAAGCGGCTGGGTAGGTGAAATTTGTTGTGAACCAATTTTTGACCAAATAGAAATAAATAATGAAATATCTGGTGTTAACTTTACAAAAAATGATAAATGGGAAATTTTGACTTTTAAAGGAACATGCAATCCAGTTTTTACATCTAATTTAGTAGACGATAAATTGAGTGTAAAGTTATATAATACTGTAGGTAATTTAGATTTATCTTCATTAAGGCAGAGTAGTTCGTTGTTTGATGATGTTACCAGCAAAAGTGAAGATGGGTATTTAGAAATTGTATTTAACCTAAAAGAAAAAGATATTTTATGGGGGTATAACATTGGCATTGATGAAGATAACAATAGCTTAGCTATAGAGCTTAGAAAAAAGCCAGTGTTATCATCTAACCCTGAAAAACCGTTGCAAAATATTTCTATATTAATTGACCCTGGCCATGGTGGAAGTGACCCAGGTGCATTGGGATTGATGGGGAAAATTGGATACTATGATGAAAAAACGGTTAATTTGGCTAATGCTTTAGAATTAAAAAAATGTTTAGAAGAAGCAGGTGCTAAAGTTTATATGACCAGAGAGACTGACAAATATGTTAGTTTAAGTGATAGAGTTGGGTATATAGAGGATATTAAACCTGATATTTACATTGTAATGCATTCAGATGCTTCTGCAACTAAGATTAAAGCCAACGGTGTGGCAATACATTATACTAATCGTAATCCACGCTCTAAAGAGTTTGCTTCGTTAATTCTTGATAAAATTACTAGTTACATTGGAGCAGGAAATAGAGGAATAAAAGAGACGGATTTTTATGTGCTTAGATTTGGAGCGTGCCCTTCTATTTTTTGTGAAAATTATATGGTATCAAATATTCGCGATTCTGCTAATTTAGCTTTAAAAGGAACGAGAACTGCTATAGCAAGAGGAATAACAGATGGAGTTATTAAATTTTTATATTCTTTAGTAACAACAGAATAAGAAATAATATTTTAACACATTAAAGCCACACTCAGTGTGGCTTTAATGTGTAGATAGAGGGAAAAATATTATAGGGGAGTTAATTAATGAGCCAAAGTGATATAAAATCTAAAATAATTAGTTTAAGGAAAACAATTAATTACCATAATAAAATGTATTACTTATTAGATGCACCTGAAATTGATGATATTGAATATGATAAGCTTTTACATGAGTTAATAGAACTTGAAAAACAATACCCAGAGTTTTATGATAACAACTCCCCTACTGTAAGGGTTGGTGGATTTGCGCTAACAACTTTTGAACCAGTAGAGCATAAGGTTCAAATGGGGAGTTTGCAAGATGTTTTTAGTTTAGATGATATATATGATTTTGATAAAAGAGTAAGGCAATTAGTTGAAAAGCCAGAATATGTACTAGAACCTAAAATTGATGGATTATCAGTTTCTTTGGAGTACAAAAATGGTAAATTTATAAGAGCTTCTACAAGAGGTGACGGGTATGTAGGAGAAGATGTTACTAATAATGTGAAAACAATACTATCTGTACCAATGGAGTTACCAATAAATATTGATTTGGAAGTTCGTGGCGAAGTTTATATGCCAAAAAAAATTTTTTATAAATTGGTTGAAGAACAAAGCTTAAAAAATGAAAAAAATTTTAAAAATCCTAGAAATGCTGCTGCAGGTTCTTTAAGGCAGAAAGACCCAAAAGTGACGGCAAAACGAAAATTAGATATTTTTATTTTTAACGTTCAACAGGTAAGTGGTGTAGAATATGTTAACCATAAAGATTCTTTAGATGAATTGAAAAAGATGAATTTTAATGTAATTCCATATTACGAAGTTTTTAACGATATAAGTGATGTTGTAGCTGGTATATTAAAAATTGGGGAAGATAGAGATTCTTATAAGTTTGATATTGATGGAGCAGTTGTAAAATTAAATAATTTTGCAGATAGAAGTTTATTGGGTAAAACTTCTAAATTTCCTAAATGGGCGGTTGCTTTTAAATTTCCACCAGAAGAAAAAAAAACAGAGCTTTTAAATGTTGAAATTAATGTTGGTAGAACAGGTGTTTTAACTCCTACAGCTGTTTTTAAGCCTGTTGTTTTGGCAGGCACAACAGTTTCTAGAGCAGTGTTGCATAACCAAGACTTGATTAATAAAAAAGCGATTGGTATAGGGGATGTTATTATTGTTAGAAAAGCTGGAGATATTATTCCTGAAGTGGTAGGAGTAGAAAAACATTGTGAAAATTCTAAAATTTATAAAATGCCGCAATATTGCCCATCATGTGGTTCAAAGGTGTTTATAGAAGAATCTGCTTATAGATGTATAAATTTAAATTGCCCAGCTCAATTATTAAGGAATATAATTCATTTTGTTTCTAGGCCAGCTAT
The DNA here is from genome assembly GCA_934527325.1 of uncultured Candidatus Soleaferrea sp. Taxonomy (GTDB): domain Bacteria; phylum Bacillota; class Clostridia; order Oscillospirales; family Ruminococcaceae; genus RGIG8779. Next base: position 14,843 of record CAKTAG010000017.1, read on the forward strand.
GGATATTGAAGGATTAGGTGAATCTTTAATTGAAAAATTGGTTAATAATAAATTAATATTTTCGCCAGCAGATTTGTATTACATTAAAGCTAAAGATATATTGAATATAGACCGAATGGGTGAAAAATCTGTAGAAAATATTTTTAATTCTATTAACAAATCTAAAAAAAATAATTTAGAAAAATTAATTTTTGGTTTGGGTATAAGAGGTATTGGCAAAAAAGCTTCGCAAGATTTGGCTAATAAATTTATGGATATAGAGAATTTATTTTCTGCTACAGAGGAGGAAATATTAGCTATAAATGGTTTTGGCAAAATTATGGCTCAAAATATTATTGATTATTTTTCACTTAAACAAACTAGATTAACTGTTAATAAGTTAAAAGAAGCAAAAGTTAATACAACTCAAGAGGTTAAAAATATAGAAACAAAATTAAATGGAATGGTTTTTGTTATTACTGGAACTTTTGAAAAAATGAGCAGAGAAGCAGCAAAAGAGATTATTCACAATTTTGGTGGCAAAGTTGTTGCAGCGGTTTCTAAAAATGTTACACATATTTTAGTTGGTGAAAACCCTGGTAGTAAATTGGCTAAAGCTCAAAATTTGGGTATTGAAATATTATATGAAAAAGACTTAAAAAATTTAATTGATGAATAATGTCTGTTAATATATTTACTAAAATAAGGAATTGATTTTATGAAAGATTTTGTTCATTTACATTTGCATAGTGAATATAGTTTACTTGATGGTGCTTGTAGGTTAAATAAGCTAATTTCAAAAGTTAAAGAAATTGGCCAAAAAGCAGTAGCTGTTACAGACCATGGAGTAATGTATGGTACAATAGATTTTTATAAAAAAGCTATTAAAGAAGGAATTAAGCCAATAATCGGTTGTGAAGTGTATGTTGCCCCAAGAACAAGGTTTGATAAGGAGTTTAAATTAGATAATAAACCGTACCATCTTTCGCTTTTATGTGAAAATAACTTGGGGTATAAAAATCTTATAAAATTAGTTTCGTTAAGCTTTAAAGAGGGTTTTTACAATAAACCTAGAATAGATAGAGAATTAATAACTAAATATAATCAAGGAATAATTTGCTTATCTGGTTGTATTGCAGGTGAAGTACCTAATTTATTGCAAAAGGGCGATTACAATAAGGCTAGAGAAGTAGCTATGTTTTACCAAAATGTGTTTGGGGAAAAAAATTATTTTATAGAAATTCAAAATAATAAAGATGATGACCAAAATAAAAAAGTAAGGGAACAGCTAATAATGTTAGCTGCAGATATTGGGGCACCTTTAGTAGCAACTAATGACGTGCATTATATAAACAAAGCAGATTCTAAAATGCATAAAGTTTTAATGGCTATTCAAACAGGTTCAACTGTTAAAGATTTGAAAATTGATTTTGGAAGCGATGAATTTTATGTTAAATCTACAGAGGAAATGTGTGAGCTTTTTAAAGAAACTCCAGAAGCTGTTGAAAATACAGTAAATATAGCCAATAGATGTAATGTAAATTTTGAATTTGGAGTAATTAAATTACCTAAATTTTCTATAGATGAAATAAGTGACAATAATAAATTTTTTAAAGAGCTTTGTTATAGTGGTTTAATAAAAAGGTACGGTAAAAACCCAGAGGCAAGTATAGTAAAAAGGTTAGAATATGAAATTTCTATAATAGAGAAAATGGGTTATATAGATTATTTTTTAATAGTGTATGATTTTGTTAATTATGCTAGGAATAATAATATACCAGTTGGCCCGGGTAGAGGGTCGGGTGCTGGTAGTATAGCTGCTTATTGCATAAGTATAACAAACATAGACCCTATAAAGTATAATTTGTTGTTCGAAAGATTTTTAAATCCAGAACGTATAAGTATGCCAGATTTTGATATAGATTTTTGCTATGAAAAACGCCAACAGGTTATAGATTATGTTATATATAAGTATGGTGCAGATCATGTTGCACAAATAGTTACTTTTGGAACAATGGCAGCAAGAATGTCCATTAGAGATGTTGCTAGAGTTTTAGGAATTTCTTACCAAACAAGCGATATGGTTGCTAGAGCTGTTCCAACAGAGTTAAATATAACTATAGATAAGGCTTTAGATGTATCTGTAGATTTTAAACAGCTGTATGATAGTGACGATGAAATTAAAGAATTAATAGATATGGCAAAAAATATAGAAGGTATGCCTAGGCATACCTCTACACATGCTGCAGGGGTAGTTATAACCAAAGATGTTGTTGATAGCTATGTTCCGTTACAAAAGGTAAATGATTCTATAATGACACAGTTTACTATGACTAATTTAGAAGAACTTGGCCTTTTAAAAATGGATTTTTTAGGTTTGAGAACTCTTACTGTGATTTATGATGCTGAAAAAATGATAAAAAAAGAAAATGAAAATTTTAACATTGAAAAAATATCTTACCAGGATAAAGAGGTTTTTTCAATGTTATCTAAAGGTCTGTGTAATGGTGTTTTTCAATTTGAATCTTTAGGAATGCGGCAGGTTCTTAAAAACTTAAAACCAGAAAGTGTAGAAGATTTGATTGCAGTAATTTCTCTCTATCGACCGGGGCCAATGGAATCTATTCCTAAATATATAGAATGTAAACATAATCCAAAAAAAATTACATATAAACATCCATTGTTAGAAAATATTTTAAAAGTTACTTATGGTTGTATTGTTTACCAAGAACAAGTTATGCAAATTTGTAGGGAATTAGCAGGGTATTCATATGGCAGAGCAGATTTAGTTAGAAGAGCGATGTCTAAGAAAAAAGCTGATATAATGGAATTGGAACGGAAAAATTTTGTTTATGGGGCTAAAAAAGAAGATGGTACTGTTGAATGTCTTGGAGCTATAAATAATGGTGTTCCAGAAAAGGTAGCGCATGAAATTTTTGATGAAATGAATAGTTTTGCAGCATATGCCTTCAATAAATCACATGCTACAGCATATGCAATACTATCTTACCAAACTGCTTATTTAAAATGTCATTTCCCAAAGCAGTTTATGGCAGCAATATTAACTAGTGTTTTAGATAATACAAATAAAATTTTAGAGTATATAGAAGAGTGCAATAGGTTGAATATAAAGATAAGTCCGCCAGATGTTAATTTAAGTTATAAAGGCTTTACTGTTTCTGCCGAGGGAATAAATTTTGGTTTAGTTGCAGTTAAAAATGTTGGTAGGGGTTTTATAGACGAATTAATAAAAGAAAGAGAAAAAAATGGTGATTTTAAATCTTTATATGATTTTTGTGAAAGAATGTGTGGTAAAGATGTTAGCAAAAAAAATTTAGAAAGTCTTATAAAAGCAGGAGCTTTTGATAGTTTGCATAAAGCTAGAAAACCTATGCTTTTGCAATATGCATCTATAATAAATAATATAAACAAAAAAAATAGGAGTACGTTAGAAGGGCAATTAAATTTATTTGAAGAACAAAATAATAAAAAGTATAACAATGAATATATAATGGATGAGGCAGATGACTTCCCTATTAACGAAAGGTTAAACATGGAAAAAGAGGTTGTTGGACTTTATATTTCTGGTCATCCACTAGATAAATATGAGGGTTTAATTTTTAGAAATAAATTAAAAAAAATATTGTGTATTAATGATGGGGTAAAAAATAAAAGTAATATATTTTTAGATAAAGCAAAAGTTAGTATAATAGGTGTTATTAGTAATATAGAATTTAAAATCACTAGGAATGGTCAAACAATGGCTTTTGTAGTTGTGGAAGATAAAACTTCCAATATAGAATTGTTGATTTTCCCTAATGTACTTGATAAATATAAACATTTAATAGTTGATGAAAATGTTATAATAGTAGATGGTACAATAAGTATAAAAAATGATAGTGATGTAAAATTAATAGCTAATAATATATTTTTAGCAGATGACTATGAGAAGCAAAATAATATTGCTACTAAATCTAATATAAAAAGAAAAGGGCTTTACTTAAAAGTAGAAACCCAAAATTGTATACAGATGAGAAAAAGCCAGTTGTTTTTAGAAATTTTTGAAGGTGAAACACCGGTATATATTTATTTTATGGATATAAAAAAATTACTTGTTGCACCTAGGAGTATGTGGACAGATGTTAACCCAACAATGATGAAAGAGTTGAAAAATATTTTAGGCGAAGAGAATGTAGTTTTGGTAGTGTAATATAAAAAAAATTAATATTAGCTAAATTAAAATATATGTATTATATAGTTTATTAATAAAAGTAAAAAGTTTGTAGTATTCTATAATATTTTAAAGTGAAAAATTTACATGTTAGTAATTGCAGAAAGGAATGGTTTATGAAAAAGAATAATTTAAAAAAAATAATCTTAATAACTACTGTATTAATT
>CAKTAG010000018.1 GCA_934527325.1 uncultured Candidatus Soleaferrea sp.
AACTAATAGATGCTATAGGAAAAGAATCTACAAAGCAATTTCACGATAAATACCGTTGTGCAGATATTTTACTTGTAGATGATATTCAATTTATTGGTGGTAAAGAAAGTACTCAAGAGGAATTTTTCCACACGTTTAACGAATTATACCAAGCAGGTAAACAAATAGTATTAACATCTGACCGTCCACCTAAAGAAATAAAAACTTTAGAAGACCGTTTACGTACTAGGTTTGAATGGGGGTTGTTAGCAGATGTTCAACCACCAGATTTTGAAACAAGAATAGCTATTATACGTAGAAAAGCTGAGTTATTAGATATAGTTATTCCAGATGATGTTGCAGAATATATTGCAAATAGGCTAAAAAATAACATTCGTCAATTAGAAGGCGTTGTAAAAAAATTAAAAGCCTATAAACTTTTAGCGGGAACACCACCTTCTGTAGCAATTGCTCAAAGTGCAATTAAAGATATTTTAAATGATAGCCAACCTGTATCTGTAACTATAGATAGAATTATTTCTGAAGTAGCTAAAACATATGGTGTATCTTCTAGCGATATTAAATCTCCAAAACGTTCTTCAAACATATCAATTGCAAGGCAAGTAGCAATATACGTAATTCGTGAAATACTTTCTATGCCTATGGCAAGTATTGGTGAACAATTTGGTGGTAGAGATCATTCTACTGTTGTTTACGCTATTCAGCAAGTTGAAAAGAATATGAAAACCGATCCTAAATATAAAGAAACTGTTCAAGATATAATAAAAAACATCAGAGATAATTAACGCTGGTTTTTACATAAAAAAAGGCAATAAAAATTTGTCTTTTTTTTATTTTTCAACAGTTTAAAATTTTTAACATTAAACTTTTTCAAATTTCCCTTTTAACTTTTTAACTTAAATTTCACTTCTCCCCATACTTTTAACTAGTTTTTAACTTTTTCAACACAGTTTTCAACAATTGTTTTATCCTTATTTTTACTTTTTAACTTCTAAACATTTTTTCATCAAAATTTTACAGCCATTATTTTTAATAATAACCTGTATTTTTCTAGCTAAATTTATACTTTTAACTTTTAAACAGGCCCTACTACTACTACTATATATTAATTATATTATCTCTCTACTTATAAAAACAAAAAACAAAAAAAAATTAAACTGTTAAAAAACAATTACGCAAGGAGTGTTTAAAATTTTATTTTCGAACAAAATAAAATTTGAGTTACTAGAATCACCAACAGATAAGTACAACAATGTGTACCAATTTATAGGTATGGTTTTATTTGTAAAAAATTTAAAAGTAAAAAAAATCGAAATAGCATCTGAAAATAAAGAGGTAATTTTAGCCTATAAAGAACAAATGTTAAAATTAGCAGATGTAGATGTAACCTATAAAAAAGAACTTTTAAAAAATAAAACACTGTATAAAATACTCTCTTTAGACGAAAAACAGAATATAAAACTTCTTGAATATATAGCAACAATATATAATAAAAAAATGCCTAAAAACCACCTTAATAGCTTTATTAGGGGTAGTTTTATTGCTTGTGGTTACATAGCTAACCCTAAAAATAAATATTATTTAGAATTCAATCTGCCTAATAAAGCTTTAACGAACATATTAAATAAATATTTAAAAATAAGCGGATTTATGCTAAAATATAAAACAATAAATGGAAAACACATTTTATATTTTACAAACAGTGATTTAATAGAAGATTTTTTAACATATATTGGTGCTACAAAATCATCATTAGAGATAATGAATATAAAAGTATATAAAGATTTAAGGAACAAGGTTAACAGGCTAGTAAACTGCGAGACATCTAATATAAATAAAATTGTTTCAGCATCTTCTTACCAAATAAAATGTATAAACAAAATTATAGAAAAAAAGGGTTTAAATTATTTAGATGATAATTTAAAGGTTGTAGCTTTAAAACGCTTAAATAACCCACAAATGCCGCTATCTGAATTGATTTTAACATTGCCATTTAATATTTCAAAATCTGGGTTAAACCATAGGTTAAAAAAAATAGAAAAAATAGCTGAAGATATATAAGATGATATGGTACTCTGGCAAAACTAAAAGCTATCTGAGTATGTCTAACAACTTGCAAGTAAATTTCAAACTGGCTGTTAAAGCGGCTTGTTTTTTATTATGATATGTTAGCTTACTTATAAATATTCTTGTAACCAAAAAAATAGATGTATTCGCATTATTTAACGAATACATCTATTTTTTTTATTTCCGTTTTCTTCTAGTTCTACCTTGTTTGTTGTTAATATTTTTTTTAATATCACACATTTTCTGTTCACTAGATGTTTTAAAATTTTTAATCATATCTTCAAAAGAGATATTATTTTTTTTAGCTACAGGTTTTAAAGGGGTAAGTTGTTTAATAGATAGCCCTATTCTGTTGTTAGAATCGATAGATATTATTTTAACTTTTACAATATCATCTACCTTTACAAAATCTGATGTTTTTTGTATATAACTATGTGATAATTCAGATATATGTACAAATCCTGATTTTCCGTTACCAATATCTACAAAAACCCCAGTTTTTATTATTTTTGTAACTTTACCTTCTAATATATCTCCTACATTAAAAGCCATTATAAAAAGTAACCTCCTATATTATTTTATTTAGATATTTTAATTAATATTAATTTTGTTGTTATTTAGAAGATATATCGATAAAAACGCGGTCGTTTTGATCAACCAACCCAAACTTTTCTTTAGATATACGTTTAATATATTGTTGATCAGATTCTATAGATATAATATGTTTATATTCATTATTGTAATCTGCCAATATTTCACATTTTTCTTTTATTATATCTAATTGATGTTTTTTGTTTTTTATTTCTAATTGAGTGGTTGTAATGTTGTAAATAGAATATAAAGAAATAACAATAGTAAGTATTTTAATAAAATGTTTTTTACTTTTGGTATTTTTTTTCATTAACAATGCACCTTTAAATAACATTAGCTATTTAGTATTTTTTAGTAATTTTAATATATATTTTTTTAAATTAAAATTGCGGTTAAAAATAGCTTTATAAAAATTATATACCAAGTTAAGTATATTTTTCAATAGTTTTTTTAATATTTTATTTTTGGTTATAAGAGTATTAAAAATAGCTTTAAAAATATAGTGTAAAAATTTATATATAATTTTATAAACAGGTACAAAAAATATTTTAAAAATAAATTTTATTATTTTTTTTAATGTATTAATTATAAATAAAAAAATTGCTATTATAAATTTACTTATTAAAAACCGGAACAATACAAACCCAATTAATTCACCAGTTATTATAAAAAACCTTATTTGCCCAAAGCTAACATTAACCATAAAGCTGTAAGTTATTATTGCGCTAATAATAAAAAATATTAAATCTTCTAAAAAAATAAGTGCATAACAGTGTTTAATTGTAAGCCGTAATATTTTAAATGCATCAAATATAAAACATAGTAAAAAGCCTATTAAAATAGATTCTGCAAAATATAGTAGTTGCTTAGTTATTAATATATCCAAAAAAAGTTGCACCTCATTTTATAATTTGTGCCCAAATATTTTTACTTTTAGCTTTTTTAGAGCCGTTATAAACCATGCTACTAATGTTACCTTCTATAATAACATCGCCTGTTTCTACACTTAATTTATTTATTTTTAATTGGCTGCCTTTTACTGTTAAGCAACCTAATGTAGTAATAGCAGATATTGTATTTTCATCAAAGTTACTTATATCTGTAACACCAGAAATAGTAAGTTTTTTTCTGTTTTCTAATATTATATTTTGAGGAGTTTTAATGTTATTTTGTAATTCCATAAAATAGCACGCCCTTTATAAATTATATTGTTATTAAACTAATAGTACGTTAAATAATAATTATGCTTTAAATTTTTGCTTTATTCTAAGTTAATAAAAAACATTATTGTTTAAAATTTTTAAACTTGACAAGTAATAACCTAGTATTGTATAATTATTATTGCCGCTTGTTTTTGGTTTTTAAGTTGATGTAATTTTAAATATCACACCTTATAACAGCGAGATTATTATAGAAACGGCAGGTGCCAGGTTTATGTACGCAATAATTAATACTGGTGGTAAGCAATATCGTGTTTCTGAAGGTGATGTAATTTTTGTAGAAAAATTAAACTCAGAAGTTAACGATGTAGTAGATTTTACAGATGTTTCACTTTTAAGTGACGGTGAAAAAATTACAGTTGGTTCACCTACTATAAATAATGCTAAAGTTACTGGAAAAATTTTGAAAAATGGCAAAAGTAAAAAAATAACAGTTTTTACATATAAGCCAAAAAAAGGTTGTAAACGCAAAATGGGTCATAGGCAACCTTATACAAAAGTTCAAATTGAATCTATATTGTTAAAATGATAGTTGCAAATTTTTTTGTAGATGATGGTTTTTACTTTTATTTTAATATAAAAGGCCACGCTAACTACAATGTATATGGTAGTGATATAGTTTGTGCAGCTGTTTCTTCGGCTGTGAATATGGTTTTAAACGCTATAGTTAATATTATTAACCAAGATTGTTATTTAGATATTAATAAACAATCAGCGGAAATAATTTTAAAAATAAAAAGTAAAAATAATTTAGAATCAGCTTTATTTGTTAAAGCATTGTATTTTCATTTAGTTGATATTAGCAAAGAATATGCCAAAAATATTGAAGTAAATATTTTTGAAAAAAATATTAATATTTAAAAAAGGAGTGATATATTTTGTTGATGTTAGAGTTACAATTTTTTGCTCATAAAAAGGGCGGTGGTTCTACTAAAAACGGTAGAGATTCAACTGCAAAACGTTTGGGAGTAAAAAGGGCAGATGGCCAGTTTGTTTTATCTGGTAATATAATAGTTCGCCAACGCGGAACACATATACACCCTGGCAACAATGTAGGTAAAGGCAAAGATGATACATTGTTTGCTGTAATAGACGGAACTGTAAAGTTTGAACGTTTAGGTAAAAAACGTAAAAAGGTAAGTGTTTACCCTGCGTAAGAGTTATAGATATTAAATTTTAATTTAGCTGCTAATTTAAAAATTTAGCAGTGTATTTTTTTTTACATAGTGTTTATTATAAAAAATCAATAGTTATATTTTAACAAAAATGGGCTGTTATAGGTGAGTGATTCACAAAATTTCTCACTTATAATAGCCCTGATATTTTTATTATATTATTAATTACTTTATTGTTCTATAATGGTATAGTTATTTAATGCAGAGGCTTTAGATGTATGTTCATTTAAGTTGGTGACTTTAAATTTTGTATGTTTTTCACCAATTAAAATTTCAATTACATCACCAATTTTAACCTCGTAAGATGCTTTTGCTACATTGCCATTTACAATAACTTTTTTTGAATCGCAAACTTGGTTGGCGATTGTTCTGCGCTTTATTATTCTAGAAACTTTTAAAAATTTATCTAACCTCATATTGTTAATCTCCTGCTTATTGATTGTTACAAGTGTATAAAATTTTACACTGTAATAAATTATATCAGGAATATAAATAACAAACAAGGTTAGAAATAAAAAAATTTATTGTAGGTTTATTGTTGGTGTTTTTTTATAAGTTTACATTATAATTTGAATCACAAGCTTCTTTTGCATCTGCTAATAGGCCAAGTTGGTCACCTACAACACTAAATAAGCTACCTAATATTCCAAGCTCGTTTGGAGTAAGACTTTGTGCTAATTTAAAAGCTATTGCGGTTCCTAAAGTTATTAATTGTTCTCCATAGTATTTTTCCATTATAACCACCTGATGTAAAAAAATAGTTTTTGTTAGAGCAAAAAAATGTTATATAGCTATTATATGTTGTAAAAATAACTTTTGCTAATTTTTTTTCTAATATATTACAATAAAAAATATAGAATATAAATTCTGTAACGGGAGTAAAAAAATGAGAGATTTTATAAAAAAATTATTTTTAATTTGTTGTATATGTGTTGTTGCATCACAGTTTAATATTGTTGCTACTAAAGCACCGCAAAATGTGTTGAATGTGATTGGTAACTCTAAAAATTCAAATAATAATAGGTTAGGTGAGTTTGTAGTAGATGGCAATTTAAGTAAATTAAATGAATGTAGTAAAAATCAATCTTGTATTGTGTGTGGTAATAGGCCTAAAGCAATAAATAAAGTTACAAATAAAAATGGTGAAAGTACATATGTATGTGATAATTGTTTAGAAGATGGTGAGTTTATTAAATGTAATAATGATTGCTGTAAAAATTTAATAAATAGGTTTGCGAGTGTTACTAATAATGGGTACTGTGATGATTGTGCAGAATATTTGTATAATTATGAATATTGTGAAGCTAGTAATAGGTGTATAAAATGTTTAAAACAAATAATACCTTATGGAATAGGAAGAGGTTTATTATGTGAAAAATGTGTGGAAAAAGATGAAAAAGAAATAAAAGAATTTTTAATAACATGTGATAATCAATACGGTATAAAAAAAGAAAAATTTTACAATATAAAAGAAAAAGAGATTTATTCTAACAGAATAAAATGTGCAACATGTAAGCTAAAGCCATATAAAATAAATTTTGTGTATGGTGTAAGTGAATATGTATGTGATGATTGTTTGTGCCAAGATGAAATTATGAAGTGTAAAAAATGTAAAAGAGTGAATTATATATCTTTGTTAACATATTTTTGTAATAATGGATTGTGTAATGTTTGCGCGGGTAAATCTGCTGTTAAAATGGGTGTATGCAATAGGTGTTTAAAAGTAATAAAGTGTAGTGACTGTGAATTGTGTATGGAATGTAAAAAAAGTTATAAAGATTTTATAAATAAAAGTGATGGAGAATTATGGAGTAAAATAGAGAATAACGAATTTTTAATAAATGAATTAATTAGTTATAGAGGTGGTAAAGTAGGTAAAAATGTTGATGTAGATAATTTTAAGCGTAGTAGAGAGCAGGCAAAGATGCTAAATATTAGTGAGTTACCAAGTAAAAAGAGTATTAGTAATTTTGTATTGTATGGTGATGAATGTGACGATGAAATAATATATGAATCTGACTTGAATGAATAATAATTAAAATACATATTAGAACAAAAAAATAAAGGCTATAAGCAACCCGGTTTTAAAAACCGATTTTGCTATGGCCTTTGATTTAGTTATTTGTTATTTATCATCAACATCTGCTTCTGCTTGGTTGTTACATGCTTTTGCTGCTGCTACCTGTAACCATGCTGCAGCTTGTATTTCAATAAACTCTTTTCTTGTTTTTTCAATTTCATCTTCAGCTATTTTTAAGCGTTTATATACATTAGTTAATTTTTTATAATTTTCGTTTACATCGCTGTGACCTTCTATTTCTCCCAAATTTGATGTCTGTATTGATTTAATAAATTCTACTATTGCTTTTTCAAATTTTATTTTTGAGTTTTGTTCAGATTTATGTTTTTCTGTTAAGTTTCGAGGTGCTGTACTTATATCTTTTAGAGATGTAAAACTTTCACCAAATGCTTTTTTAAATAAATTAAATATTTCTGGGTGTGCTATTTCATCGCTAAATTCATTATATGTTTTTTTAATTTCTTCCACGATTTGCTTTTTACTACACTCAGCAGTATCGGAGGTAGGTAATTCTGAAGCTATTTGTTTGTATTCCCTGCATTTTCTAAATATTTCTAAATATTTTGTTTTTAAGTCTTCAAGTGTTTTATAATGAATATATGGCTCATTTTCATCTAAAGTTAATGCGTAATACCCACCATTAGATACTCTTAATACACCTTGTAACATATTTGGTAATGTATAGTCGCATTTAATTTCAGCTTCTTTATGTATTTTTTGTATTTCTTGTTCTATTACTATTAACTCTTGTAATGTTGTACATTTTTCTATTAATTCCCATAATTTTTGCATTGCACAGGATGCTTTACTGTATAGTTCGTTAATTATTTCTACTATTGCTATAAAATTATTTATTGCTTCTTTTGATTTTGTTCCTTCTGCAAATGATTTTTCTACCTCTTTAAAAGTGGACGTTAGTTCATCACTTATTTTTAATCTTGTATCCATTATTTTACTTTGTGCATCTTTAAAAATTTTTCTTAGTTGCTCAGGTGTATATTCTTGGTTTATTTGTGAACTGCCAAATGAAATTCCAAAACCACTTTTACTAACTGGCACATCACTTGCTTGCATAGCCATTGCTGGCATACAACTACCTAAACCTATTGCACCTACTAAACTTAAACTTATGATTTTTTCTTTGTTCATCATAAATATTTTCTCCTTTTATGTTCAAATTGATTTGATGTATGTATCTACATACAACATTATAATTATATATTATATTTACAAATAAATCAATAATATTTTAACAATAAATATAAATTCTATGTCTTGGACAATAGTTATTCACCATCTATTAAATATTATGTAGATATCAACTAAAGGCATTATTTGCTAAAAAACCAAGCCATTCACTTACACTACATTTTTAGTGCAAGTAAATAGCTTGGCTTAATTATTATTAATTATGATATTACTTCTGTTTCATCAACAGCTTTTTTTTGCACCGTTACTTTGTGAATTACAAAAACTATTTTTGGCAGCTGATGTACTGAAACGTGGTTGGCTATATCACATCTCTTCTGCTTTTTTTACTTCTTCTGCTGCTTTCAATGCTTTTTCTAATATACTTAACTCTTTTCTTTGGTTTGCTAATATTTCGTTTGCTTCTTTCACTAAAGCTCTTAGCATCGTTAAGCTTACTTCTGACCGCTCGAGATCTAAACGAACTCTTATCTCTTTGCTAATTGTTCCTTCTTTTAAAATAAGATCATACTCATCCTCTAAAGAATAGTGTGCTCTTTTCCATGTTTCATACATTTCATTTAATGTACCAAGCCATCTCTCACTTTTCACCAATTCTGCTCTTCTTGTTTCATATATTTTTCTTATTTCATCACGCGCTAACACTACGTATTTATCAGCAACCCTTCCTTCTGTAGCTAGTGTAATTAACTGCTGATGGTTAGCCAATATCTCTTCTGCTTTTTTTACTTCTTCTTTTGATTTTTCATTCGCTTTTTTTGCAACTTCATTAAATGCATCTTTTGCTATTTTAAATTCACCTTTTGCTATTTCAAATTCACTTTTCGTTTCTTCTAAAACCTTTGCCAAACCTATAGCTTCTTTATACTTTTTATCTATATCTCTACAGCATTCTTCTATTCCTCCTAAACCCGATATATGTTTCGATTTAATAAATATTTCTAATTTTCCAATAATATCTTCTCTTAATTTTTCTATTTCTGATTTATTTTTATCATGTTCTCTATTTTTTATAATAAGTTTTTTATGCATTTCAACGTATTCTTTAGATCCTCTTTCAGCTTTGTTACGTAATTTTAAATATGTTTCACTTTCCTCTTTTGCTTTGTTACATGCTACATATGCTTCTTCAAGCTTATTGCATTTCTGTGCTATATATTTAAAATCTTTGCCAAATATTTCTTCAAGTAAATTTAGCATTTCTGGAGAGCTTTTTAATTTATTACTAAACTCTACAATTTTTTGGCAAAATTCATCTAAAATTCGATTATAAGTATGCCAAGATAGTTGATCATATATTTTACTGGTTTCACTATATATTTTATCATATTCTTTGTGAATTTTTTCTATTCCTGCAAATTTTTCTCTTTCATTTTTTAATATTTCATTATTATTAGTATTAGTATATATTTCACCAATATATATTTTATCTGCATAATAATTTAGTACATGATCTTCTGCTTCGCATGCTTTTACTATATTATTTATTTCATCGTGTTTTTTTTCAATTTCTTTATATATACCAGTTACCTCTGATTTTGTTGTTTCTATTTTTTGGAATGTTCCAAACTTTTTTATTAATTCTCCTAGACTTGTTAATGTATCATACACCGTTTCTACCATATCTGGTTTCTGCTCAATTATGCCTAATATTTTTTCATAAAATATGTCTAATTGTTTATCTATTCCACCATCAAATTCTTTTAATTTAGCCGCTGTTGCTTGCTCTATTACTTCACGTTGTTCTTTTGCTTCTTTCTGTATTTGTTTTAAATTTTCATCTGCTTCTTTTAGTTTTATTTCTATTATTTCTTTATATAAATTTTTTAAATCTTCATTTGTTTTTTCTTCTAATGTTATAAATGATTCTAAAATAATTTTTCTTATCTCTTCTAATTCTGCAGAATTGCCATTTTCTTCTACTGCCTCTTTTATTTCTTCAAGATTTTCTTTTGTTACTTCTAATTCTGTAATGAATTTTGAAAGAACTTTTTTTATTTCTTCTAATTTTTCGCGATCTCCTATTTCTTTTTCTAATTTTGCAATATGTTCGGTTGCTTTTTTTTCTATTGTTACAAGATATTCCTCCGTTATTTCTTCTAATTTTGCTGGATTTCCTATTTCTTCTTCTAATTCTTCAAGACGTTTTTCTCCTACACGATATATTTCATTTCTTTCAATTACTGCTTTTTTTACTGCTTCATCTACTTTTTTATGTTGTTTCTCTGCTTCTTCTTTTATTATTTCACCTTCTGCTAATATATTGCCATGTATTGTGGTTGTAATATTCTCTAATACTTCTTCTATTTTTCTTTTTGTATCTTCATATACATCTTCCATGTTATTTATAGCACCACTTTGCGAGCTTCCAAGTGAACTACCCAAACAAACTTTTTTAGCATCTGGTTCACCATCTGTTTTTGCAGCCATTGCTGGCATACAACTACCTAAACCTATTGCGCCTACTAAACTTAAACTTATGATTTTTTCTTTGTTCATCATAAACATTTTCTCCTTTATGTTTAAATTAAATTAACGTATGTATCTACATACAATATTTTAATTATATATTATATTTACAAATAAATCAACGATGTTTTTTACAATAAATATAAATTCTATGTTTTAAACAACAGTTATCCACCATCTATTAAGTATTCTGTATATATTAACCAAAGGAATTATTTGCTAAAAAAACAAAGCCATTCACTAACACTACATTTTTAGTGGTTAGCAAATAGCTTGGTTATTAAATTTACATGGTTACAGACTTGCAGAAATGTTTTATAAATTTGGTGGTATGTTAAAAAATGTGAATAAAATTTTAAATATCTGTTGCTATAATTATAATTATCTACTATAATAAAATAAGGTAAATTTTGCAAGGAGGTTTTTGAGTGTGAGTATTCATAAAAAGTTATTTTCAATATGTTTGGTAAGTGTTTTTGCAGCGGCTGCGTTGCCAGTTAATGCTTGTAAAGTTGAAGGTAAGCAAGTTGAACAAAATGGGTATGGAGGTTCTAAAGCTTTTAATAATGAACAACAAAAAGAAGGGTTATATGGAGGTTTAGAATTACCGCCTAGAATTAATGTATACCCAGATACGGTAAAAGAAGTGGGTACACCACCGGTATATGAGCCAGGAAAAAAAGAATTAGAAGGTACAACATTAAAATTAGCAATAGAGTATTTAAAAAGAGTAATGGAAATAGATAAAAGAAAGTTAGCAATAATAGAAAACGGTTGCTTTGATTTTAACAGGCGGCAACTAGAAACAGCTGCTGTTGAATGTGAATTAGAAAGTGCATTCGATGATTTTAAAACAGCAGAATATTTTCATACATTTATGAATAGTATAGTACATTACGAAAAATGTGGTGAAGATGATTGTATTGAAAAAGAAGATGGGGAAATAGGGGAAATATTTGAAGGGCGATACATTTGTTGCGATGATAAAAAAATATATTTCAGTGAAGAGTTAAAACAAGAATCACGTGCGATGTATGTTGAATATAAAAAAATGTTAGATATGTGTAGAAGTGTACTATTAAATGGTAACAAGGAAGTACCTGCTAAAAATATTAAATTAAATAAATAAAAATAAAGCTTCAACGGCTTAATATTTAGCTGTTGAAGCTTTATTTTTATAAAAAATTATTTATTTAAAATGCCTTCATCTTCTATTAATTTTACATCAACTTCTATTTTAGATTCGTTATTATTAAATTGGTCGTACCTATAAAAAACTACGTGAACAGTATCGCCTGGTTTGTGTTTTTTTAATTGTTCTTTAAGCTCTTGAATAGCTTTTATTTTTATTCCATCAATTTCATGTAAAATATCATATTTAACAATGCCCTTATTAATTAAATCTGGGTTTGTTGCAGATTCGATTAGCAAACCGGTTTGTACATTGCTGTACTTAGCTAACATATCACCTATTTCTTTACTTATAGCAATGCCTAATTTAACACGACCTTTTACATGCCCATATTTTATTAAATCATCTAAAATTGATTTAGATGGCGTTATTGGAATTGAAAAACCCATACCTTCTATTTGTGTGGCAGATATTTTTGATGAATTTATACCAATAACTTGGCCTTTTTCGTTAACAAGTGCACCACCAGAGTTGCCAGGGTTTATAGCTGCATCTGTTTGTATATATTTATTATCGCAACCTATAGTAGATGTAGAATCTACTGTTCTATTTAAAGCAGATATTATACCAGCTGTCATAGAACCAGAGTATTCAAGGTCAAGAGGGCTACCAATAGCGTAAACAGTTTCTCCAACTTCCGATAAATTAGAATCGCCAAACTCAGCGGCTGTTAAATTATCTGCATTAATTTTTAGTACGCATAAATCTGTGTTAATATCAACACCTACAATTTTGGCTTCATATTCTCGCTTATCGTTTAAAATTACTTTAACAGCATTTACTAATTCCATGCTTGGTGTATTTATAACAACGTGAGAGTTAGTAATAATGTAGCCATCTTTACTCATAATTATTCCAGATGCACTACCTGCTTCTACTATACCAATTGGGTAAATAGATGACATTCTGATATATGGAACAACAGAAACTACAGATGGAATTATTTTTTTTGCAATTTTGGTTGCGTCGTTTGAGGTATATATTAAACCTTCTTTACTATCTGGATATGTTATTTCTACTGTTTCATAATTTTCTTCTTGTGGGGTTAAATCTTCTTTGTTATTAAATGCAATATTGCCTAACCAACTAGAAAATGAAATACTTAAAAATGTTATTAAACAAATAGCTATTATAGAACATAGTATAGAAGCAAAAACAATAACACCTTTATTTTTAGATGTTCTTTCTTTGGCAAATTGATCCATCTTACTGTATTTTTCATAATCCCATTGGTATAGTTGGTTTTTATTTTCTTCCTGGTTAAAAATATCTTTATATTTTTCTAGGCTTTGTTCAATCTTATCTTGTTGCTCATCGTTAAAAGAAGAAGCATCTGTGTTATTTTCATTATTATCATTAACAACCGGTTCTAAAAAATCAGTTTGCTTTTCAACATCAGTAGCAGAATTGTTAATATCATTTTCTGTTGTATTTCCTGTATTTTTTTTATTTTCGTTATCTAACATAAAAATCACCTTTCTTTATTATTTTACCAATATAACGATTTACTATGGTGCAGATATTTTTTGTTCACAAAATATTTAAAATTAATAAATAGTTATTTGGTTAAAATAGAATTAACTATTAAAAAATATTTAATGTAGTTAAAAAATACATCTTTAAGCTGTGTAAGCAAAAGTTGCTTAGCAGGCTTACAAATTAAACTAATAAAATTATAATATAAATTAATTAAAATTTTATAACTGTTTTATTAACAATTTATTAATTTTTTTATTTTGATGTTTGCTAATGTTTGTTATTGAAAAAATCTAAAATATAGTGTAAAATATAATTATTAGGTAACTGTTGAAAGGCTGCTACTGCAACCCCGCTAAATTTATATAGTGTGTTAAGTTAGCTAAAGGTTTTGGTTTGTGTTACACTTGCGTAATTGGAACATGTAAACCAAAAAAACAGATAACATAAAAGAATATAGGGCAGGCATTGCCCGAATTAACGCCTGTAAATATAGTAGGTTACAAGGTTGATCAAGCAGGAAGCTTATTTTTTTTAGCGATGGGTAGTTCTTCAATAGTTATGCAGTTATTTTTTGCATAGTGGTTTTAAAACTTTATTTTAATAGGAATGGTGAACACAAATGGGGTATTTAAATAAAAAAAGCATAGAAGATATTGATGTAGCAAATAAAAGAGTTTTAGTTAGGTGCGATTTTAATGTTCCGCTTAATAATGGTGTAATAACAAATAGTAAAAGAGTTAAAGAATCTTTAAAGACTATAAATTATTTATTAGCTAACAATGCTAAGGTTATATTGATGTCTCATTTAGGGCGCCCAAAAGGTGAATTTAAAGCAGAGTATTCTTTAAAACCTGTAAGAGATTTATTACAAGATTTATTGAAAATAGATGTTAAGCTTGCAAAAGATGTTATTGGGCCAGATGCTCAAGCTTTAGTTTCTGCTATTAAACCTGGGGAAGTAGTTCTTTTAGAAAATGTTAGGTTCCATAAAGAAGAAGAAAAAAATGACCCAGATTTTGCTAAAAAATTAGCTTCTTTTGGTGATGTTTTTGTAAATGATGCTTTTGGAACAGCACACAGAGCACATGCTTCAACAGCTGGTGTAGCAGCGTATATTCCAGCTGTTAGTGGATATTTAATAAAAAAAGAAATAGAAGTAATAGGTGGTGCTTTAGAATCGCCTAAAAGGCCATTTGTGGCAATATTAGGTGGTGCAAAAGTTTCTGATAAAATAGGTGTAATAAAAAATTTAATAAATAAAGTAGATGCGCTTATTGTTGGCGGTGGTATGGCTTATACATTTTTTAAAGCTCAAGGGCACAAAATAGGTAAATCTATTTGTGAAGAAAATAAGTTAGATTTAGCAAAAGATTTATTAAAAATGGCAAAAGAAAAGAATGTTAAATTTTTATTGCCGGTAGATACTGTGTTAAGTAAAGAATTTAGTAATAACAGCGATTTTATTGTGGCAAAAGTAGGCGAATGCCCAGATGATTACATGGGTATGGATATTGGGCCAGAAACAATTAAATTATTCTCTGATGTTATAAAAGATGCTGGTACAGTTATTTGGAATGGGCCAATGGGTGTTTTTGAATTTAGCAATTTTGCTAATGGAACTTGCAAAATAGCTGAAGCAGTTGCTAATTCAAATGCTATATCTATTATTGGTGGTGGAGATTCTGCTGCTGCTGTTGAACAACTTGGCTTTGCACAAAAAATGACACATATATCAACTGGTGGTGGCGCTACTTTAGAATTTTTAGAAGGAGTACCTTTACCTGGCATAGAGTGCTTAAACGAGGTTGAATAATTTTTTGAAATTCAGAATTATACCGTTAAATTGTTATTTAGCATATTATAATTATAATAAAATTATTGCTTAGTATACTTATTATATTTTAAATAAATTTATTACAGAAGGGAGTTTTTATCTATGAATAAAAACTTAAGAAGAGCAGTAATAGCTGGGAATTGGAAGATGAATAATACAAAGGCAGAAACAGAACAGCTACTTACAGAGTTAATTCCTATTGTAAAAAATGCATCATGTGATGTTATTGTTGGTGTTCCGTTTACTAGCTTAGAAACTGCAGTGAACATAACCAAAGGTACTAATATAAAAGTTAGTGCACAAAATTGCCATTGGGCAGAAAAAGGTGCTTTTACTGGTGAAGTAAGCGCTAAAATGTTAAAAGAAATTGGAGTAGAATATGTTATTTTAGGCCATTCAGAGCGTAGGCAATATTTTGGTGAAACTAACGTAACAGTTAACAAAAGAGTTAAAGCAGCTATAGCAGCAGGCTTAAAGGTTATACTATGTGTTGGGGAAAGTTTAGAAGAAAGAGAAGTTGGTGTAACTAAAGATGTTTTAGCAATGCAAATTAAAATTGGCTTAAATGGTGTTACAGAAGAAGAGGTAAAAAATATTATTATTGCTTATGAACCTGTTTGGGCAATAGGAACAGGCAAAACTGCAACAAGTGAACAAGCAGATGAAACTATTAATTGCATAAGAGAATGTATTACTTTATTATATAACGAAAACATTGCAAGTTCTATAACTATTCAATATGGTGGTTCAATGAACGCAGGTAATGCAGAAGAGTTACTTGCCAAAGAAAATATAGATGGTGGTTTAATTGGTGGCGCCTCTTTAAAAGCTTTAGATTTTTCTAAAATAGTTATTGCTGCAAGTAAGTAAAATATTAATGATATAAAACAATATCCGTTGCAAATATTAATGTGTTTATTTTTAGCGGGTATTGTTTTAATTTTATTGTTTTAACAAATATATATTCTGCCTAAAACATATATTTGTTAAAACAATTTGCTTGTGTAGAGTTAAAACATCTGGGTTAGTTACGGGTATGTAAGTTACACGTTACCTACTAATAAAGATGAAAATTATGTTAAAATATTTACATTTGCTTATAGATATGAATTTACAATTTGCTAGTAATAAAACTTTTAATTAAATTAATTAGATGCAGTGTGTAGATAGGTATTTAAAAAAATTAGTTGGCTTTGTTAATAAAGGCTTGTGGTTAACTAAAAAGCCACTGATTTTAGCTATGCGTAGAGTAAATTCTAATTTGTTGTTATAGAGGTTAAAATGAAAAAAATAGAACATATACATTTAGGTAAAAGTTTAGCTATTTACAAAGATGATATAATTGGTATATTTGATATGGATAAAACTACAATATCGCAAATAACTAAAAATTACCTTAATAGTTGCCAAACAAGTGGGATACTTAAAGAAGTTTTTAACTGTATACCATATTCGTTTATAGTAGTTAAAAGTAAAAATAAAAATAATGTATACCTCTCGCAAATAGCAGCAACTACACTAAGAAATAGAAAATAATTATATTAAAATTAAATATTACAATAATTGATTTTAAATTAACTATAAAGCCTATAAGTTGAAAATAAACATTCAATATGTTATAATTAATTGAACAAAATTAACATAAAAAAGGAGCAATAAATGGAAGATAATCAACCTATATTTGAATTTACTTATAATGTCTCGGAAGCAGATTATATAAATTTTAATTGGTTATTGTTGGGTGACGACATTGTAAATAAAAAAAAGAGAGCGAATATAACTGGTGGGCTTATGTTATTGGCAGCTGTTTTGCTTGGGGTGCAAACAATAATTTTTAACAAATACAACCAATATTTTTTAGATTTTTTAATTTTATTTGTTTTTTTTATGGGGATTTACAACCTGTTGTTTTATAGAAAAATATTCCCTAAAAGTTTAGAAAAAAATGCAATTAAAGTTTATAAAACAACTAGGTTTGCAAAGGGTGATGTAACGTTAAGGTTTTTTGATGAATACATTACAGAAACATCTTGTGAAGGGGATTTTAATGTGCCGTATTCATATGTAAAGGCACAATACCAAAACCAAGAATTAATTGTTTTGTTTTTTAATAAACGTGCAATTATAATAAATAAAAATGTTGTAACTGATGATTTATTAGAATTTTTAAAAGTTAAATTGTAAATTTATTGTAATTATGATGTTGGGTGTAAAATGAATGTAAAAAAAATTGTAAATAAATTTTATGTAATAACTTTAATAATTATTTTTATCTTTAATATTTTAGGTGGTATTTTTGCGCAAACAGTAAATTACAAACAGTATAAAAAAAGTAAAAAATCAATAAATGTATATAATTGGGGTGAGTATTTAAGCGATGGCTCTAATGGTAATATAGCAATTAATAAAGAGTTTGAAAAATTAACGGGAATAAAAGTTAATTATTCTACGTTTGCTTCTAACGAAGAATTATATGCTAAATTAAGGAATAAGTCTGCAAAATATGATGTTGTTATTCCATCTGATTATATGGTATCTAGAATGATAAAAGAAGGAATGTTAGAGCCAATAGATTTTAATAAAATTTTAAATTATAAAAACATAGATGACAATTTTAAAAATTTGGAATATGATAAAAAAAACGAATATTCTGTACCTTACATGTGGGGAACAGTTGGGATAGTTTACAATAAAGCTGTTATAAAAAAGCCAATAGATAGTTGGAATGCACTTTGGGATGAAGCTTATAAAGGTAAAATATTAATGTTTTCTAATTCTAGAGATAGCTTTGGAATAGCATTGAAAAAATTGGGGTATTCTATTAATTCCACTAATGAAAGTGAAATTTTAAAGGCAGCAGAAGAAATTACTAAACAAAAAAAATTAGTTCAAGCATATGTTATGGATGAGATTTTTAATAAAATGGAAAATGAAGAAGCTATTATAGCTCCTTACTATTCTGGTGATGCAATAACTATGATGAAGGAAAATAAAAATCTTGATTTTGTGCACCCAAAAGAAGGCACAAACATATTTGTTGATGCTATGTGTATTCCAAAAGATTCTGAAAATATTGACCAGGCTTATTTATATATAAACTTTCTTTTAGAACCTAAAATAGCACTGGCTAACGTTAAACATATAGGTTATTCCACACCTAACAAAAAAGCTTTTGAATTATTAGCAGATGATGTAAAATATAACAAAATAGCTTATCCAAGCCAAGAGATTTTAAGTTTGGCAGAAAATTTTGTGCATTTGCCAGATGGTATGAATAAATTAATCGATGCCGAATGGACAAAAATAATGAGCATAAATAACGTAGATAATAAATGGTTAATGCCAGTTTTTATAATTTTAGGAATATTAACATCTGTGGTAATTAACATTTGTAGGATTATAAGAAAAAAACAAAAAAAAATTTTGGAACAAAGGTAACGGTGTTTTAATAACAAATATAAAAATGTTTCACGTGGAACATATATTTATAATTGAATTTTTTATTAATAGTTTTTTATTTTTGCTATACTTAATTATAGTTTTTGTAAGGAGTGGACCTATGAAAAAAAAGAATATATTTAGGGTAGTAATGTGCAGTGTGTTGATGTTAAATATATTTACAGCTTGTTGTAACAAGCCTAAATTAAATAAAATACAGGTTAATAAGGTAACTAGTGATTTAAATACAGAAGAGATCTGGAATGAAAAAGTAAGGTTTTTATGCGAAACAGATTGTAAAGATTTTGATAACCCTAGTGAATTGAAGAAGGATTATATATTAAAGG
>CAKTAG010000019.1 GCA_934527325.1 uncultured Candidatus Soleaferrea sp.
GTTACATCTAATATTCAATCACCAGTTGCCCAACTTGCTATAACTTTTATATCAAATTCTTTCTATTACCCCAAATTTACCGATATTCAATTAAACTATAAAAATCATAACATCTTTAACGGAAAAATTGATGAACAAATTACTTCTAAAACACCCCAAGGTACAGTAATTAAAATTTTTGCCCGCTCTGCAGCCTTTTTACTTTTAGATAACCAAGCTCAACCACAAATGTATAATCACATATCTTTAAATGACATTTTAACCAAACATATTTACCCTTATGGATTTTCTTTTAACTATAACAACCCCGCTGAACTTTTTTGTTATTTACCTAAATTTACTGTTTTTACCGCTACTAGCGAATGGAGTGTTCTTAAAACTTTTACAGCTGAAGCTTTAAACCTTTTTCCATTTATTTTGAATAATAAAGATATATACCTTTCAAACTCATTCCCCAACTCTAAGTTAACAATTTCAAATAATTCAAAATCTACAAACAACCTTTCATCTACCTTATTTAATTATTCTTCTATTACAATCAATACTAAAAATTTTGGCATTATCTCTGATGTTTTTGTTAAACAACCAGATAACTCATTTACCCACATTACCAACGATTTAGCTGTAAATAAAAATATTAAAGCCAAACGTTTTTCTTGCCTTTCAACTAACAAAATTAAAAACACATTAGCTTCTCAAAATCAAAAATATTTCTCTATTTCCGTTACTTTACCTAACATTATTCCAACAGCTACTGGCAATACCATTGCTATTATTGATGATATTATTCCAACTATCTACCACAACAAACAGTTTATTATTAACGAATTAGCCTATGTGTTTACAAATTCTAAGCTTATTTCTAATTTAAAATTAACACCTACCACACCTTTAATTTAACAACAACCATTTTATATTCAACATAATTAAACAAGGAGTATATTTAAAATGCAAAATACTCAAAATTTAAATAATACTTACCCCACATTAGCTTGTGTTACCCTAGCAAACACTCAAAACGTTGCGGCTTGCCACGAATTTGAGCAGCGCAATATACCCACTATTGCCCCAAAAGGTTATTATTATTTACCTGATGTTGGTGATACTATTCTACTTTCTTCAACTCAAGAACCATTTTCTTTAGGCTGTTTAAATAACTCTAAAACAAAAATTAACAAAGGTGAAATAATTATAAAAAACAACTCTGGGGCATATATTAAATTTTTAAACAACGGGGATATAGAAATAAATTCATTAATAATTTCTAAAACTGGTGATATAAAAAATAAAAAGGATCTGCTATGAATACATCTATTTATAAAAATTACAACAACATTAACCTATACAACAACCGTACAGAAGATTATTGCTACACCGATGAAATTATTAAATCTTTTATTCTATACCTACAAATACCAAAAGGTTCTTTCACTTTAGATAACTCTATTGGCTCAAACTTTGTAGATAAATTACGCCAATTTACACCAAATAAATTAAAAGATAAACTTCTATACACTCTAAAAGAAGAAGCTTTAGATTTTTACCCAATTAACATAGAAAATGTTGATTACACCATTAACAAACAACTAAAATCTATTTCATTATTTATTTTAATCTCTGCCAATAAAAATATTTATTCTGCATCTTTGGAGGTGTTTTTATAAAACAATGTTACAATTTGAGCAAATTCTTTCTAACATGATAACTGAATACCAAAAAATATCTGGAACAACCCCTATTAAAACAAGTGACATCTACATAAAATTAAAAGTTTTAGCTGCTCAATTATTTACCCTACAATCTAAATTAGAATGGACAAAAAATCAGGTTTTTCCACAAACTGCAACCGGCAAATATTTAGATTACCATGCCCAAACTAGAGGGTTAACCAGAAAAAAACCATCTTCTGCTTCTGGCATTTTAACTTTTTCACTTGCTAAACCAGCAGAAAACAACATCACTATACCCGTTAACACCCTTTGCTTTTCACCATTAAAACCAGATGTTAAATTTGCTACAACATCTGCAGCTACAATAACAAAAGGTGAACTAAATATAGATATACCTGCTAAATGTACCACACAAGGTACCATTTCAAACACTGAAGCAAATTCAATAACTAAAATAGTTAACCCACCCCAGGGAATAGAGCTTGTTACAAACAAAACAGAATTTTTGGGAGGTACCAACCAAGAAGACGACAACGATTTAAGAAAAAGGTTATTAGATAACTTTGAAAATATATCCAACGGTTGCAATTCCGCTTATTACCACAACCTAGCTATGAATTATGATGGTGTTTCTTCTGTTAATGTTATTCCAAGGAACCGTGGCAGAGGCACCGTTGATATTATTATAGCTACCAATAAACCAACTGATGAATTAGCACAAAAAATAAAAACCTACATCCAAGAAAAAAAAGAAATTAATGTAGACATCGATGTTTTAATAGCTAAACCAAAAAAAATTACCATAGATTTAGATCTAGATATTGACAGCACTTACAATTTTACAGACGTTAGCACCAATACAACAAACGTAATTAAAAATTTTATTCATAACTTAAAAGTTGCACAGCCTTTAAATTTAGCAGCTTTAGGTGCTAAAATTTTTGAAATCAAAGGTGTTAAAAATTACAAATTCTCTACACCAGAAAAAGACGTTTTTTTAAACAAAGATGAAATAATAACACTAGATAAACTTAACATAACTAAACTATAACTACAATTATCACATAAAGAGGCAAAAATATGAATATAAAAAGCAACATAGAACAACTTTTAGAACCTCTTAACATTTATAATTTACACGAACAAAATGAAACAAGTAACGAAATTTTAACCTATTCTACACCTTTACAACAACTAAACAACCAAATAGATGAGTTAATAAATGAAGCCTTTATTCAAACTGCTAATAATTACGGATTACAATTAAAAGAAGAACTTCTATTTTTAGATATTAACCCCAATACTAGTTTAGATATCAGGCGAAATAAAATATTACACGCCTTACTAACCAACCCAGATAATTTTACTAAAAATGGAATTATAAACTCACTAAAATCAACTGGATTTTATAGCGAAATAACAGAAAACTACCGTGAAGAATCTATTACCATATCTCAACAAAATAAAGACGTTAAACTAGACAACATTACAAAAATTAAAAACGCCGCTCTTAAAATTTTACCCGCACATCTAGATGTAATATTTAATATAGGCAACGAAATAACTTGGAATAAATTTGAAGAGATGGCAATAGACCCTAGCAAAGAATTCTGTTGGGATGATTTTGAAACACAATAAACTTAAATTCAACTTTAGGAGGTTTAAATTATGCCTAGTTCAAGCAAAACACCTTTTTTAAATTTACATCAATGGGAAAAATGCGATAAATTTTGTATGGATGATTTTAACTACGACAATAAAAAAATAGACGAAGAATGTGAAAAAATTTACAATAAAATTTCAACTCACGAAAAAAACAATGACGTCCACATCACTAAACAATCTCTAGATTCTATTGAAACCCATATAAAAAATAATGATATACACCTTACTGCATCTCAAGCATCTGAATTACAAAAACAATTAGAAACACTCAATTCTGCATCACAAGATATTTCAGAAATTAAAGCTACAATAACCTCACATTCAAAAGATAAAAGTTTACACTCTACACCTACCAAATTAGAAAAAGTTAAAACCCTACTCTCTGCTCATACTCAAGATAAAAACATTCACGTTGACCCTTCTGATTTTTCAGCTATTAAATCTCACGTTAAAAATTCTAAAGCCCACATTGACCCTTCTATCATTTCTGATTTAAAATCTTCTTTAACTCATCACTCTTCTGACAAAAAAATTCACACTGACATCTCTGTTGTTGATTCTATTAAATCTAACCTTTCTGCTCATACTCAAGATAAAAACATTCACGTTGACCCTTCTGACTTTTCAGCTATTAAATCTCACGTTAAAGATTCTAAAGCTCACATTGACCCTTCTATCATTTCTGATTTAAAATCTTCTTTAACTCATCACTCTTCTGACAAAAAAATTCACACCGACATCTCTGTTGTTGATTCTATTAAATCTAACCTTTCTGCTCATACTCAAGATAAAAACATTCACGTTGACCCTGTTGACTTTTCAGCTATTAAATCTCACGTTAAAGATTCTAAAGCTCATTTTAATGAATCAACCTTAAAAAAAATTGATGAACACATTGCTAACAATTCTATTCACGTAGATTCTGCACAACTAAATAACCCTTTTTACTTCGTTGGCTCTTACATTGGCAACGGCAACGATCAACAATTAATTACTCTACCTTTTAACCCATCTTTTGTTATTGTTTTTTCTAAAAATATGCCACCTGTTAGTGTTGCCAAAGCCTCTGGGGAAACTATAATATCTCTAGCTTGTTGCAGTAAAGATTCTGCCTCTGTTGGGTTAGTTCCAACTACAAATGGTTTTATTGCTCAAACTACTAAAACCTACCAATTAAATAAAATTGTAAAGCATTTAAATACTAGCGGAATAAATTACCATTATATTGCTTTTAGATAAATAAAAACCACCAGCTAATGTGGTACGCTCCCTCTTAAGTAAACAGGGGGCATACCATAAAGCCGGTGGTTTTTATTTTAAGTTAATTTTATTTATAACATTATTAACTACCTATTTCAAGTTCTAATAACACTTGTTCACAGCTTTTTCTCCAATCATTTTGTGAAGATGCATCTGGATCATAAACCGGGTAACTAATTAATGTGTTCATTACTTTATTTAACCCGCTTTTACCTTCAACTTTACTTACATCAGAAAAAACCATAGCTGCTGCCACAAGGTTTAAATTACCTATGCATTCTGTATCAACTTGTTTTTTTTCAACATCTTTATATATTATACTATCAAAAAAGTCGTTGGTGGGTACACATTTATTTGTGTATAATGTAGTTTGTAATGATTGAATAATTTTTACCACATTATCAACATTGCTGATATTTGCTATATTAAAACTACTATCTAAAGAATATTTAGCATATAAAAAGTCAACTATAGCTACTTTTTTAAGCACATCTGCACTTTCATCTACGCCTTGTTTCACAGTTCCATCGGCAGAAAAATACTTTGCTAGCAACCCAGATGCTGTATAATAAGGTGTATATTTTTCTATATACTTTAACCTTGTTTTTAATGCAAAAAGTACTACATCTTCTATAGCATCTTTTTTGCCACTTGTAAATACTTGCTTTGCTTTACTTACCATATTTACAATTTCTTTATAAGCTACTTGGTCACCTACTTGTACACAATTAATACTACCTTCTATTAACCATGACAAAACTATATTATAAAGACATTCGTAAAATTGTTCCTCAGACATAGTATTTGAACCTTCTAATAATGCCGATAACTCCTTATCTGTAGCTAAACCACTGCTACTGCTACCAAACGCTAGACCTGCTGCACCTCCACCTGTACCTGTTGCATCATCACCTGGATTACCTTGGTCACCTTTATCATCATCTTGATCATCTTGATTATCATCTTGGTCATCTTCATCGTCATCTTGATCATCTTGATTATCATCTTGGTCACCTTTATCGTCATCTTGATTATCCTGATTATCATCTTGGTCATCTTGATTATCATCTTGATTATCATCTATTGGTAATTGTTTTAGGAGCAAATCACTATAGTCTATAATATGTCGATGTATTTGTTGGTAAGAACGTTCTTTATCAAGCTCATTCACACTATTACTTGCCTTGTCTAGGTATTCGTATAATTGATAATAAACTTTTATTATCTTAACATTGTCTTCCCCTATAACACTTTCTATTTGAGTAACTTCATCTGGTAATGTTGAGTTTAAGCCTCCATTTAACTGCATTTCTTGTCGCGCTGTTAAAGTATAGTTTTTTCCTAATTCTGTAACAAAATTTTTCAATTTTTTACTTACCTCTTTTTTATCTAAAAGCCACTCATCGTCACCTGTATATATTTTTTTAAGATCTTCTAATGTATTTGATTCTTGGCTAACTAAATTTAATTTAGCCCTTAATTCTTTTATTTTTGCTTTTGTAGCATCACTAGCACTATTTTCCAAACTATCTAATTTAGCTCGAATTTCTTTTTCTTTCGCTAACTGCTGCTTCTTACTTAAAGAAAAATACTTATCTATGTCGTTTTCTAATTGTTCC
Organism: uncultured Candidatus Soleaferrea sp.; assembly: GCA_934527325.1. Classification (GTDB taxonomy): domain Bacteria; phylum Bacillota; class Clostridia; order Oscillospirales; family Ruminococcaceae; genus RGIG8779. The sequence continues at coordinate 6,215 of CAKTAG010000019.1, forward strand.
AAATCATCCTGTTCGTTATGTAAAAGCTGCTTCAAATCACTTATTGCACTATCTACATCAGTTATAATATCATTGGTTGCAGCCATTTTCTTTTGTTGTAGTGATTTTATTTCTTTTCTATTATCTATTAAACCCTTTATAAGCTTATCTGCTGTTTGCTTATCTTCAGTAATTAATGCATCAATCCTTGATTTTATATTATCTTTCATACTATCATCATCGTTTACATATGTAGATATTAAGGTTAATAACTTATTATTCTCTGCATTTTTATCTTTCAACAAATCTACTAAATTGGTTTTCATTGTGAACTGTGTCTTAAAATTTTTACCAGTTTCAGTTTCTTTCAATCCTTTAATATTCTCTATTAAACTATAACCTATTGTTCCTTTTACTTCGGCACTTAGTGTATTAGAGCCGCCTGGTGGTGGAGGCGGCTCAGACATTGCCGTACCAAAAGTAATCTCACCAACCTTTACCTCTTCTATTATTTCTATGTTACTGCCTTGAACTGCTCCTATTTTTTCATCTATTTTTTCTTGATTATCTATTTTGGCTCGCTGACTATCTTCTGCAGCTTTCATATACCTCTTAAAACTATTAAAAATGCTTTTTATAAAATTCTCTTCGTTATTTATGCTTTCATACCCATTTGCCTTTTTAATTTTTTCAACAATGCCTAACATTGCTTGATAATGTTTACTTTTTTTAGCTAATACATTATCTATAAATTGTTCGTAACTTTCACTAGCATCTTTTCCCGTATCGTCTTTAAAATCTTTTAACAACAAAATATAAAATACCATCTTTCGAAAATCATCGTTTTTTTCGTATATTTTTCCTACTGTTGTAGTATTAAACCAGTTATATTCACTCTTATTACCTTCATTTTTATATTCTATTTCTTTAATACTTAAAAAAGCATCTAAGCTTTTAATTATATTTGTATATAGCTCATCTTTAGTATACTGAATTTGAGTATCAACTACTATGTTTTGTTTTTCTTCGTTAATACTTTTTATAACAGTTCTTAAATCTTCTATTTCTTTTTCTATAGGTTTAATGTTTTCTTCACCATTATTACCATTATACTTATAAGTTTTTCTTAAATCACCTGTTTCTGCTCGCACATCTAAAGCTTGTTTCAAACTAAAAGCAGATTTACCAAATTGCAAAACGTCTGTATTGTCTGCAGCTAATTTTATTTCGTTTCCCTTATTATCCTTGTATGTTACATTAAATAATTTTTTATACTCTCTGTCGTTATCTATCTTGTTTAAAATTTTTTCTTTATCAGTACCTAACACAGTCGTAAATGCTCCACACACATTTTTTAGCCATGCATTAAGACTTCTCACATCTCTCTGTGTAGTTGGCATTCCAAGCTTTCCTGCTATATACTTTTTTTCTTCATTCAATAAAGCTATCTTTGCTAAGTTCTCTGCTATTTCCACATCATAACTTGCTTTTAAATATTCTGTTTTTGCTTTTGTACTATCTTGGTTATTTTTTAATTGCTGCTGTTTGTACAGTAAATTTTTATCAGCATATGTTTTATAATTTTTTGTTGTTTCGATTGTTGCATTTTCTGGGGTTGGTTGTGCAGTTTTTAATTTTTCTGTTTGTAATTTCAACAACGTTTCTTTATCTTTTCCGTCTGCCTCACCGTTTGTTAGTTTTTCCAAAATAGCATCTTGGTTTATTTTTAATTCACAATCTGTTAATTTTTTTTGTGCATCTTCTAATTCTGAATTTAACTGCTCTTTATTTACAAGATCCATGGTATCATAACCATCTACTTTTGGCGCATTAGATTTTATTATTTCAGGTCCCAACTTTTCAATTAAAGCATTTATAACTGTTGTATCATAATCTTTATACCATTCATCCATCTTTTCTTTAAAATCTTGTTTTATAGCATTTTCAACTTGCTGGTTAAACTCCTTTTGCACTTCCAGCAAATTCAACTCTGCTGTTTTTGCTGCCACTAATTTGTCTGCATAATCCTTTTTTTCTTTAATATCTTTACTAGTAGCCTTATTTGTTACTGACTGCAATTCTTTTTTTGCATCTTCATTTTCTGATTTAGCTTTATTTAATTCATCTTTTTTTATCTCATTAGCACTTGCAGTATAATCCATAGCTAATATTGTTTTCTGTATTTTGCCAACCACATCTGTTAATCCATTACCTGCGCCACTTTGAGATTTTTCTAAAAGCTCAGCTATCTCTTCATTTGTTTTCCCCTGTAATGCAGCATTTAATTTATTATTTAATTCTTCTAATGTATTATTTAATTCTGCTATCTCTTGGTCTTTTTCTTCTATAGTTTTAGTTTTACTCTCATTTTCCTTTTTCTGAGCTTCAAGCTCGCTAGCTAAACGTTCATTTTTTTCTAATGCTTGTTGCAATTTTAACTTCATTTCTTCTAACTGTTTGTTAAAGTCTTCTATAGTTTTATTGGCAGCATCGTCGGTTCTTTCAATTGCATCTGCTATAGCTTTTACACTATTTTTTACAGCATCTACATTTTGTATTGCCTCTACATTCTGTGAATCTACGCCGCTTTGTTCTATTGCCGTTGCCACCTGGTTACTAGCTATTTCTGTTACTGCAGCATCAGCAGCAACATTCATATTTCTATTTACCATCTCATCTGCAACTTTTTTTATTTCTACCCCTTTACTTAAATCTTCTACTGCACCTCTAATACCCTGCAAATCTTCTTGGCTTAAATCTCTACCACCACGTGAACTACGCATTGCATCTGCTGTTCTAAAAACTAAATTTTCTACCTTACCACCAATAAAACTATTTTGTGGTGTTTTTTTCTTACCTGCATTTATAACAACATCATTAACTACATAATGTAAATCCTTAGATGCTTCCATTGTTAATTTCATTACTGTAACAATATTTTCATTTGGTTTTGTGTTTATATCATTACCTGCTTTTAAATTCGCCTCTTTTAAAACTGTATTAACAGCAATATCTATAACTACGTTTTTTAACTTTTCTACTTTACTATAGGCTCCTGAATTCTTTTTAGCTAAATCAGCAACATCAATATTACTTAAATTACCACTATTAACTTGCCTCATTAACTTATATACGCTATCTACTTCATTAACGCTAGCAGCACTACCACTAACAGCTATATATTTATTTTCTTCTGATTTTTCTAATACACCTTCATCTTTTAAAATTTTTAAACCTGGTATATTATCTAACAAAAGTCCTACATCACCATTGGCATCTGCTATTTGCTGCAACTGTTCTTCATATGCTTTACTTGCCCAAACATTAAATGGAACTTGCATAGCTATACCAACAGATGTAACCAACGCTACAGGTTTAATCATATTTTTAAAAATATACCTATTCATATAAAATACCACCTTTTAAAAACTTATAATCTATTATTTTCTATATTATTGTACCAAACATCAACTGTGCTAGCATAATATATATTAAAAATAAATATTCTTAATTAATTTTATGAAAAATGCAAATAAAAAATATAAAAAAAGTATGCTCTATAGTGTAAACACCAAGACTGTTTAAAAATGCATAAAGCAACTTACTTAATGCCGCTCAGTTCCCTGCCTAACATGGTTCATAAGTCTTTATCATAATAAGGCCTTAGTGCTTACACTATAAAGCATACAAAATAAATACAAAAAATATTATAAAAAACAGTTAACAAATTATTATTTAAATCCATCTTTATGCAAAGCATAAGCTACTGCCATTTTTATAGAATCAATAATTTTTTGAATATCCTGCTGATCTAATTTTTCACCTTTATAAGTAATATTTTTTTGTTTAGCTAAAGCTTGAACAAACGAATTAACTATATTTGTTAAATCATGCTCAAAATTAGGGTTAAAAAAAATCGCATATTTCTGCGTTGTGTTAATTAAATAATCAGTAGATACATTAAATAAATCACAAATTTTTAGCAATGTATGATAATCTGGTTCCCTATGGCCTTGTTCATACATACCTATAGCACTTGGGCTAACACCTATTTTTTTACCCAATGCAACTTGTGTTAATAAATTTTTTTTTCGCAACTCTTTTAATTTTTGCCCAAACATAAAACCCTCTATAGGCGGCTAAATAATTAAAAATGTTTAACAACCTATATATTAAGACTTCACATCCTTCTACTTTCAATATATTTTCTTTTAAATTAGTATAACACAGAGTTCAAAACTTGTCAATAGCGAAATTATTATTATGAAAAGTTTACAAATTTTACCTTAAATTCATATTCGCATATAACTTTACTTAATTTTTTTATAAATCTTAATATTAAAAATATTAAAGTAAAAAAATTGTAGAGGCAAATAAAAATTTACCTCTACAGTTATTTTTTTACTTTAATTTTATTAAACAAAATTACGAATTTATAGCTGTAACAACACCTGAACCAACTGTTCTACCGCCTTCACGAATAGCAAACCTCATACCCTCTTCTATAGCAACTGGGGTAATAAGTTCAACATCCATTTCAACGTTATCTCCAGGCATACACATTTCAACACCTTCAGGTAACGAAATTACACCTGTAACATCTGTTGTTCTTAAATAAAATTGTGGGCGGTAATTGTTAAAGAATGGTGTATGACGTCCGCCTTCATCTTTAGTTAAAATATACACTTGGCCTTTAAATTTAGTATGTGGATTAATTGTTCCTGGTTTACACAAAACTTGACCACGTTGAATATCTGCACGTTGAATACCACGTAACAAAATACCTACGTTATCTCCTGCTTCAGCATAATCTAAAATCTTACGGAACATTTCTATACCAGTAACAACAGTTTTTTTGCTTTCACCTAAACCAACAATTTCAACTTCATCGCCTGTTTTTACCTGGCCACGTTCAACTCTACCAGTTGCAACAGTTCCACGACCTGTAATAGTGAAAACATCTTCTACTGGCATTAAGAATGGTTGGTCAGATTTACGTTCTGGTGTTGGAATATATTCATCAACTTTAGCCATAAGCTCTAAAATAGGTGCATACTCAGGTGCGTTAGGGTCTGTTGAAGAACATTCTAAAGCTTTAAGTGCAGAACCTTTTACAATTGGTATCTCATCACCAGGGAAGTCGTAACTTGTTAATAGATCACGAATTTCCATTTCAACTAATTCTAATAATTCTGGGTCATCTACTTGGTCTGCTTTATTCATAAATACAACAATGTATGGAACACCAACCTGACGTGAAAGTAATATATGTTCACGAGTTTGTGGCATTGGACCATCTGCTGCAGAAACAACTAATATTGCACCATCCATTTGTGCTGCACCTGTTATCATGTTTTTAACATAGTCAGCATGTCCCGGGCAATCCACATGGGCATAGTGCCTTTTTTCTGTTTCATATTCAACGTGAGCAGTATTAATAGTTATTCCACGTTCTCTTTCTTCTGGAGCTTTATCGATTTGATCATAAGCTTGATATTGAGCCTTACCTTGTAAACCTAATACTTTTGTAATAGCTGCTGTTAAAGTTGTTTTTCCGTGGTCAACGTGACCAATTGTTCCAATGTTAACGTGTGGTTTATTACGTTCAAATTTAGCTTTTGCCATTTAATTTGGCCTCCCTTAATAAAAATTTTAATTTATTTAAATGTTTAGGTTTAACAACATTGTTGCTAACAGATAAAATAAATTAGCTACTATATTATTAAAAACTAAACTTTAATATATTAATTGCTGTTTAACCTTTTTTGTTCCTTGTGTTCATAATACCTTCTGCAATAGATTTTGGTACCTCTATATAGTGGCTTGGTTCCATAGTGTACTGACCTCTACCTTGAGTTTTAGAACGAAGGTCGGTAGCGTAACCAAACATTTCGGATAATGGAACAAATGAATTTATTTGTTGTGCCCCTGTTCTTGTTTCCATACCTTGAATTTGCCCACGTCTAGAGTTTAAATCTCCAATAACATCGCCCATATATTCTTCTGGTACAATAACGGTAACTTTCATTATTGGTTCTAAAATAACTGGGTCAGCTTTTTTCATAGCCTCTTTAAACGCTATTGAACCAGCAATTTTAAATGCCATCTCAGATGAGTCTACTTCATGGTAAGAACCATCATAAAGAGTTACTTTGCAATCTACTACCGGGTAACCAGCTAAAATACCTGCCTGCATTGCACCCTGAATTCCAGAATCAACTGCTGGTATATATTCTTTTGGAATAGCTCCACCAACTATTTTGTTAATAAATTCATACCCTTTACCACTTTCATTTGGCTCTAGTATTATTTTAACATGCCCATATTGGCCACGGCCACCAGATTGGCGAGCGTATTTATAATCAACATCTGCAGTTTTTCTAACCGTCTCTTTATATGCAACCTGTGGTTTACCTACATTAGCCTCTACTTTAAATTCCCTTAAAAGCCTATCTACAATAATTTCTAAGTGTAACTCACCCATACCCGCTATAATGGTTTGGCCAGTTTCTTCATCTGTGTAAGTTTTAAAAGTAGGGTCTTCTTCAGCTAATTTAGAAAGCCCTATACCCATTTTTTCTTGCCCAGCTTTAGTTTTTGGCTCTATTGCAACACGAATAACTGGTTCCGGGAATTCCATAGATTCTAATATAACAGGATGTTTTGGGTCACATAGAGTATCCCCTGTAGTTGTATTTTTTAAACCAACTGCAGCAGCAATATCACCTGCGTAACATGTTTCAATATCTTGCCTATGGTTTGCATGCATCTGCAATATACGGCCTACACGTTCATTATTATCTTTAGTTGAATTATAAACTGTAGAACCCGCATTAACTGTTCCAGAATAAACTCTAAAAAAGCATAGTTTACCAACATATGGGTCTGTAGCTATTTTAAAAGCTAATGCAGCAAAAGGTTCACTATCTGAAGATGGCCTTGTTACCTCTTCGTCTGTTTCTGGATCAATACCTTTTATATCTTCAACATCTGTTGGTGCTGGCATATAATCAACAATAGCATCTAGCAACTTTTGAACACCCTTATTTTTATAAGAAGTTCCGCAAGTAATAGGTACCATAGTGTTATCTATAGTAGCTTTTCTTATAGCTTTTTTAATTTCATCTATTGCTAGTTCTTCACCTGCTAAATATTTTTCAAACAAAACTTCATCTTGTTCTGCAACAGCCTCTAGCAATTTTGTATGGTATTCTTCTGCTTTTTCCTTTAGGTCATCTGGTATATCTTCAACACGAATGTCTTTTCCAAGGTCATCGTAATAAACATATGCCTTCATTTCAACTAAATCAATAATACCTTTAAATGTATCCTCTGCACCAATTGGCAACTGAATAGGCACTGCATTACATTTTAAACGTTCAACCATCATGTTTACTACGTTATAAAAGTTCGCACCCATTATATCCATTTTGTTAACATAAGCCATACGCGGTACATGGTATTTATCTGCTTGTCTCCAAACAGTTTCTGATTGTGGTTCTACACCACCTTTTGCACATAAAACTGTTACCGAGCCATCTAAAACTCTAAGTGACCTTTCAACTTCAACAGTAAAGTCAACGTGCCCCGGAGTATCTATAATATTTATACGGTGCCCCTTCCAAAAAGCAGTTGTAGCAGCAGAAGTAATTGTAATTCCTCTTTCTTGCTCTTGCTCCATCCAGTCCATAGTTGCAGCACCTTCGTGCACCTCACCAATTTTGTGAGTAATACCTGTGTAAAAAAGTATACGCTCTGTTGTAGTAGTTTTACCTGCATCAATGTGCGCCATTATTCCTATGTTTCTTGTCAAATCTAACGAAACATCTCTTGGCATAGTTACTTGTCATCTCCTTTCTTTTATATTACCATCTGTAATGAGCAAAAGCCTTATTAGACTCTGCCATTTTATGAGTATCTTCACATTTTTTATGTGCTCCACCAGTGTTGTTGCAAGCATCCATAATCTCGTGCGCCAAACGTTCTTTCATAGTTTTTTCGGAACGCTGACGTGCATATACAGTTAACCAACGTAGCCCTAATGTTGTACGTCTATCTGGCCTTACATCCATTGGTACTTGGTAAGTAGCACCACCAACACGGCGTGCTTTAACCTCTAACACTGGCATAATATTTTCCATTGCTTCCTGAAAAACATCTAGAGGTTCTTTACCTGTTTGCGTTTTTATAATATTAAACGCACCGTAAACTATTTGTTGTGCTACACCTTTTTTTCCGTCGTACATAACGTTATTTATTAAACGTGTAACCAATTTAGAGTTATATAAAGGGTCTGGTAAAACATCTCTTTTTGTAACTCGACCTCTTCTTGGCATATAACTTCCCTCCTTCATATTAAAATGATATCATCAGTACTCGAAAGTATTATAAACTCCCGCTAGCTAACAAAGAGGCATATATATAAAAAAGCCCGCTTTATTGGCTTGTTATTTTATTGGGAATATTATTACTTTTTAGCACCAGCCTTAGGTTTTTTTGCCCCATATTTAGAACGACTTTGCATTCTATTGGCAACACCCTGTGCATCTAATGTTCCCCTAATAGTATGGTAACGAACACCAGGTAAATCTTTAACACGCCCACCGCGAATTAAAACCACACTATGTTCTTGCAAATTATGGCCAATACCTGGAATGTAAGAAGTAACTTCCATTCCGTTAGAAAGCCTTACCCTTGCTACTTTACGCAAAGCAGAGTTAGGTTTTTTAGGGGTTTGAGTTCTAATTGCAGTACAAACGCCACGTTTTTGCGGAGAGTTTTGGTCAATTGTTGTTCTTTGAATAGAGTTAAAACCCTTTAAAAGAGCTGGCGCTGTAGATTTTTTTGCTATAGATTTTCTACCTTTTCGCACTAATTGGTTAAAGGTTGGCATAGCTACACCTCCTTAAAAAAAATAACCACAGAGATTTTACAATCCCATCAACTTAATATATTACCACTAATTGAACTAATTGTCAATACAAATATAACAACTTTTAGCCGGTAAGTTGTAAAATAAAGATACTAAAATAAAAGATCCATATTGAAACATGAGGTATAATGTTAAGTGACAAAACAAAACAATATGGATCAATTAAATAATACCACAAAAAGAGGAAAATGTAAACACTTAAATTACGCAAAGCCGGCCGTTTCATAAAAATACACTCACTTTAACCGTAAACCTTTTACAGATGCAAATTATAACTATAAAAAACAACACACTAATTTTTAACATTACACAGTTTACACTTTACCTATTATTTACAAAAACAACAATGCTAGCGCTGTTAAAAAACAATGCTAGCATTATGTTATTAACCTTAAAATATTATACTTATAACTTTTTAATTAATTACTATCAATTAAAAAGGATCATAGCTCCTAAATTCCTCGCTATCATCGTCGTCATCATCATCATCGTCCGCAAATCTTCCACGTAGAGCACGTATTTTTTCTTTTGCTTCTTTGTCCGCTTCTTCAGCTTTTCTTCTTGCTTCTTCTGCTTCAGCCTTTTTTGCTTTTTCTTTAGCTTTAGCTTCTGCTTCAGCCTTTTTAGCTTCTTCAGCATTTTTAGCTTCTTCAGCTTTTTTTGCTTCTGGGCTATTTGGTAGAGGTGGTGGCTCTGGAATTGGGTTTGCTGCTGGAGCTGATTCTGTTGCAGGATTTGATGGTGCTGCTGGTTCTGGAGTTGGGTTTACTTCTGGAGCTGATTTTGTTGCAGGATTTGATGATGCTGCTGGCTCTGAAGTTGAATCTACTTCTAATGCTGCTTTGCGTTCCACCCAGTCAGATATCGTGTTTAGCCCTTTGAATGCTTTAACCGGTTTTTTAGCTACTTCTGGTTGTTTAACCGGTTGTTTAGCTACTTCTGGTTGTTCAACTGGTTTTTGTGCTACTTCTGGTTGTTCATCATCATCACCCCATTCATCATCACCAACCACATCATCACCTACTTCTTGTTGTTGATTATTACCTTTTGATGAATTTATTTCTTTTAATTTCATTGCTGTTTCAAATGCCGTAGAGTTTTTCAACTGTGCTTTCAAGTCATTATCTTTCTTATCACTAATAGCTGCATCTTTATATTGATTTTCAAATATGTTACATATATCTAATACTGTTTCATTTAACTTACCTGAATATACTCTTATGATATTCATCAATGCATTGTGCAGTTCATCTAAAGTTATTGTTGGTTTAGCTATTTCTTTCCTTATTTTGCTTATTGCATCAGCTAAATGTGGTCTCTCTGATTCTAGCTTTTTCAAATTTTCTTCTATTGAAACAATTTTACTTTTTCTTTCTGCTTCAGCTTTTGCTTTCTCTATCATTGCTATTCCTTCTGGACTAGTTGGTAGAGGTGGAGGCTTTGGAATTGAGGTTTCTTCTTTATCTACTTCTGGGTTTTCAACTTCTTCCTCTTCCTCTGTTCCCAATATTTCAGATTCATGAGCAGATAGTATTTTATTTATTTCATCAATTATTTTTTCAGCTAATTTCTCATTACTCTCTTGCTCACTGGCATCATCAGTTTCTTCTAACTTCTTTGCATCTTTAATTATTTTATCTTTTACATCTTTAATTATTGCATCCACTATTTTATCTGAATTATCTTTTACTATTTTATCTAACTTAGCAGTCTGCTTATCCGTCAATTTAAGATCGTCAGCAACTACTTTTACCATTTCATCTAATCCATTCTCCATTATTTTAGCTAATATTTTAGCTAATTTAGCAGTCTGCTCATTTATCCAGGCATCATAGTTCAATAAACCTTGAATGCCCTCAAATAGACCTCTAAGATTATTCCATGCTTTGGATAATTCTTCAAATTTCCAATTTTTTTTGTCCTCTAAACATTTTGTTATGTCGTCTATTTTCTTAACCATAGCATCTGCAGATGGTGTAGATAATTCTGATAATTTACTCTTTAAAGCATCTGCTGCTGGCATAACAACTTCTACCATTTGTACAACAAAATCTGATGTTGCTCCATCTATTATCTCATTACTTTGTTCGTTTATACTTTTTGCGCGATTAATTAATATACCTAAGTGGTGTAAATCATTATTATCACTCTTTAACATTGTACCATATTGTTCAAAATCTTTTCTTATTACTTCAACTGCATCTTTTATTTCTTGAACTTTACTACTATTAACACCTTTTGATGATTTGCTGCTCTGCTCTTCTGGTTTAGTATTTTTTACCTCTTTAGCATCATCATAGTTCAATAAACCTTGAATGCCCCTAAATAGATCTCTAAGAGCTCCCCATACATCGGATAATTTTTCAAAGTTCCATATTTTTTTGTCCTCTAAACCTTCTGTTATGTAGTCTATTTTCTTAACCATGGCAGCTGCAGATGGTGTAGATAATTCTGATAATTTACTCTTTAAAACATTTGCTGCTGACATAATAACTTTTACCATTTGTAAATTAAACCCTGGTATTAATTCATCTATCTCATTACTTTGTTCGTTTATATTTTTTGCGTAATCAATTAATAAATTTAAGTGGTGTAAATCATTATCATCACTCTTTAACATTGTACCATATTTTTCAAAATCACTTTTTATTACTTTAACTGCATTTTTTATTTTTTGAACTTCACTACCATACCATACTTGCTTCACAATATCCAAAACATTAACCTTTGTTTTATTGCTTTTATTAGTATCTGACATACTTTGGCTAGATTTTGAAGATTTAGTTAATTGCTTTTGAATTTCCTTAACTATTTGTTCCAATACATTGTCATTTATTCTTAGCAACTCTTCTTCTGGCTTCATTATTAAAGCTTGTAAATATGGATGTAAATTTGAAAAATGTTCATGTCCTTTAAAAGCTTTAATTGTTTTAGCATTTATCTCTTTTGTTGCAAAGTCAGCTATACCATAATATACTTTTGGAGCTAATATATATGCATATGGCGATTCAGCATATATATTTTTATTTTTATAATCAGAAATCTCCTCTGCACCACTTATAAAGCTTTCAATATGCTTTCCCGCTATTTTAATTTGTTTAATCGATTGTTCCTCTAAATTCTTAATTGCATTAGCGAGTATATCAGCTTGATCTTTTATTACTTGATAGTTACTAAGTAACATTTTTATTTTATTAATTTCTTCTTTCTTTTGTTCATTTTCTTTTCCCAAAATTTTCCTACTGCTAGCAGCTGATGTTATTGCTTTTTTTCTCTCAGGTGTTCCAAGTCGATCTCTATCATTGAACTTATCACTCACTACTTCTTTTTCATCCATATGTTTAGTAAAAGAACCAATATAAACACCTATGTCAGCTAGCTTATCCTTATCAATATTTCTAGCCCCTGCCTTTAATTGATTACCTAACCATTGTTTTTTTTCAGCTAAACTTGCTTTATACTCTTCTATCTTCGCACTCAATAACTCATTATAATCTTTATCATTCACATTTTTGTGAGATCTTTGTAATTCGTCCTCTGCTGCTTTTTGTAAACATTTATCATTTTTCAATATGTTATCAATACGTTTAATATTCGTTTTTATGTTTTTTATTAATGTGATTAACCCGATATTAGTAAGCTCAGAAACAAAATCTTGTCTTTTAACAAGTGTCTCTTCTTTGCTTTTTGTATTGTCCGTTTTCCTTAATTTAGAACCTCCGGCGGCAATATCGCCCATCCCACTTCCTCTACCTGCTAGTGTTGGCACAGGTGTTGTTGCCGGAGGAGGTGGTGGAGGTGGTGGTGGTATTGCTCCTGGTGTTTGAGGGTTCTCGTTATCTACAGGCGATATTATTGCTCCTAATGCTTAACTACTTAAATTTGAATTTGCTAAATTTGTTTTAATACCAACAGTTATACTATCATCTCTTGCACCTGCAACAATGCCAGTAACC
>CAKTAG010000020.1 GCA_934527325.1 uncultured Candidatus Soleaferrea sp.
TGCGCCATCAGGCGCTGCTGGTAAAAGCCCCTTGTAGGGGCAGAGCAAACCGCCGGCTTAGCCGGCGGTTTTGATTTGTTCTTGTAGTTCTATTAATTCTGTAAGCCATTTGTGCTTTTCTGTTTGTGGAATAAAATCATCCATTTTAGCAGCAGGTGTACCTTCACGTTTAGAATATATGAATGTATATAAAAAATCATATTTTACATATTCAATAATTTCTTTTGTTTTAATAAAATCTTCAAATTTTTCACCCGGGAACCCTACAATTATATCACTACTTAAAATTAGATTATTTATTTTGCTTTTGGCATAATCTATTAATTCTTTATATTCTTCTATTGTGTAATTTCTATTCATTAATTTTAAAACTCTATTAGAACCACATTGAACTGGCAAATGTAGGTGTTTAGATATTTTTTCAGATTCAGCTATAGTATCTATTAGCTCTTTAGAACAATCTTTAGGGTGTGATGTCATAAAACTTATTTTAAAATTACCTGGTATAGCATTTATTTTTTTTAAGAGTTGGGCAAAGTTTATATGCTCTGCCAGCCCCTTGCCATACGAGTTAACATTTTGCCCTAATAGTGTTATTTCTTTATAGCCATTAAAAATTAATTGCTTTATTTCTAATAAAATATCTTCTGGAGCTCTACTACATTCTCTGCCCCTTACATAGGGTACAATGCAATACGTACAAAAATTATCACACCCATACATTATAGGTACCCACGCTTTTTGGTTATCGTTTCTTGCTGTAGGTAAATTTTCTGGAAAAACTCCTGTACGTTCATTTATGTCAACTATCTTTTTTTTACTTGTTATGTGTTTATACAATAATTCTGGTAAAATATGCAAAGAATGCGTACCCATAATTAAATCAACGTAAGGGTAACTTTTTTTAATTTTTTCTACTATGTGTTGTTGTTGTGTCATACATCCACATAGAGCTATTATAGTATCTGGGTTATTTTTTTTTAATTTTTTTAGTTTACCTGTATTGCCAAATACTCTGTCTTCGGCATTTTCTCTTACTGCGCAGGTGTTATATAGTATAAAATCTGCTTCTTCTACATTATTGCAAAGTTTATACCCCATATTAATTAAAATACCTTTTATTTTTTCAGAGTCAGCCACATTTTGTTGGCAACCGTATGTATGTATAAACGCCGATTTTTTTTTGCCAGTTTTTTTTAAATATTCATTGTTTATTTTTTTTATTAAATTTATATAAACTTCTTGTTTTTTAAAATCATCCCGTAATATTTTTAAACTAGGCTTATCCATTTTTGTAATTATACTCCTTAAAAAAATATACACCACTAAAAGTAGTGTATTAAATTAATAGTTAACCTTTTAGCCCGTTAGCTTGCCTATGCATATTTTCTACAATTATATCATAAATGTTACCTAAAGAAGCGCAATAAGCTAATATCTCCCATGGAGTGTTTGTATGAAAATGAAGTTTGAGTAAACTTTCATCACCAACTACCATTAAACAATCTCCTGTAAAATTTTTTGTTATGTGTTCACTTACGGTTTTAGCCGAAGTGGTAGAACCTTCTAGTAATAATTGTACATCAAATTTGTAATTACTCATTTTTTACCTTCTTTTAAACATTGTAAAATTATTATTTTATGTTTTTACTGCTGTAATAATTCTATTATTTTTAAAACCATAGCAGATGATTTTTCAGAAGCTGAATCTATAAAATTATCAAAACATATTTTTGCTTTGTCATCAGCTTCATCAGATATTGTTTTTATAACTAACAAATCTGTTTTACTTCTAAAGCAAGCTTTTGCAATAGCACCAACTTCCATATCTACTGTTATTGCGTTTTTAAAATTCTTTTTTAGTTCTTGTTTTTTAGCATTGCTGTTTACAAAAACATCACCAGTAATAACTTCGCCAATATGTACATTGTTTAAAGTTTTAGCTGCTTGCTTAGCAATGGTTATTAACTTTTCTAAAATGTCAAAAGATGTTTTAAATGGGTAATATCTGCTGAACTCTTCACCTTCATCATGTAATGAAATTTTATTTGCAATAACAGTATCTAAAACTTTAACATTAGTGTTTAAAGAACCAGATATTCCAGTATTAATAATAACATCTGGCTTATATTCCATTACCATTGCTGTTGTTGTAATTGCAGCGTTAACTTTGCCAATGCTGCATTCACAAAGAACAACTTCCTTGTTGAATAAATTCCCTTTGTAAAATGTATTACCCAATATTTCTTTTGGTTCAATTTTAACCATTTGTTTTTTTATTAGCTCTACTTCTTTGTTTAAAGCGCCTATTATTCCTATAACCATCTATTTTTTGCCCTTTCCTAATTTATACGTCTATATTACGTTAACTATATCTACGTTATTTTCTGCGGCACTAAATAAAGAGGTGTTAAAATGTTTATTTAATTTATTTGCTAGCTCTTCTACAATTACATTTTCTGTGTTAAAGTGCCCAGCGTCTATCAAGGTTAAGCCTAAATTTTTAGCCTCTAACCATATATTGTGTTTTATTTCAGATGTTATATAAGCGTCTGCATGTTTATGTACAGCATTTTTAACAAATTCAGCTCCAGAACCTCCGCATACGGCTACACGCTTAATAATTTTATTGCCAGCAACATAGCTTACTTTTTTGCAATTTAATTTATTTTTAACAATGGTGGCAAAGTCTTTGGGAGAATATTCTTTATTTAAATTGCCAACTAACCCTAAACTTTCGCAATTGTAATTGTTGTAAATTTTGCTAAATTCATAAGCGGGTTCTTCGTAGGGGTGCGCTTGTAACATAGCGTTTACAACAGAATTTATATATTCTGGAGCAACTAATACTTCTATTTTTATTTCATCTACGGCTTCTAAATTACCTGTTTGGCCAATAAATGGTGTGGCAGAATCAATTGGTTTAAATTCACCTATACCTTTAGATGTAAAACAACATTCTGTATAGTTGCCTATTGTTCCTGCCCCAGCTTTAAAAATACTTTCTTTAACTTTAGCTTGGTAGCCACAAGGTACAAAAACAATCAATTTATAATTAAAATTTGTAGTTTTGTTAACATCTGTAAAAAGTGGAGAAAGGTGTGTTAACTCTAATTTTTTTGCTAATGTAAAGTTTACACCATCCTTTGCAATATCTAAATTTGTGTGTAAACTTATTACGCTTATGTTGTTTTTTATTAATTTATAAACTAGCATATCTGTTGTAATTTTGTTTAATTTATTAAAAATTATTGGGTGGTGAGATATTATTAGGTTACATTTTTTGCTTATTGCTTCTTCTACAATTTTGTTTGTCACATCTAAACAAATTAAACCACATTTAAATTCGTCTAATATGTTGCCTACTAATAGGCCACTATTATCCCAACTTAAAGCAGTTTTAAATGGAGCTAATAAGTTTAAATATTCATATATAGTTGATATATTCATTATAGTTCCTTTTTTGTTAATTAAAGTTTAAAGCAAAAAATTACTCTTTATTTGCTGTATTTTCATCAATAGATATTTTATCGATTTCACCATTGTCGTATTCAATTTCTATAGTAGAATTTTCATCATCGGTTGTTTTTTGTTGTTCATTGTTGTTGATGTAAAGTTGTTCGCCACAAAAACTGCAATAAATTGATTTTTTATCGTTTTTGTTTCCACATTTTGGGCAAATTTTAATATCTTTCATGGTCAATATTTTTTCTGCTATGGTTTTTATATTTTTATCTAGAGCTTCTATTTCTTCTATTAAACTTTTTGTGTTTTTAAAGTTTTCATCTTTAGACTTTAAATTTGCATAACAAATTCTGCCCAATAATTCATATTTTTTTTGCAGTTCAGCTTCTTTGTTAAGTTTTGCCATTTGTAGTTTAGTTTTTTTACCTGTTACGTTTATAAAGCTTTTAGCTTTATTTATAACACCATCAAAAGTACTCATTTTACACAATCTCCTTCTTTTTTTTATTAATTTATTTAAAGAATTATATTTTATATTATACCCTATATTTTTATTATTTTCAATCTAAAAATTTAATTATGCAGTTTTGTAAAATTATTAATTTTTATGTAAAAACATAATAATTTTGTAATATAAAAATTATTGTTGGGTACAATATTATAAAGCTTTAAAATATGCTAATTAATAGCAGTGGTTGGTTTACAAAAAATTCTAAATTTTATAAGGTGAAATAAAAGATGGTTAAAAAAATAAAACAGTTGAATTTAATTAAAATTTTTTGTATTTCATTATTGTTTATAGTAACAATAAGTTTTACTTTATTTTATATTTTAAAATATACTTTAAGTGTTACAGAAACTCTTTCAAAATTTGGTTCAAAAGGTGATGAAGTAACTCAAATTCAACAAAAATTGAAAGACCAAGGTTTTTATTCCGGTAGTGTGGATGGGGTGTATGGTAAAGGCACCGAAAATGCAGTAATAAAATATCAGCAAAAATATGGGCTAAGGGTAGATGGTATTGCAGGTTCCGAAACATTAAAATCTTTAGGTATACAGTCTACAGCAAATAATACTACTGCTAGTAGTTCAAATGCGCCATCATCTGATAGTAACGATAGGTATATATTAGCAAAAATGATTTCTGCAGAGGCCCGTGGCGAACCTTTTGAAGGCCAAGTTGCTGTTGGAGCAGTTATTGTAAACAGAGTTAAGCACCCTTCATTCCCTAACACAATTTCTGGAGTTTTATTTGAATCGGGTGCTTTTTCTGCTTTAAGTGATGGCCAATATTATAATGAGCCAATTAGTGATTCTGCTTATAGAGCAGCCGATTTAGCTTTAAAAGGTTGGGACCCTTCTGGTGGAGCTATTTACTATTTTAACCCAGCCAAAACTTCTAATGCTTTTATGTGGTCTAGACCTGTAACAACAGTTATTGGTGAACACAGATTTTGTACTTAAATTGAATATGATTTTATTATTCCATTTTTTTCATTTTGTATTTTTTCTTTGTGGCTAAGCCACCTCTAATATGCCGTTCTTTTTTATTTTTTTCTAAAACTTTTTTGGCTTCTATATATAATTGGCCATTAATATTTTTTAACCTCTCAGATATATCTTTATGAACTGTAGATTTACTAACGTTAAATTTTTTTGCTGTAGCTCTTACTGTGCTTTGATTTTCAACTATATATTGACCTAACATTATTACTCTTTCTTCAACTATGCCCTTCAATTAATTACCACTCTCCATGTAAATTATATTAGGTTTAATAAAATAAATTTTTAAATATTTTAATAACGTGTATTGTAATAACAAAAAAATTTAAACTTTATATTCTTTTAGTTACCCAACAATTAGTTAAATTCTTAGTAATAAATAGATGTTTTTTGTTATTACAATATCTATGCTATAAATAAATTTTTTATGTGGCATAGCTTGTATAATAAAAATTTAGACCTTACAATAATAACGGATTCGTGTTATATTGTAAGGTCTGTTACGTTTATAAATTATTATTTATAAATGGGATTTATTTTAAAATTGTACTTGATTTTATATACAAAAAATTATAAAATTATACTGTCGAATATTGACAACCTTATATACTTCCAAAAAATTATTGAACCGTGTAACTTTTTTTATTACGCTAGTAACACCATTTAATTAATTTTTTTAGAAGGAGGGTACTTAATTGAACCAAAATATAATAGTAAAATTAAAAGAGCTTGTTGTAAATTATAACAACAGTGTTATTTTAGATAGAATAAGTTTAGATATATATGATAAAAATTTTGTAACTTTACTTGGGCCTTCTGGTTGTGGAAAAACTACCACTTTAAAAATTATAGGTGGCTTTATTGTTCCAGATAGTGGACAGGTATTTTTTGAAAATAAAGATATAACACACTTGCCACCATATAAGCGCCACATCAATACCGTTTTTCAGCGCTATGCTCTTTTTCCGCATTTAAATGTTTTTGATAATGTTGCATTTGGTTTAAAAGTAAAAAAAATACCAACCAAAGAAATAACTTATAGGGTATTAAATATGTTAGAGATGGTTAACTTAAAGGGTTTTGAATACCGTGGAATAAACCAACTTTCTGGTGGCCAACAGCAAAGGGTAGCTATAGCAAGGGCACTTGTTAACCACCCAAAAGTTTTGTTGTTAGATGAACCTTTAGGTGCCCTTGATTTAAAGTTAAGAAAAGAAATGCAGATAGAGCTGAAAAAAATACAACAAAATATGGAAATCACTTTTATTTATGTAACTCATGACCAAGAAGAAGCTCTTACGATGTCGGACTATGTTATTGTTATGAAAAATGGAAACATACAACAAATTGGTACACCTATAGATATATATAATGAACCGAAAAATGCGTTTGTTGCTGATTTTATTGGTGAAAGTAACATTTTAGATGGTATAATGCATAAAGATTTTTTAGTTGAGTTTTTAGGTAACCAATTTGAATGTGTAGATAAAGGTTTTAACAGTAACCAACAAGTAGATGTTGTAATTAGGCCAGAAGATATTAAAATTATAGAGCCTTTACAAGCTAAAATATCTGGTATAGTAGAATCTGTTATTTTTAAGGGTGTGCATTACGAAATGGTTATAGATTCGTGTGGCTATAAGTGGATAGTGCATTCAACGCAATGTGAACAACCGGGAACTTTAGTTGGCATGGATGTTAAGCCAATGGATATACATATAATGAAAAAAATGAGTGATGAATAAATGAAAAATAAGCATAGGTTAATTGCTGGTTTTTATATGGTTTGGTTGTTTATATTTATTCTGTGCCCACTTGGCCTTATATGTTACTTTGCTTTAACAAACGAAAAAGGGAATTTTACTATAGATAATTTATTTATAGCTGGGCAATATGCGGCAGTTTTATGGCGTTCTATATGGTTAGCTATTATTGCAACAGCAATAACGTTGCTAATTGCTTACCCGTTAGCTTTTAAACTTTCTAGGTATAAACCCAATTTACAAAAAATATTGTTAATGTTATTTATTTTACCAATGTGGATTAATTTTTTATTAAGAACCTATGGTTGGATGACATTGCTTGAAAATAATGGAATAATAAATAAATTTTTAAGTTTTTTAGGTTTGGGACCTTTACAGTTAATAAATAATAAATTTGCTGTGGTAGTAGGTATGGTTTACAATTACTTGCCGTTTATGATATTGCCTCTTTATTCCACTATGGTTAAAATAGATCAAATAACAATACAAGCTGCCCAAGACCTTGGTGCAGGAACATGGAGAACTTTTACTAAAATTATTTTTCCTTTAAGTTTACCGGGTGTAAGTACGGGAATAACTATGGTATTTGTGCCGGCTATAAGTACATTTATTATATCTAAAATGCTTGGTGGCGGTGCGAACTTTTTAATTGGTGATTTAATTGAATTACAGTTTTTAGGTAATGCATATAACCCTCATTTAGGTTCTGCTATGGCACTAGTTTTAATGACAATAATTTTGGTATGCATGAGCATTATGAACCAATTCGATAATGAAGGGAAGGAAGATATTTTACTATGAAAAGAAATATATTTTCTAATAGCTTTGTTAGTTTGATATTGGGTTTTTTATATGCACCAATAACTATTTTAATTATATATTCATTTAACCAATCTAAAAGCCGTTCTTTGTGGAAAGGGTTTACTTTAGATTGGTATATAAAACTTTTTCAAAATCAAATTATTATTAAATCTTTAATAAATACTTTTATTATTGCTATTGTTGCTTCTGTTATTGCTACTATAATTGGTACAGCAGCTGCTATTGGTGTAAACTCTATGAATAAAATTTTAAAATCATCTATTATGAGTGTAACTTATATTCCAATAATAAACCCAGAAATAGTGACGGGTGTTTCGTTAATGCTATTGTTTTCGTTTTTTAAATTAGAGTTTGGGTTTTCCACATTAATACTTGCACATATTACATTTAATGTTCCTTATGTGATATTAAATGTTTTGCCAAAAGTTAGGCAAGTAGATAAATATTTATATGATGCTGCTATGGATTTGGGTTGCAACCCTTTATTGGCATTTTTTAAAGTTATAATGCCTGAAATTATGCCGGGAATAATTGCTGGTTTTTTAATGTCTTTAACATTTTCGATTGATGATTTTGTAATAAGTTATTTTACAAGTGGACCAACATCTCAAACTTTACCAATTGTTATATTTTCTATGACTAGGCGGAAAGTTAGCCCAGAAATAAATGCATTATCTACAATAATATTTGTTGGCATATTGGCTATTTTATTAGTAACTAACTTAACGAACAAAAAAACAAAAGATAAAAAACTTAATTCATATAAATATTGAATTAGTGATATATTACATTTATAACGTGCATGTGTTGTAACATATTTACGATTTTTTAAAATTGGTATTTAAAAAATTGACAAAATCATATTTGTTTGCTATTATTTAAGTATAAGGTAGATTATTATTTTAATTTCTGTAATTACAATTAATGTACCTGTAAATAAAATTTGGTTATGGTGGCGAAGTGTATGAAAAAACTTAAGGGTACAGTAGTATCTGAAGGTATTGTTATTAGCAAATGTACCTTTATAAATAAATATATTAAAACTATTAAACCTACTATAGTTACAGATGTTGATGGTGAAATAAATAAGTTTTTTCTTGCCAAACAAAAATCTATAGAGCAGTTAGAGACGTTATACAATAATTCTATAATTAAAATTTCTAAAAAAGATGCGATGATTTTTAAAAGCCACCAACTAATGATTCAAGATACTGAATTTACAGATAAAATTATTTATTACATTAAGGTGTTTAAATATAATGCAGATTATGCAATATTTAAAGCTTCTAAAGATTATATAGATATATTAAAATCTATACAAAGTGAGTATATAGCTCAACGTGTAGATGATATTAAAGATATAACAGATAGGTTAATAGAAAATTTATTGCCAAATAATTGTAAAGATATTATAAAAATTGAAGATGCTTGTATTTTAGCTACTTCAGATTTAATGCCATCTGAAATTTTAACTATAGACCAAACAAAAGTATTAGGAATAATAACTTCTTTTGGCAACAAAACTTCACATACATCTATTTTAGCTAAAAATATGAATATTCCATCTGTTGTAGGTTTAAATACCCCGTTAGATGATTTGAACAATAAAATTGTAATACTAGATAGTTTTTCTGGTGAAGTTATAGTAGACCCAGATGAACAGGTTATTAAACAATATAAAGAAAAAAAGAAGTGTTTAGAAAAAGAGAGGGAACAATTAAAACGTTTAATAAACTTGCCTACTTTTACGGTAGATAAAAAAGAAGTAAAGCTGATGGCGAACATAACTTCTGCTAAAGATGTTGAAAATGCTTTTAATAATGGGGCCAAAGGCATAGGCCTTTTTAGAAGTGAATTTTTATATTTACACAGAAAAGAACTGCCAACAGAAGAAGAATTATTTAATGAATATAAAAGTGCCATTATTAAAGCTAATGGCAAAGAAGTTATTATAAGAACAATAGATATTGGCTCAGATAAGCATGTAGATTATATTCCGTTGCCTAAAGAAACAAACCCGGCTTTAGGTTTAAGAGCTTTGAGGTTATGTTTTGATTATATAGATGTTTTTAAAACTCAACTTAGGGCCTTAATAAGAGCTAGTGCGTATGGTAACCTTTTTATATTAATACCTATGGTTATTTCATTAACAGAGGTAATAACTGTAAAAAATATTATAAACGACATTAAAAAAAATTTACATGATGAAGGAATAATATTTAAAGAAAATATACCGTTGGGTGTAATGGTAGAAACACCATCAGCAGTAATGATTTCTGACATATTGGCTAAAAATGTTGATTTTTTTAGTATAGGAACAAATGATTTAGTGCAATACACTTTGGCTTGCGATAGAGATAACGCATCTTTAACATATATATATAACCCTAACCATATTTCAATATTACGAATGATAAAAACTGTTGTAGATAATGCGCATAAAAATAATATTTGGGTGGAAATTTGTGGTGAAGTTGCTAGTGACCAATCAATGGTAGGCAATTTAGTAGGTTTAGGAATAGATAGATTTTCGGTTGATATACACAATTTGTTGAATGTAAAACGCAGGTTATTACAAACAGATTATAAACAGAGCGAAAAACGCTTATTGAATATTCTTTACCCATAGTTTAAAATAATTATAGTTAATTATAAAAAGAAAAGGAAGGTAAGAATGAATATATTGGAAAAAATATCTAGTAATGAAACATTATATGCACCAGTGAATGGTACTATTGTAAGTATTGAATTTGTAAACGATAGACTTTTTAGTAGAAAAATAATAGGTGATGGGTTGGCAATTGTTCCAAGCGATGGCAATATTTTTGCGCCTTGTAAAGGGAAAGTAGAGTATGTATTAAAAGAAAAGCATGCTATATTTATATTAACAACAGATGGAACAGAAATTTTAATTCACCTTGGTTTAGATACATTTAAAATGAATGGTGATGGATTTGATTGTTTTGTTTCTAATAACCAAAAAATTAATGTTGGCGATTTATTAATAAAAATGGATTTAGATAAAATAAATGAGCAAAGAAAAGATAGTATTGTAACAGTAGTAATTACTAAAAGTAGCAATAAAGAAATTATAAAAAAGAACCGTGGAGATTGCATAGCAAAAAAAACTAAATTATTTACTTATTCAAAGTACTGATTTTTTAATAATGTAAAACCTGAATACAAGGAGAGAGTATAGTGGATACAATATTACAAACAAGAAACATTGTAAAAAAATATCATAAAAAAACAGTTGTTAACAATATTAATATGAATATAAATAAAGGGGATATATATGGTTTTATAGGTAAAAATGGTGCAGGAAAAACAACTTTTATGCGAGTAATTCTATCGTTAGTGCCAAAAGATGATGGTGAAGTGATATATTATGATAATAAGAGTATTGCTGATGTGGGATTAAAAGTTGGCTCATTAATTGAATCACCAGGCTTATATAAAAATGCTTCTGCTTACGAAAACTTAAAAAGATTTTCGGTTCTTTATGGCGCGGATGCTAGTAAGATTAATGAAATTTTACATATGGTTGGGCTTGAAAATAATTGTAAAAAAGCAAAAAATTTTTCTCTTGGTATGAAGCAAAGGTTAGGTATAGCAATTGCATTATTAGGTGACCCAGAATTACTTATATTAGATGAGCCAATAAATGGGTTAGACCTAGAAGGTATTAAAGAAATTAGAGATGTAATTGTTAAACTTAATAAAGAAAAAAATATAACATTTTTAATTTCATCACATTTATTAGATGAACTCTCTAAAATTGTTACTAAATATGGAATTATAGATAATGGTGAATTAATAGAGGAAATAAGTGCTTGTGAATTAAAAGAAAAATGTAAGAATAAATTAATAATAGAAGTTGATGATTCAGAGAAAGCATTAAACAAGCTTATTGAAGTAATTCCTGAAGAAGATATTAGCGTTGATAAAAATATAATTGAGGTTAATTCACATATAAAAGAATCGGCAAATATTAATAAATTGTTAGTTGAATCTGGAATTATGGTTAATGCTATATACCAAAAATTAGATAGTTTGGAAGAATATTTTATAAAAAGGATTGGTTAATAAAATGGGTAGATTAGTCAAATTCCAAGTTGGAAATATGTTTAAACAAAAATTTTATTATTTATGTTTAGGGTGGCTTATATTTATGGGGCCAGTTATAGATTTTCTACATACAGTATGTACTAATAAATATGAAACAATGCAAGTATTGCCGCAAATAGTAACTTGGCTATCCAGGGCAATATGGATATTTGATGAAATAATATTTGTAACGTTATTTTGCTGTTTAGATTTTAGTAACGAAACAACGAAAAATATAATTGGAAGAGGATATTCAAGGACACAGTTGTTGATTTCAAAATATATAGGTTCTTTAGTTGGTATATTTTCTTTTATTATAATTTTATTTGTAGTGATTTTTGGATTATTTGGAATTAATGGGTTAGGCTACGACAGTAAAACATTGTATATGTTAATTATATATATTATGAAATCAATAGCTTGTACAATATTTTATTCTACAATGGCGACTGTTTTAGAAAAGAAAAGTTTGGCTCTAATTGCTAATTTATTTGTTCCGAGTATATTTAGAGAAGCATTATGGTTTGTATGTTCAAAATTTAATATAGATGTAAGACAGTGTTTGATGTTTAATATATCTTTTAAATTTATGAATAATTTAGATTTGGCAAATATGATTTATGCAATTATGATTTGTTCTGTACATATAATAGTTTTTGTAGTTTTAGGAATTAGTATAATTCAAAGAAAAGAGATAAAATAATTACATTTTATTTGGCTTAGCCATAGCAGATTTTTGTAATTTTTTGTGTGTTGTAGTAGATTTTAATTGTACTACTCTGCTATGGCTTTTTTGTAGGTGTTGTTTTACAGTTTACCAAATTTACGAAAAAAATTTTTTGAAAAATTTTTATAAAAAATATTGACAATGTAAAACAACTGTGGTATTATAGAATACGTAATATGTTACTTATCGCATCGCGTTGATGTGGGCCTTTAGCTCAGTTGGTTAGAGCAACCGGCTCATAACCGGTTGGTCCGGGGTTCGAGTCCCTGAAGGCCCACCATTTTTTTATTTATAGGCAATTTTTTATGTTTGGTTAACAATAAATATATTGCTATAAAATTGATATAGAATTTGTTTTTTTTATTTTTTATATAGCTTATTTATAAGTTTTTTATATTGTGTTTATGTAAACAAAGGGGTATAGCTCAGTTGGTAGAGCAGCGGTCTCCAAAACCGCGTGCCGTGGGTTCGAGCCCTACTACCCCTGCCAAATTTTTTTGTAATTTAGTTTTTATTGCTGATGTAGCTCAGTAGGCAGAGCACTTCCTTGGTAAGGAAGAGGTCGGCAGTTCGAATCTGCTCATCAGCTCCATTTGTTGCTCGATGGTGTAACGGTAGCACAGCAGACTCTGACTCTGTTTGTCTGGGTTCGAATCCTAGTCGAGCAACCATTTTTTTATAATTTACCTGCTAAGAATAGGTAGTAGTTATTATTTTGCAATTATTAAATGTATTTTATTGATTTATTATATAAATTATAATTTTTATAAGCCATTTTTTTTGAATAATATATAGAACACAAAACTATTAATATAGTTTTGAAATTTTGCATTTATAAAAAAAATTAGATATTATTAACTATTTTTGTTATCTTGTTATTAAAAATTTAATAAATTAATTGTACATTTTTCGGACGGACGGTTAGCTCAGTTGGTAGAGCATTCGCTTGACGTGCGAAGGGTCAGGGGTTCAAGTCCCTTATCGTCCACCAATAATAGTTTTTATAGATATGGAATTTGTCTATAGTTGCATTATAAGTAACTATAGACTTTTTTATTTTTTATTGGGTTAGTTTGCATTTTGCCTAATGTTACAAAATTTTGTTTGTGATATTTTAATTTTATTAGAAAGGATTATACCGAAATTTATGCACTCAATAACTTTTTTTACTATTTTATGTTCTGTTATTTCTGCAATGTTTTTTTCTGTGTTGGCGTTTTTTTTAGGTATTAAGTATAGAAAACATAATGCTGAAGCAAAAATTGGTAGCGCAGAAGAAGAAGCTAAGCGAATTATGAACAATGCTATTAAAAAGTCTGAAACAGCAACAAAGGAAGCTATTATTGAAGCAAAAGATGAGCTTTTTAAACTTAGAACAGAAACTGAAAAAGAATTAAAAGAACGAAGGTTAGAGGTCCAAAAACAAGAAAAACGGTTACAACAAAAAGAAGAATCTATTGAAAAAAAATTAACGAATTTAGAAAGTAAAGATGATGCACTGCAACAAAAAATTAAGCAGACAGAAGATAAATTACAGGAGGCAGAACAGTTTAGAAAACAACAAATAGAAATGCTTGAAAAAATTTCTGGGCTTACTACTCAGAAAGCTAAAGATTACATATTAGCTTTATTAGACCAAGATTTAATGCATGAAAAAGTTTTAAGAATAAACGAGTATATGCAAAATGTAAAAGAAGAATCTGAAAATATTGCTAGAAATATAATTTCACAAGCTATTCAACGTTACGCTGCAGATCAAGTTGCAGAAACTACTGTCTCGGTTGTGGTTTTGCCAAGCGATGAAATGAAAGGTAGAATTATTGGCAGAGAAGGAAGAAATATACGTGCTTTAGAAACTTTAGCTGGTGTAGATTTAATTATTGATGATACACCAGAAACAATAACAATATCTTGCACAGAACCAATAAGAAGAGAAATTGCTAGAGTTACATTAGAAAAATTAATATTAGATGGTAGAATTCACCCTGGCAGAATAGAAGAGATGTTTAACAAAGCTACAAGGGAAATAGACCACCAAATTAAGCGTGCTGGTGAATCTGCTGTTTTAGATATGGGCCTTAATGGTGTTAATACCGAGTTAATAAAACTTTTAGGTCGCCTTCGTTATAGGACAAGTTATGGACAAAATGTTTTAATACATTCTATGGAAGTGGCAAATTTAGCAGGATTAATGGCTGCAGAATTAGGTGAAGATGTAACTACTGCTAAACGTGCAGGTTTATTACACGATATTGGAAAAGCTTTGAGCCACGAAATGGAAGGTTCGCATGTGCAGCTTGGTGTAGATGTTGCTAGAAAATATAAAGAAAGCGATGCAGTTATTCATGCAATAGAAGCACATCATGGTGATGTAGAATCTAAGACTGTTATTGCAAGCTTAGTTCAAGCTGCAGATGCAATTTCTGCTGCACGCCCAGGTGCTAGAAAAGAAAACATAGAGAATTTTATTAAACGTTTAGAAAAATTAGAAAATATTGCAAATTCTTTCCCTGGTGTAGAAAAATCTTACGCTATTCAAGCTGGGCGCGAAATTAGAATTATTGTAAGGCCAGATGAAGTAAGCGATGACGAGATGGTGTTAATGGCAAGGGATATTGTAAAGCAAATTGAGCAAGATTTGAATTACCCTGGCCAAATTAAAATTCACGTTATAAGGGAAAGTCGTGCTATAGAATATGCAAAATAATTATTTTAAGGTGCTTGGTTACATAACGTAACAGGTACCTTATTTTATTTTTTATTTAGGAGTAACAGTTGATGAATAAAGTAACTATAAATTCTAATTCCTCATACAACGTATTTATTGGGGAAAATATATTGCATAATTTATGTTTGGTTACAGATATCTGCAATAATAAAGTTTTAATAATATCTGACGATGTTGTTTGGAAGCTACATAATAAAAAATTATTACAAACGTTAACTAATAAAGTTAAAAATATATTTAATTTTATTATACCTACTGGAGAAAAATATAAAAATACACAAACAGTAAATAATATATACCGGTTTTTAGCTTTAAATAATTTTATAAAAACAGATTATATTATTGCTTTTGGTGGTGGTGTTGTTGGTGATATTTCTGGATTTGTTGCTGCCACTTATATGCGAGGCATTAAATTAATAAATGTGCCAACTTCTTTAATGGCTCAAGTTGATTCATCTATAGGTGGAAAAAATGGTGTAAACTTAACAGAAGGTAAAAATTTAATTGGTACTTTTTATAATCCGCATACTGTTATTTGCGATATTGCATTACTTAAGAGTTTACCATATAAACAATTTTCATCTGGAATGGCGGAAATAATAAAGTATTGCATTATTAAAAAATCGCCTTTAAATTACTTATTGAATGATGTAAAAAATAATATGCAAGAAATAATTACAAATTGCGTAAAAATAAAAAAAGAATTTGTAGAAGAAGATATGTTTGATGAAAATAGACGAAAAATACTAAATTTTGGCCATACTGTAGGGCATGCTATAGAGTGCATTGGCAATTATAGCCGTTTTTTGCACGGCGAGGCAGTTGGACTTGGAATGTTGCTTATTACAAAATTGGCAGTTAATAACCATTTGGCCTCTAAAAATGTATATGATGAAATTTTTAAACTTTTAGTAAAATTTAATCTGCCAACTAAAGCAAATCTTAATATTGATTCAGTTATAAGAAAAATAATATTAGATAAAAAATCAACTGCGGATGCAATAAACATAATTATAGTTAAAAGCATAGGTGTACCAGTTATATATAAATTGCCCTTAGTGAACATTAACCAATATTTTAAAGATATTAAATTGTTGTGAATTTTTGAAAGTCAACAGATTGTTATGTATAGTTAATATTCACAAATAAATAATTAATTTTCTGCACAAAAGCATATTTACAAATGGTTAATAATATGCTATTATATATATATAAAGTAAAAAGTGAAAGGGAGATAAAAAAATGAGTGCAGAAAAAGTAAATGAAAGATTTGTAAAAAATAACCAGATGGGTGAGGAACGAGGTAAGCTAAATAATAAGTTTTTAAAACTGCTGTTATTATTTGTATTTTTAAATTTATTTAGCTTTGCTAGCTTTGGTGCAAGGTGTAATTTTGATGAAGCAACTGGTAGATTAGATATTTATGCTGATGAAGGTCGCAAATACGTAGATTATTCAGATATGATTGGTATAGAAAAGAAAAAAGTGTTAGAGGTAAAAATACATGAAGGTGTAATAGGAATAGATTTAAAAAAAGGTATGTTTGGTGGTGCAAAAAAAATATCTATAGCTAGTACTACAAGTTGTATTTCCGGAGTAAATATTGGATTTGGGGAAAATTTAGAGTGTATAGAGGTAGCAGAAGGCAATGAACGGTATAAATTGATGAATGGCGGGTTATATGAGATTGATAAAAATTATAAAACAGGTGAAATATATTATTATACATTACTTAAGTACCCTGCAGCAGGAAAAAAAGATATTATTATACCAGAAAAAGTAAAATATATAAAGGAATGTGCATTTAAAGGAGTGACAGCAGAGAGTTTAACAATGTTTGCTGATATTGAAAAAATATATAGTAATGCATTTGAAGGAAGTAATATAGGAAAAGTGGAATTTAAGGGGACAATGGAGCAGTTGTATGCAATTAATATTTACGAGTGTGGTAACGAAGCTTTAGCAAATATAAATATAGAGTGCACAAATGGAAATGTACGCAATGTACTCGATAATTTTGATAGAGAGAATGGTATATTAAAAATTAATAAATATTTGGGTCGTCCGATTGATTCTAATCATGTAAAAACAGAAGTAAATGATGAAATATTGGATAAGGTATTGGCTAAAAGAGGTGTTAAAAAAGAAGAGATAAATGAAATAGTAATACCAGAAGGTGTAAAAAGAGTATGTTGTGAATTTAGTGATTATCTAAATTTAAAAAAATTGTATTTGCCAGCAAGTATGGAATATATTAATATGAAATGTACAAGTAGTGAATGTTTTATTAGTATGTATATAAAAGGTTGTAAAAGCTTAGAACGTATAGTAGTAGCAGAAGGTAACAAGAGATATACATCAATGGATGGTGGGTTATATGAGATTTATAGAGATTATAAAACAGGTGAAATATGTTATAGATTAATTTGGTACCCAGCAGGTAAAAAAGATGATGTATTCAAAGTGCCAAATGGAGTAAAGCAAATACGTAGTGATGCATTAAAAGGAGCACCATGTAAGAAAGTAATATTGGCTGCTAGTACAAATACCATAAGTAATGGTGGGTGTGATGAGGACGGTGACGAATCTTACGATTGTTGTTTTAATGAGTGTGAAAACTTAAGTGAGATAGAGGTAGAAAAAGGTAATAAATATTATCAAGTGGTAGACAATGTGTTGTATGAAATTTGTAAAGATTGTAAAACAGGTAACCGTTATGCAAGAATAATTTGTTACCCAAAAAATAAAGCAGGTGAAGAATGGAAGATACCGGAATATATAGAAGTAGATGGAGAGGAAATAGAGGTAAGAGAGATAGTTAGTAATGTGTTTAAAAATAATAAAAAAGTGAAAAGCATAATAATACCTGCTAATATAACAAAAATAGGTAAATATGCATTTGAAGAAAGTTGCTTAAAAGAAGTGGAATATTGGGGATCACCAGAAAAGTTTGCTGCAATAAAAATTTGTGAAGGTAATGAAGTTTTAAAAAGAAAAGTACAGTTTTTTAAGCGTTGTGAGTTTACAGAAAATGGTTTTAGAATGGGTAAGTTGTATTTTGAAAATATTGAAGAGGTAAGGGCAGCAGATGTAGAGTATGCATTAAAAAATGCACTTGATAGGGAATATGCTAGGAAAGGTATAAATCCTGCTGAAGATGAAGAATATGATAGTAGATTATACAGAATGAAATGCAGAATAAATGAAGTACGTTTAATCAATGTAAGAAAAATAGGCGATAATGCATTCGATCAACTTAAAAAACTTAAATGGGTGGTGGTTAACAAAACAGAAGAACAATGGAATGCGATGGAAATTGGTGAAGGTAATGAGGTTTTAAAAAGAGTAGACGTAGAGTGCACAGATAAAATTATATACAATACATATTACAATTTTGATGAAAAAACTGGTATATTATGTATTGCTGGTGGTGAAAATAAAACAGTAACGGCAATAGGTGTAAAATATGCATTGGAAGAGGCGCTATATAAGCAATATGTTATGTCAGGTGAAGATCCTTACGAAGATGAAGATTATGGTAGTAATTTAGTGGAAATGTACAGTAAAATAAGAGAAGTGCATTTACAAAATATAGGAAAAATAGAGCCAGGTATATTCCCATCATGTGATATGCAGGGACTTG
>CAKTAG010000021.1 GCA_934527325.1 uncultured Candidatus Soleaferrea sp.
GATTACGATTATGGTAGTAATTTAGTGGAAATGTACAGTAGAATAAGGGTAATATGTTTACAAAATATAGAAAAAATAGAGCCAGGTGTATTCCATTTATGTGATATGCCGAAACTTGAAAAAGTGATTTTTTGTAAAACAGGAGCAAAATTGCATAAAATGGAAACTGGTGGAGGCAATGAAGCTTTAAAAGGAGTAAAAGTAGAATGTACGGGTAGAAAGATATATCATAACTTTTGCATTTTGGGTGTAAGGTGTAATTTTGATGAGGTAAATGGTATATTAAGTTTTTCTGCTGACGAAAAAGGTAAAACATTAGATGATTACATATTAAATGGAATACTAAAGAGTATTGATGCTGATTATGTGCAAGTAATATCTATAAATGAAAATATACAAAAGGTAAATTGCAACTTTGAAAAAATTAAAAAATTTAAAGAATTAAACATATCTGCTGATGTAGAAAAATTCAGCAAATGGTGTCTTTATGATTGTGAAAATTTAGAATGTATAAATGTAGCAAAGGAGAATAAAAAATATAAAGTAGATAATGGAGCATTGGTAGGACGACATAAGGATAGTGAACATTTTGATGAATTAATCTGTTACCCTCCAAAAAGAGCGGGTAATATATATATAGTATCGCGTGAAGTGAAAATAATAGATGAACATGCATTTTGCAACTCTTTATTAGAAAAAGTAATAATACACAAAGATATAAGTGCTATAGGAAAAGGTGCTTTTATGGGGTGTAGGTACTTAAAAAATATAGAAGTAGAAAAAGGCGGTAGATTTTACTATTCAATAGATGGTGTATTAATTGAAAAATCTAAAGTAGGTAATATATTATCGAAGTACCCTGAAGGGAAAGAAAATGTTAAATATACAATACCAGAAGGAGTGAATGTAGTAGGTGGAGAAGCGTTTGTAAAAACAAACATAGAGCATTTAACAATAGCTACTAGTGTAGAAAATGTGAATATTACTGGTTTAAATAATAGTGGAAAAATAAAATGGATAGATGTAAAGAAAGGCAGTAAGGACTTTTGCTCGATAAATGGAGTGTTATATCAAATATATATACACTATACATACTGGATAAATGAAGTACCATATCCAATATGTGGGAACTCTATAACAGGGAATAGAAAATTGGTATTACGTTATTACCCAGCAGAGAGAACAGATAAAGAGTTTGTAATTCCTGCTGCTGTAAACAAGATATATTGTTCTGCATTTAACAAAGCTAAGTATTTAAAAATATTAAAAATGCATAGTAACATAAAAGAAATAGAGTCAGGTGCATTTCAAGAATGTAATTTTGACAAAGTGATTTATAACGGAAATGAATGTCAATGGCGTGATATGTGTATTGAGCCTGACAATGACGATTTAGTAGATGCAAAAGTTGATTATAGATGTTGTGACTTTGATATAATGACTGGTGTTTTGACATTTAAAAATGTTAAGGAAATAACAGTAGATGATGTAAATGATGCTTTTTATGTTGCGTTAAGTAATAAGTATACTAAGTTAGGTAAAATTTTTGATAATCTTGAAGATGCTGATAGGCAATTAGAAGAAATAAGAAAAAGTGCAAAAACAGTGAAAATGTCTGGTGTAGAAAAAATAGGTGATAATGCATTTGTTAATTTTAATATAGATAATATATATATGAATAAAAAAGGGAAGAAATGGCATGAGATTGAAATTGGTAAAGGCAACCAAGCTTTAAGGGTTGCAAAACAGTTCCGATATATAGATTTTTGAACAAATGCCTTTTATTGAATTTATAATATAAAACTAAATTGGCTGCAGTACTTTATTGTAGCCAGTTTTGTTTTTTTATATATTTTTAGGTACCAAATGTATTGAATGTTAAGTTTTTTTATGTTAATATATTAAAGTAATAGGTGCGAGTAAGCAATACAACAGCATGTTAAATTTTTATTTGATATGAGGAAAGTCCGAGCTCCACAGGACAAGGATAGCTGTTAATGGCAGCCGGAGGCGACTCTAGGGAAAGTGCAACAGAGATATACCGCCAGTTTATTTTTAAATTGGTAAGGGTGGAAAGGCGAGGTAAGAGCTCACCGAAGAGCAGGAGACTGACTCTTCCTGTAAACCCTATCCGGAGCAACACCGATATGGGCGTTTAAAGTTTGTCCAACTAGCCTTAAAGGGTGGCTTGAATCTATTGGCAACAATAGATCTAGATAGATTGTTGTTTAATACAGAACTCGGCTTATATGCTTGGTCGCATCTTTATTACTTATAGTAAAACGCATATTTAAATTAAGTAAAAAGGGTGTATAATAGTAATATGGTTTTTAGTAGTATTTTATTTTTGTTTGTTTTTTTATTTTTACTTTTAATTTATTATGTGGTTCCTTTTAAATTCAAAAATTTTACAATTATGTTGCTAAGCTTTATTTTTTATTCTTGGGGTGAACCTAAGTATTTTTTTATTATGGTAGGTACAATATTTGTAAATTATATATTAGCTATTATTATGGATTTTTATACAAGTAATAAAATTATTTGTAAATTTATGGTTACTATATCAGTTTTATTTAATGTAGGGGAATTATTTTTTTTTAAATACTATAATTTTTTTGTTGATAATATAAAATTGATTACTGGTTTAGATTTTAAAATTTTAAACCTTACTTTACCATTGGGAATAAGTTTTTATATTTTTCAAATATTATCTTATACTATAGATGTTTATAGAAAAAAAGTTAAAGCAGAAAAAAATATTATAGATTGTGCATCTTTTGTAGTTTTATTTCCGCAATTAATAGCTGGGCCTATTGTTAAATATACAGATATAAATAAAGAACTTAAATATAGAAAAATTACTGGTTTAAAAGTACAAGATGGTATAAGAATATTTATTTTAGGGTTGGGGAAAAAAGTTTTAATTGCTAATAATATAGGTGCTTTGTGGTCCGAAATAGAATTAATAGGGTTTTCTAATATTTCATCTGTTTTAGCGTGGTGTGGAATAGCAGCATTTGCTATTCAAATATATTTTGATTTTAGTGGTTATTCTTTAATGGCTATAGGGTTGGGCAAAATGTTGGGTTTTAGTTTTCCGCAAAATTTTAATTACCCTTATGTTTCTAGAAGCGTTACAGAATTTTGGCGAAGGTGGCATATAACCCTTAGTTTGTGGTTTAAAGAATATTTATATATACCATTAGGTGGTAATAGATGCAGTAAATTAAGAATGGTTTTTAATTTATTTGTGGTTTGGTTTGCAACAGGTTTTTGGCATGGTGCTAACTGGAATTTTATTTTTTGGGGAATTTTTTTCTTTATATTTTTGATAATAGAAAAATTAGGTTTTTTAAAATTTTTAGAAAAGCATAAAGTTTTCTCACACGTTTACCTTATTTTGGTGATTTTAGTTAGTTGGGCATTGTTTGCTATTACAGATTTGGAAAATTTAAAAATATTTTTTTTCAAATTATTTTCTTTTAACTTAAAAGCAGATTGGATTTACTATGTTAGAAATTATATTGTTGTATTTATTTTAGGGGTAGTTTTTTCTACAAAATTGTTAAATAAAGTTTATTATAAAGTAATAAAAAATATATATATTAATACTTTAATATCTATGGTTATACTTGTACTTTCTATAGCTTATTTGGTAGATGCTACATATAACCCATTTTTGTATTTCAGATTTTAAAATTATTTTAATGGGAGGCAATATATTTTTTGGTTAAATTAGGTTATTATTTAAAAAAATATTTATTACTTATAAGTTTTACAGTGTTTATATTAGGTATAAGTTTAGCTAATTTAGCTTCTAAAGAAAGAACTTTTTCTAACATGGAAAATAGATATTTGCAAACAAGACCTAATTTTACATTTAAAAAATTTATTAAAGGTGAATTTGCTAATAAATACGAGCAATTTATAAATGATCAATTTGTATTTAGAGATGTATGGATTGATATTAAAATGCTATCTGAAATGTTATTTTTAAAATTAGAGAACAATAATGTGATTATTGGAAAAGATAATTATATGTTCGATAAACTAATATCTGTTAATGAAGATAGGTTAAATAATAATATTGAAACTATATCTAGATTTATAAAAAATAATGAATTAAAGAATGTGGTTTTTACAGTTATTCCTAATTCTTATGAAATATTAAAAAGCAAGTTACCGTTTGGGCTTAACAATGTAAACCAATCTAATTATATAGCTGCTATATATAAAAATTTGCATGCTGGTAAACATAGTAATTTAATTTTAGTAGATAGTAAAAAATTTTTAGAAAATAAAACAGAAAAAATTTATTATTGTACAGATCATCATTGGACAACGAATGGTGCTTATTTTTTTTATAAAGGTTTAGCAGATGTTTTAAAATATAAACCAGTTGAGCGCTATTTATTAAAAAAACATAAGGTTGATGATTTTTATGGAACGTATTATTCAAGAGCTAAAATAGCTTGGAAAAAACCAGATAAAATAATTTATTATAACCCTTCGTTAAACTATATGGAGATTAATAATAATAGATATAAAAATATGTATGATGTAAAAAAATTTACAGGTAGAGATAAATATGCAGGGTTTATATATGGAAATAATGGGTTTACTGTTATAAAAAGTAAGTATTCTAAAAATAAAAAAAATAGTATTCTTATTATTAAAGATTCTTATGCAAATAGCTTTATTCCATTTTTGACTTATAATTATAATAATATTTATGTGGTTGATGGTAGGTATATAAAAAGTAGTGATGCAGAAATGGTAATGAAAAATTATAATATAAATGACATTTTAATTATGTATAATTTTATTAACTTTATAAATGATGTGAATATGAGCAAGTTAGATTATTTAAAGAGCTAAACAAGCAATAGGGAGGTGAAAGAAGAATGTTAAAATTAATAAAAAGTTTGAAAATATATTTAGTGTTAGTTATAGTAGTAGCTGTTTTAGTAGCTATTGAAGTTAAAGCAGAATTAGAGTTGCCAGTATGTGTAGGGGGAATGGTTAGCAAAGGTTTAGAACAAAGTGGGATAGAAAATTCTATACCGCTTATAATTGATGAATCTCAAAAAGAAAATATTTGTAAATTAGTTGTTGGTGAAGGTAAAAATATATTTCTTAAATCGTACAATAAATTGGTAGATAAAACTGAATTGAATAATAATAAAAAGTTGAAGAATTTAAAAATTGATTTAAATAATAAGCAGCTATACATAATGTGTAATAAAAACGAAAAAGAGTTACAAAAATTAGATGAAACTTTATTAAATGCATTATCTATTATAGCGGCAGATAGTAACATGCAAGTTAAAAAACTTATAATAGCAGGTACTAATCTATCTGTTGCTAAACCAATAAGTGAGCAACTTTTTAGTATGGGTAACATAGAAAAAGAAAGAGTATTAGCAGCTATAAATAAAAATGTTTCTAAAGTAAATTCAAATATATTAATTGATGCAGTAGTTAAAGAAATAAAGGATTATTACAAATATTTAGGGATAAATATTAGTGATTTGCAAAAAAATTACATAAAAAACGCAGGGCTAAAAATGTTAGGGTATATATTTATGGCAGAGGTACCTTGGATGTTAATTATGTTAATTTCTGCTGTGGTTGCTACTGGCGTTGCTAAAAAAATAAGAATTGAAATATTAAAAAAAATAAGTAGCTTTTCTAATTTTGAATTAGATAACTTTTCAGTTTCATCACTTATTACAAGAACAACAAACGATGTTGCAAATATTCAAAATTTTTTATTGTATTTTTTAGAAACAATATTTTTAGCACCTATGCTTGGCATAAATGCTTTTAAAAGAGTGTATGAAAAAAATGTTCAAATGTCTTTGGTGGTAGTTATAGTTCTTTGTGCAATGACATTGATTACAACTTTAATACTGATTATAGTTGTTCCCAAATATAATTTAATTCAAAAATTAATAGATAAGATTAATTTAGTTGTTAGAGAAAACTTAACAGGGTTACTTTCTGTACGCGCCTTTAATTCGCAAAAATTTGAAGAGGGTAGATTTAATGAAGTTAATAAAAAAATAACAAAGATTAATTTTTTTGTAGAAAAGGTAATGGCTTTAATAGACCCATTAATATTTTTAATTACTTCTATTGCCACACTTGTTATAGTTTGGGTAAGCTATAAATATGTTCTAAATTACACATTACAAGTTGGTGATATAATAATTTACATTAACTATGTTATTTGTGTGATATTTTCTTTTTTAATAATGTCTATGATGATTGTTGAATTGCCAAGAGCTTATGTTTCTATTAAACGTATTTTAAAAGTTTTAAAAACTAAGCCTACAATAGTAGATGTAGAAGAAGATGCATTTTCTAACATTTGTTTTACAGGAAATTTGGTATTTAATAATGTAAGTTTTTGTTACCCAAACGCTAAAGAAGGTGTGTTAAATGACATTTCGTTTGTAGCAGAACCTGGTAAAACAACAGCTATAATAGGTGCAACAGGGTCAGGTAAAAGTACAATAGCTAATTTAATACTTAGGTTTTATGATGTTGCTAGTGGTGAAATTTTGTTAGATGGAGTAAATATAAAAAATATACCACAGCATAAACTTAGGGAGCAAATTAGTTATGCTCCGCAAAAGGGAAGTTTATTAAGTGGAACTATAGAGAGTAATATTAAATATGGTAATTACGATGCATCTAATGAAGAAATGGTTGAAGTTGCAGAAGTTGCTCAAGCTAGAGATTTTATAGAACAAAAGCCTAATAAATTTTTGTTTGAAGTTTCTCAAGGTGGTACTAATGTTTCTGGTGGGCAAAGGCAACGGTTATCTATAGCTAGAGCAATTATGAAAAAGTCAAAAATTTATATATTTGATGATAGTTTTTCAGCATTAGATTTTAAAACTGATTTAGCATTACGAAAATCTTTGAATAGATATATAAAAAATTCAACAATAATAATTATTGCTCAAAGAATAGGTACTATTTTACATGCAGATCAAATTATTGTTTTAGATGAAGGTAAAATAGTAGGTAAGGGGACTCATAAAGAGTTGCTTAAAAATTGCAAAAAATATTATGAAATAGCTTCTATTCAATTGCCACCGGAATTATTGTGAAATTATAATTTTTGCTTATAGATTAGAGGGTAGGAATGGACGAAAAAAATAATAAAAAAGTTAAAAATGCAAAACAAACATTGTTAAAACTTGTTAAATATATAAGTGTATATAAATTTAGAGTATTAGTGGCTTTAATAGCGGGTGTATCATCTATAATTATTAATGTAATAACACCAAGGTTAATATCTAAAATTATAAATGAAATTTATAATAGTGTTACAAAAACAATAAATATAAATATACATTACATAACTAATATAATATTTGAATTGCTTGGTTTGTATTTGTTAGGGGTTTTATTGCTTTATTTGCAAGGTTATATTATTGCTAATATTTCTGTTAAATTAACTTTTACTTTACGTAAAAATATGGATGAAAAAATAAATAAATTACCTATTAGCTATTTTGATGAAGTTCCGAATGGTGAAATATTAGCGCGTTTAACAAGTGATGTTGAAAGAATTACATCTGTATTAAGATATTCTGTTACTGAAGTTGTAAATGCTGTTGTAACTATTATTGGTATAATAGCAATGATGTATACAATAAATTGGATTTGTGCCACAGTAACTGTAGCAACTGTTTTTTTTACATATGTTATTATGCAGTTCATTGTAAAAAAATCTCAGAGGTTTTTTAAAGAAGAGCGTAAATTTATTGGTAAAACTAACGGGTATATAGAAGAAATATATTCTCAACATAATATTGTAAAAGCTTTTAATGCAGAAAAAAGCGCACTAGAAGTGTTTGAGGTTTTGAATGATGAATTATATAAATCTTCTTGG
Organism: uncultured Candidatus Soleaferrea sp.; assembly: GCA_934527325.1. Taxonomy (GTDB): domain Bacteria; phylum Bacillota; class Clostridia; order Oscillospirales; family Ruminococcaceae; genus RGIG8779. The sequence goes on from CAKTAG010000021.1 coordinate 7,910, forward strand.
AAGGCATCTTTTTTTTCTGCTTTATTAACTCCGATTGTATTTTTTATGAGTAATATTAATTACCTTATAATTGTAATAACGGCGTGTGTATTAACTGTAAATGGAAAAATATCTGTCGGGGATATTCCAGCTTTTATACAATATGTGAAAAATTTAAATCAACCTATGAATCAAATGGCAAATATAACATCTAACTTTCAAGGAATATTAGCTGCAGCTGAAAGGGTTTTTGATTTTCTTGAAGAAGAGGAAGAAAAGGTAGAGACTAACACTATAGATTTGCCAAAATCAATAAATGGTAATATAAGGTTTGAAAATGTTACTTTTAGTTATAAAAAAGGTGAAACTACAATTAATAGAATATCTTTGGAAGTAAAAGCAGGGCAAAAGGTGGCACTTGTAGGGGCTACAGGGTCTGGAAAAACTACACTAGTAAAATTGTTAATGAGATTTTATGAGCTAAATAGTGGCAAAATTTATATTGATGGTATTGATATAACTAAATTTTCAAAGAATAGTCTGCGTAGTATTTTTTCAATGGTTTTGCAAGATGCTTGGTTGTATAGTGGCACAATAGCTGATAATATAAAATACGGAAATATAAATGCAGATGATAAACAAGTTGAAGAAGTAGCAAAATTGGCATATGTAGATAATTTTATAAAAATATTGCCAGAAGGTTATAAAACTGTTTTGAATGATGAAGCTACGAATATTTCACAAGGTGAAAAACAATTAATAACAATAGCTAGAGCAATGCTTGTGGGTCCACAAATTTTAATATTAGATGAAGCTACAAGTTCAGTAGATATGAATACAGAAAGTTTAATTCAAAAAGCTATGGATAACTTAATGAAAGGGAAAACTAGCTTTATTATAGCCCATAGGTTAAGTACGGTAAAAAATGCAGATGTTATTTTTGTAATGAGTCATGGGGAAATTTTGGAACATGGCTCTCATCAAGAGCTAATAAAAAAAGGAGGGTATTATTGCAAGATGTATAATAGTCAGTTTGAGATATAACTTTATTTATTGGTGGAAATTTTGCTAAAGTTATAATATTTTTTGTAAGAGAAAATATTTTGTAATTTTGCATTCTTATATAGTATAAAAAATAATAGATATAAAAAAAGACTGTAAATTTGCTTGCTACAATGGTAGCAGCATTCACAGCCTTTTTTTTGTAATAGTTGTAATTTTTTTTAATTAGAAAAACTAATTTATATATATTTATTAATAATTAGTTTTATTGCTAAAGTATAATTTTTATTCTACTTCAACAGATATTTTTATACCTTGTTTGCTAGCAGCAGCTCTCATAATAGTTCTTATAGCATGTATAATTCTGCCATTTTTGCCTATTACTCTGCCAGTATCTTCTTTGGCAGTATGAAGATGATAAACAGTGATGTTATCTGGTGTTGTGGAAACTGTGACGTTAACATCTTCTTTGTTTTCAACTAATCCATTTGCTATAGCAATTAATAAATTTTCCATAAAAAAATCAACTCCGGATTTATTTTTATTTAATAATAGATTTTGCTTTAAGAAGATCTCTAACAGTATCTGTAGGTTGAGCACCATTAGAAATCCATTTTTTAGCTTTCTCAGCATCTATATCTATTACGTGAGGATTTTTAGTAGGGTCATATATTCCTATTTCTTCAATAAATCTACCATCACGTGGAAACTTAGAATCTGCTACAACTACACGGTAAAAAGGAGCTTTTTTAGCACCCATTCTACGTAACCTGATTTTTACAGCCATTAACACACCTCCCGTTAAAGTAAACAAAATTTTTAAATTATAAATTTTGTTTATGTAAAATTAATTTAAACGTTGTTTACTTATTAAATAATTTATAATTTAATTGTAGAGTTAAATTTATAAATATTTTTGGGGTTAATACCCCTAGTTATATATATAAAATCCTGATAAAATATCATGATGGATTTTACTGCGTTTTATTGAAATTGCTCTAAATTAGGCAATTTTGAAAATAGCCGTTTTTTGCCTGGTTTTTTACCAAATTGTTTTAACATTTTTTGCATTTGCTCAAATTGTCGCAATAATTTATTTATATCTTGAATAGAGGTTCCGCTACCACAAGCTATTCTTTTTTTTCTGCTGGCATTAATTATAGATGGTTTAGAACGTTCCTTTAAAGTCATAGAAGAAATTATAGCTTCTATTTTTTTTAATTCATTTTCACCTTTGTCCATATTAACATCTTTAATTTTGTTGCCAATACCAGGAATCATTGAAATTATTTGTTGTAAAGAACCCATTTTTTTTATATTTTTCATTTGCTCAAGTAAGTCGTTTAAATCAAAATCTTTAGGTTGTTTGTTTTTGCTAGATGTTTTTTTATTTTCAGAAAATTGAATTTGAGCTTTTTCTATTAGTGTTAGAATATAGCCCATTCCTAGTATTCTAGATTCCATTCTATATGGAAAAAATGGTTCTAAAGAATCTATTTTTTCACCTAACCCAACAAATTTAATTGGTTTACCTGTTATAGCTTTTACAGAAAGTGCAGCTCCTCCGCGGGTATCACCATCTAATTTGGTTAAAATAACGCCATCAATAGATATTGTTTCGTTGAAAGTTTTTGCTATATTTACAGCATCTTGACCTATCATAGAATCTACTACTAACAAAGTTTCGTTTACACATACTTTTTCTTTAATGTTTTTTAATTCATTCATTAAATTTTCGTCAATATGTAAACGGCCAGCAGTATCTATAATAACTATATCGTTTCCATGGTCTTTGGCGTGGGCAATAGCATCTAGCGAAATTTTAACTGGGTCGGTAGTAGATTCTTCGAAAACTGGTACACCAACTTTTTCGCCCATTACTTGTAGTTGAGTAATAGCAGCTGGCCGGTATATATCGCAGGCAACTAATAGCGGTCTATGGCCTTTATTTTTAAAATAATAAGCTAATTTTGCACAATGGGTTGTTTTACCACTTCCTTGTAAACCACATACCATTATAACACATGGTGGCTTACTAGGAATATTTATTCTTGATTGTTCGGACCCCATTAATTTAGTTAATTCATCATTAACAATTTTTATTACTTGTTGTGCAGGTGTTAAACTTTCAAGTATCTCGTTGCCGATGCATTGTTCGGTTATGTTATTTACAAGGTCCTTTACCACTTTGTAGCTTACATCAGCTTCTAAAAGGGCCAATTTTACTTCTTTCATAGAATCTTTAACATCTGAAACAGAAAGCTTGCCTTTAGATTTTAATTTTTTAAAGGCATTAGATAATTTTTCTGATAGACTTTCAAAAGCCATTATTTATAATTCATTCCTCTCATTAAAGATGTTAATTTGTATTTTTTTAACCATCATAAATTTTTTGGGCAATTTCATGAATTTGTTTTGTGTATCTAGATATTGAGAAAGATTTGCAATATTTTTTATTATAATCTATTAAAAGAGTTGAAATGTTCATAATTTTTTCTGAATTTTTTTGTATTTGGTTTAAAGTTTCTAAAAACTTAATTTTTTTTTCTAACTCTAAAAGGCAAGATTTTCCACGCTCTATAAAATCACGAACACCTTGACGGGTAATGTTGTAATGTTCAGATATTTCAGCAAGAGATAAATCTTGATTATAATATAGTTCTAGGCATTCACGTTGTTTATTGGTAAGAACATTGCCGTAAACGTCTAAAAGTGCAGATATAGTAGGGTTATTTCCCATAACTAGCTTCCTTTACAAAACAATACAGTAAAGATATTATGCTTTACACTTAATATATTATACATAACAATAGAGTTATTGTCAATCAAAAAAAATAATTTTTGCAGGGTAATCACTTACTAAAAAATAGCTGATGAAAGAAAAAACATAGTATGATGCAAAAAAAGTGATGATGAAAAAGGTGGCAAAGCATGGTATAAAATAGTATAAAGCTGATTGTTTGCTATTTATTTTATTCGATGTTGAAAAAAACAATAAAATTTATACAAAAATTTATTGAAAATAATTGATTATATGGTATAATGTTATTAATATAAAAAATTTAAATATTTAAATAAAAATAAACAGAAAGGGAGTTGGACATAATGGTTAAATTTGGCAACGGGGGGGGAAGCACAGTAATTTAAATAGCAGTTTTTTTAAACTGTTATTTTTGGTTATTTTTTTAAATTTGCTTAGCTTTGCTAGTTTTGGTGTAAATTGTATCTTTGAAAATGGTGTAGTAACAGCTTCTGGCGATGGAACATTAAATCAAACAGATGTAACAAATGCCGTGACGTCGAAAGGGAAAAGTATTACAGATATAAAAAAAGTAAAAATAAAAGATGGTATAACAAGCATAAATTGGTATGCATTTGATGGTTGTTCGGCGTTAAGTAGAATAACAATACCCAAAAGTGTAAAAACTATAGGTATTTATGCATTTAATAATTGTACAAGCTTGGAAACAGTAATATTTGCGGAAGATTCTATATTAGAAGGTATAAGTACTTGTGTATTTCAGAATTGTAGTAAGTTAAAAAATATAACAATACCAAATAATGTGAAAACTATAGGTAATGGTGCATTTTATTGTTGTAAAGCGTTAGAAAGCATAACAATACCAAATAATGTAACAAATATATATTACCAGGCGTTTGCTTATTGTAGTTCGTTAACAAATGTAACAATACAGGGTGTAGTAACAAGTATAAGTAAAGAGGCATTTATGTTTTGTGCAAATTTAAAAACAGTAACATTTCAAGAAGGTTCTACATTAAAAACTATAGATGAAAAGGCATTTTATGGGTGTATATCATTAGAAAGTATAGTAATACCAGGTAGTGTAATGAGTATAGGCGATAATGCATTTGGATTGTGTACAGCATTAAACAGAGGTAATGTGTATTACATAGGAACTGAAGCTAAATGGGATAATATAACAATATATGATAAGAATGACCCATTAACTAGTGCAAAAAGACATTATAGTAACATATTAACTGTAAAAAAAGTTTGGGAAGATAACAACAATAGTGGTTTAAGAAGTAAGCCCCAATTGGTATTGTGCGTAAAAAAAAGTGGTAGCGGATACGATGAGATTAATAATGGATATGAAAAAAAGTATATACAATATGATTTTACGTATAAAAATGGTGCGTTGGTTGATTTTGATAAGACTACTGGAAAAGTAATAGATGGTGATGGTGCTGAAAAAAAAGAATGGCAGTGTAAAATTCTAATTTGTGACTTTGAAGAAGGCAGTACATATGCAGTAGGTGAAAAGCGAATGAAAGGTTATACATCTAATGCATATGTTGATTAACAAAAAAAGGTCTCAAAATATAGTATTCTATGTGAACACACTTTTATTTGAGGCCTTTTTTATATTTTTATTTAAAATTTAAATTGTTGCCAGATATTGAGATATTAGAAATTTTTGAATATATTTTTTTCCTGGTGGTGTATAAATTATGTAATTCATCTTTGGGTAAAGCTTTAAAAGGTCTGTTGTTTGAATTGGTTATTCTTTGGTAGCAAATTTCAAAAGGTGTATCTATAAATATAATAAAGCCTTTGTTAAAAAATAATTTTAGATTGTTTGGGTAAGTTAATGTGCCACCACCAGTAGCTATTACATAGTTATTTAAATTGCAAATTTGGCTGCAAACTTTAGTTTCAATTTGCCTAAAGTAATTTTCGCCATTTTTTTCAAATATATTAATTATTTTAGATTTGCAAAATTTTTCAATTATTTCATCGGTGTCTATAAAGTTTAAATTCATTTTTTGGGCAATATATTTACCTATAGTAGTTTTGCCACTACATGTAAAACCGGTTAAAATTAAATTTTTGTTATTAAGCATATCTGTTTTTATTTAGAGCTTAGATATCTCTAATTTTTCACCACCATTGCAAAACCACATTTTTTGAGCTTCTATAGCTTGCCATATTAACATAAATTCACCGTTAAATACTTTGCATCCGTTTTCTGTAGCACTTTTTATTAGTGTAGTAACAGGTGGGTTATATATTATATCAAAAACGTAATTTATGTTTTTTAATATTTTTTTGTTTACAGGTATTTGGTCAATGTTGGGGAACATGCCAACAGGTGTAGTGTTAATTAGTAAATTGTATTTATCGTTTATATAGTTAATATCTGTAACAAAAATATTGTTGTTAAAAAATTTTTTTATTTCTTGTTCTTTTTCTTTAGAGTAGTTTCTAATAGCTACTGTAATATTAGCATTTTTTTTGGTTAGGTAATATATAATAGATTTTGCAGCACCTCCAAACCCTAATACACATATTTTGTGATGTATAGGTATTTTGTGTATTTCAATAGATTTGGCGAATCCTAAAATATCTGTATTAAAACCAATTAATTTATTGTTAAAGTTGGCAACAGTGTTTACAGAGTTACATTTTTTGGCTGTAATGTCAATGTCATCTAGATATTTTATAATATCAGTTTTGTATGGGGCGGTTACGTTAAAGCCAGCAAATTGTTTAAGAGTTTTAATTTTATTTTCTAACTTTTCTGGTGTAACATCTACCATATTGTAGTTTGCAGAGATGTTGTTTATTTTAAATAATAATTGGTGTATTTTACTAGAATGGCTGTGTTTTAACGGGTGCCCTACTAACCCAAATTGTTTTTTTAACATTTTATTGTACCTCAAATTTTTATATTATTATGTATATTACAGTATCATATATATTTAAAATTGTAACACTACAATTCAAATTGTAGTGTTACAATTTATGTGAGACCTAAGTAGCATACAAAAACGGTTGAGTTCTAAAAAATTTTAAATAAAGGAACTTCAACTGTTATTAAATTATAACACATTCTTAACGATATTTACCATATGAAATTTTAATAAATTTTCATGCTGTTCAATCTAATTAGCAATTAAAATTTTAGTAAAATAATATTTTTATAATCTGATATATAATAGAAATATTTATTTTTTAATTTTTTACTATACATTTGTATTTTGCTCACAATTTAATCCACATAATGGAATAGTTACTGTTTTAACTATTTTATTTCCTTTTTGCTTACTAATTATAGTACCATCGTAAAACTCTATTAAGTACATCATATTTTGGTAATGCTTATTTATATATTTATGAAAATTTAAATCTTCTAAACTATTATTGAACATGTTATATGCTATTTGTAATACAAAAAAATTACTTGTTTTACATAAACTTTTAGAAGCTCTTACTATTATTTTACATTTATTTGCCTTGTTAGCCCTATTATTTTCTATATGTTTTATAGCCATATCTATAATGTTAGAAAAAATTAGAACCATATGTTTAGAATCTATATTTACATCTGTTATATCTGCCACAACATCTAAAGTAATATTTTTGTAATAACATCTTCTAACTTTTTCTCTAAGTAACATATTAACCATATCATTTCCAACATAAAATGTCATGTCACTCAAATCAACCGTATCTTTTAAACAATCTAAGCATGTCCATAATATACCATCTTTATTTTTTGCCAAATCAACAATATTATATATTTGGTTCCCTATATTTTTTTGTAATGCCATTAAATAGTTTTTTGATTTTTTAAAAGCTAACGCCTCTGTATATTTTGCATCTACTAAAATATCTACTTCATCTTTAAGGTGCTCATCCTTAATATCTATTTTTTTTAACTTAGATATAAAATAAAGCAACCACAGTACGTAAATTAAAATAACAACTATAACAAACCAATTATTCATAAATATTCCATCTCTTTGCAAAATTTAATAGTATAAGTTTTTTAAATTTAAAAGGCTACCATAATACCAATTATTATTAAGTTAATTAGTATAAATAGTAGCCTTATATAAAATTAAAATGTTTACTTTACTCACTTACGTACGGAAGAAGAGCAAGGTACCTAGCACGTTTAATTGCCCTTGTTAATTCACGTTGGTGGGAAGCACATACTCCAGTAACTCTTCTTGGTAAAATTTTTGCCCTTTCAGATATATATCTTTTAAGTTTAGGAACATCTTTATAATCAATTACTTCTGCCTTGTTAGCACAAAAATTGCAAACTTTTTTGTGGCTTCTTTTCACATTTCTCTCAGATCTTTCTCTGTTAGCTTCTTTTTGCATATACAGACCTCCTTTCTTTACGTAACCATAAAATTATATTTTATAAAAAATTAAAATGGTAAATCATCATCATCTTCTATTTCTTCAAAGCTACTTGGTTCCATATTTTCAAAAGCGTTACTTGTAGAATTAACTTGATTAGAAAAATCATTATTATATGGTTGACCATTATTGTTGCCATACGAAGTTGATTTTGGTTCACCTGTAAAACTTACATTTTCTACTATAATTTCGCTAACTCGTTGTTTAGCGCCATTTTTATCTATATAATCTCTATTTTCAAGCCTTCCATCAACTAAAATGCAGTTTCCTTTTTTAAAGTACTTGCATATAAATTCAGCTTGACCTCTCCATGCAACTAAATTAAAAAAGTCTGTTTGCCTATCTCCACTTTTAGTAACATAAGAGCGATTAACAGCCACAGAAAAACTAGTAACAGGAACATTAGACGGAGTATGCCTTAATTCTGGGTCAGCTGTTAGCCTACCCATAACTATAATTTTACAATACATAATTCAGTTCTACCTCTTTCTAGCTTTTTTTAACTATTCTTTCTAGCTTTTTTTAACTATTAATGAACGAAGAATGCCATCTGTAATTTTATAAACCCTATCTAATTCAGCAGGGAATTTTGCATCACTTACAAAATTAATTAGAACGTAGTATCCTTCTTTTTGGTCATTTATCTCGTAAGCTAATTTCCGCTTACCCCATTCCTGAATATCTCCTTCTATAGTACCATTAGATTGAATAAGGTTTTTAAATTTTTCTACTACAGCTGCTATACCTTCTTCACCTAATTTAGTGCTAATAACCATAACTGTTTCGTAAGCTATATTGTTCAAAGTTTACACCTCCTTTTGGACTTTAGACCCATTTATTATTAAAATGAGTAAGGATAAATAAATACAATTAAATATTTATAACGTTGTTAATTATACCATTTTTATACCTACTAGTCAAGCCCCGCATTATATATACAACAAAAACCAGGGGGTAAGTTGTAAAATAAAGATACCAAAATAAAAGATCCATATTGAAACATGTGGTATAATGTTAAGTGACAAAACA
>CAKTAG010000022.1 GCA_934527325.1 uncultured Candidatus Soleaferrea sp.
AAGTAACGGTGCATTGGCTTTAGGAACCACTTTTTTATATTTTCCACTAGCAGTTAATTTGCTGGCCAAAACATTATCTTTAACATAAAGGTTCAACAGTGAACAAAGTTTGTTTTTTAATTCTTCATCTTCTATTGGGCAAGTTACTTCTACCCTTTTTGTAGTGTTCCTAACCATAAGGTCTGCCGAAGAAATATAAACTTTACTTCTGCAACCACTTCCAAATAAAAAAATTCTAGAATGTTCTAAAAACCTACCTACTATGCTTATAACCTCTATATTTTCTGTGTAACCTTTAACACCAGGTAACAAACAACATATTCCCCTAACTATTAACTTTATTTTAACCCCAGCCTGCGAAGCTTCTACTAATTTTAACATAATATCCTTATCGCTTAACGAATTACATTTAATAATTATTTGTGCTTCTTGCTTATTTTTCACCATCTTTATTTCATCATCTATTAACTTTAAAAACTTAGTTTTAAAAACTATAGGTGATGTTATTATTTTAGCTGCCGATTCCTGAAGTGTTCCAACAGATATGTTATTAAATATATTTAAAATATCCATACCTATAATTTTATTAGACGTTATAAAAGAAATATCTGTATAGTTTTTAGCTGTTACTTCATTGTAATTACCTGTTCCCACCTGCGAAATATAAGTTATTTTGCCATTATTTTTTTTGGTAATTAACAGAATTTTTGCATGAATTTTATAACCACTTAACCCATATATAACTTTGCATCCAGATTTTTCTAAGTACATTGCCAAATTCATATTATTTTGCTCATCAAATTTAGCTTTTAATTCAACCACTACCAAAACATCTTTGCCATTTTCTGCGGCTTTTTTTAGCATATAAACTATTTTAGAATTTGGTGCCACACGGTATAAAGTTATTTTTATAGATGCCACATCTTCAGCTTCTGCTGCTTTAGCTAAAAGGTTAGTAAATACATCCATGCTATAAAACGGGTACAGTAACAATACATCTTTATTTAATACTAAATCTACTATAGAAAAACCTGCCATATTAGCTGTTTTTTTTTGCTTTATTTTTGGGTAAAATAAATTTGCATTTTTGTAATTGCCCATAAACTCTACAATTGTAGGTACAAAAGAAAAACTTAACGGCGACTTAGTTAAAAAAATTTGATTTGATTGCAACTTTAATTTTTTTGCCAGGTAATTAATGGCATAACTCATTTTATCAATTTTGTTAATTTTATTAACTTGGTTAACCTCTAACCGTACTACTGGTAAAGTTTTTCTTTTTTCTAACAGATTTGTTATTGTTTGCTTTACACCAATATTGTTATCGCCCACTTCCTTATCTATATTTATTTCTGCTTTGCGAGTTACCCTAAAAGCAACTTTGAATTTTACCTTATATTTATTAAAGAATTTATCTGCAAAATATAAAATAACATCTTCTACCAAAACAAACTTAAGCTTACTTTTGTTGCTATTGCCAGTACAATTTTTAGGTATAATTATAACATCGCCAAAACACCCATTAGCTTGCAGAATACCAATTTTTGTTGTTTTGTTTTTTTTAGAAAATAAATTAATATACACATAAGTACCCTTGTTTTTTAAAAAAGGGAACGGGTGGTATTTACCTACAATTTGAGGTGAAATTAACGGAAGAATATTGTTATTAAACACTTTTTTTACATATTTAAATTCATTGCTGTTTAGCTCTAAAATATTAGCCTTTTCAATATATTTACCAACATCTTTTATTAATTTAAAATAAATACAATCTTTTAATTTTACCAATTCTTTAGCTTTTTTTAAAACCATGTTAAGCGGTTCTTTATAAGTAACACTAGGGGTTAACCCACCTTTACTTTTATTAGCCATTTTTTTACTTTGCAAAGATGCTACTTTAGTCATAAAAAACTCATCTAAATTATCATTAAATATTTTTAAAAACTTTAACCTTTCACATAAGGGTACTGTAACATCTTTTGCTTGTAGTAAAACCCTTTTATTAAAATCTAATTGGCTAATTTCTTTGTTTCTAAATATTTCAAAATCCTTTGCCAAAAAACCACCTCATATTTATCATTTCCAAAGTTACATATAAAAATTCTAACGCAAAAAAACAAAAGGCTAACAATTATTATAATAGCAGCTGCAACTAAAAATATTTTGTATAATTACATAAACACCTTAAAAATTTACAAATTTTTTATTTATTACTAAACGCACAATATATTTGTTTGAAAATATTGGAAATTTGATAATATTCACAAAAATTATATTAATTGTAAAAAAATTTTGTTCAAAAAAGCATTGACATTTAGATGTTGCTGTAGTATTATAATGTTAGTTACAGTTAGTTGCTTACCTTTGTAACATTTTTAACTTTAACTAAACAATGTTAAGGGTATTTATGCAAAAGCAATAATTTGCCAGTTAATTTTTACATACTAAAATTAATTAATATGCAAAGGGGGTTTATTAAAAGTAATTTAACTACATTAAATTTATTTATTTTAATTTATTTTATTTAATTTACTTTATTGTAAAATGGAGGATTTTTTTATGAAAAACAAAAAATTATTTAAAAGTTTAACTACTAGTGCATTAATTTTAACTTCAGCTATGGCTTTTTCTAGTTCAGCTTTCGCTAAGCCTGTAGAGTTTGAAAACAATGTAGCAACAATTACAAATACGCGTAATACTATGGCTACACTTACCTTTAAGAAAGTATTTAAAGGTGGCGGCTATACAGGTTGGACTGATCGTGAGACTAAGGATACTTCGTTGGCGGATTTTGATGATGCAAGTAAGTTTAAAACCATATTTACGTTAAAACGTGGATTCAAAGATTCAAGCGGTAATATAACCTGGGAAGATACAGTTCTGGATATAAATAATAGCCTATCCGATAACAACTTGCTTGAGTCTAATTATCATAATTACTATAAAGTTGAAGTCACCAAAACAGACGAGCACGATAATGCCGATGACGGTACTGACACCATTACGTATACAATTAAAATAGATGCAGACGATAACAATGGTAAATCTTATGTCTTCGGAATAGAAGAAAATTCAACTGCCGCTCCAAGTTACTATTCTGAGCACAAAGCAAAATAACAACAAACCCCTTAGTAAATTATTTATATAATAAAAAAACTATAATTAAAATATAAAAAAAGTGAGTGAAAAGAGATGTGAAAAAAATATGAAAAAAAGCTTATTTAAAGTATTATCCACTATTGTAACAATTTTTGTTACAATAGCTTCTTTAACTCCGCAATATTTTGCCACTGGCTCTGTATTCACAAATAAAGATGGTAACCTTTCTGCAACAATAACTAACCAATATACATCAAATTCTGCGTATATGTTAACGCTAATGTTAACCAAAACATTTGAATATAGCGATGAATTAAATGAAGATACCTTACCGTACTTTGAAAATTTCAAAGATTTAGAAGATGAAAAAGCAAAAGAAAAGTTTTCAAACATATTTGAAATTCAAAGAAATACTACCTCTACAAATGAACCCAACTGGAACGATGAAACCAACTGGAACGATTTCGTCGACTTTAACTTTGCTGATGCTAAAGCTAAACCAGGCGAAAAAAGTGATGAGGACTCTAAAAAAACATATAGCATTGTATATACATTACAAATCAATTCACCAGATGTAGATAACAGTCAATATTCATTCAGAGTACGAGAAAAAGACTTATCTAAAATATCCGACATAAAAGATAGTTTTTCATCTGATAACATGTGCAAAGAAGGTAACGAAGATGTGTGGGTTGAATTCAAGTCTGATCCAGCAGCTCCTAACGACGTAAAAACAGCACTTATTACTAATACACATATTCCCGGCCAACAAAAGGAAGAATTTAAAATTACATACAAGTCTGGAACAGATGATGTAGAAGGTAATCCACCAACAGATGATAAAACATATAAGAACGGTTCCAACGCAACAATTTTAGGTAAAGGAACTTTAGAAAGAGAAGGTTACAAATTTATAGGTTGGGCAACAAAAGCAAAGGCAGAAGAAGCAGAATATACAGAGGATGAAGAAATTCCAATAACAAAAGATGTTACTCTATATCCTGTATGGCGGCTTTTAACAACCAGTGACCTATCTGTTCAAATCAAATATGGTTTTTCTGCTAATGGTAACATAACAATAGGTGCTAGCGGTGATTACGAACTAGATGGCGAAACTTTAACAGTACCAGAAGATGCTAAAACTTACAAATTAAATGATACTGTTAACCTTAAAAATGCACCATCTGTAAGCGGTTACTCTTTTGATGGTTGGCGTTTAGAAGGTAAAAATGGCTCTACAAAAAAACTAGGTGCCAGCTTTGAAATTACCCAAAAAATCTTAGATGAATACGCAAAGCTTAGCGACGATTTTAAAGAAGAAACTGATGAACCTGAAACCTCTGGTACCGATAAAAAATCTGACACTGATACATCTGGTGCTGATAAAAAATCTGACGCTGATACATCTGGTACCGATAAGAAATCTGACGCCGATACATCTGGTACCGATAAGAAATCTGACGCTGATACATCTGGTACCGATAAGAAATCTGACGCTGATACATCTGGTACCGATAAGAAATCTGACGCTGATACATCTGGTGCCGATAAAAAATCTGACGCTGATACATCTGGTAGCAGTGATTTAGAGGTAAGTTTATTACCAATAAAAAATACTGCATACCTAAGCGTTCAAAGCTCATCTAGCAACAAAGTTTACATATTAGCTTTAGTAGGTTCATATTCTAAAAACTCCACATCTTCATCTGATAGTTCTTCACCAAGTCCTTTTGTATATCCATCAAACCCTAATTCCAAAGAAAATGCAAAAACAGTAAAAGTAAATACAGTAGAGAATGCAAAAGAAATAACTGTAAATTTCATACATAAGTACTTTTCACTCGACAAAGACGGCAACGAAATTTCAGATGGAGAATATAAATCATCTGCAATTATAACAAACAACAGTAATATTAATATAAAAGATCATATAAAAGAAACATTTAATGAAGTACCATATCGATACATAGGGTATGACCCAGAAATTGATGACAATATATTAACATTTGATAAAGCAAAAGACTTAGCAAAAAATGGTCAACTTACAATAACTCTAACATATAAAATAGCTAACGGAGAGCTTTCCTTGGATAGCGAGCTTAAAAGTGGCGTTGGTGGAGAAAACATTGCCGAAGACGTTGCCGAAGAAAATTTAGAAAGTGGAGATATAAACTTAATTTCTGACGATACTGTAAACACAGGAAAGTATATGTTTATTATTCCGTTTATTGCTATTATTGCTGCAGCTGTATATGCTATAGCATTTATGAACAAAAAAACACTTTAAAAAATAGATGGGTTGCATCAAAACAATTTTTAAAATTGGGTTGGTTACAACCCTCTTTTTTTTAACTCAACAGGTATAATAACTCTTAATTATATAAAAAAACTAGGACTTTTGTTACTGCACAATAATCCTAGTTTTTTGTATTTTTTTAGCTGTTATTCTGCTACAGCCACTTTATCTTTATTCTGAAGTAATGTAATCTACAAGTTCCTTAATGCTGCTAACTCCTTCACCTGTAACAGATGAAAATGGAATTATTTTCACTTCTCTACCATATGGAATTTCATCAACTATTTCTGTCAGCCTTACCTTTTTTTGGTTATTAGATAATTTATCTACTTTAGTTAAAATAATTACAAACGGGAACTCTAATTCAACAAAATAATTAATAATTTCACAATCTTGCTTCGAGGGTTTATGCCGTACATCTATTAACTGAAAAATTAGCCCTATATCTCTATCACTATTTAAATAGCCACTAACTAAGCTCTTCCACTTCCTTTGTTCAACTTTAGATGTTTTTGCATAACCATACCCTGGCAAATCTACAAACCTAACATTGCCTACTTTGTAAAAATTAATTGTAGCAGTTTTGCCCGGGGTAGAACTAACTCTAGCCAACTTTTTTCTATTAAATATTTTATTTATTAACGAAGATTTACCAACATTAGAGCGCCCAGAAAAAACAAACTCTACACCAATACTTTTAGTTAGTTGCTGTTCACTACCAAACGAAGTTTCAAAAACCACATTATTAAAATTCATAGCTTATATTCTACT
Source organism: uncultured Candidatus Soleaferrea sp. (assembly GCA_934527325.1). GTDB lineage: Bacteria > Bacillota > Clostridia > Oscillospirales > Ruminococcaceae > RGIG8779. The sequence goes on from CAKTAG010000022.1 coordinate 6,167, forward strand.
CCTCCATCTATATATTCATTTAATATAGCGTACAAATCTTCCATAGTATTTATTGTAGATATTTTATTCCTTATTATAGCTGCATTTTTAAAACCCTTTAAGTACCATGCTATATGTTTTCTTGCCTCTTTTATAGCAACCTGTTCACCAGAATATTTTACCATAAAATTAACATGGTTCAACATAACTAAAACTCTTTGGTTAATAGAGGGTTTTTCTACTACTTCACCATTTTTATAATAAGCAGAAATCTCTTTAAACACCCAAGGGTTACCAAGAACTCCTCTACCAATCATCACCAAATCACAATTAGTTTGCCTATACATATTAATAGCTGAAGGCAAATCTACAACATCTCCATTACCTATAACCGGAATTTTTACCGCCTCTTTAACACGTTTTATTACATCTAAAGAAGAATTAAATAAATACATTTGTTCTTTTGTCCGCCCATGTACAGTAACCGCACTAGCTCCATTAGCCTCTATTATTTTTGCAACTTCAACAGCATTTATAGTATTTTTATCCCAACCACTTCTAATTTTAACAGTAACTGGAACATCTACAGCTTTTACCACCGCTTTTACTATTTTTGCAATTATATCTGGCCTTTTCATTAAAGCTGCTCCACTATTATTACTAATAATCTTTTTAGCCGGGCATCCCATATTTATATCTATAATATCTGGTTTATATTTTAAAACAATGTAAGCAGCTTTAGCCAAGTACTCTTCGTCTTCACCAAATAATTGAATAGCTATTGGCCGCTCTGCATCTGTTATTGCCAACAACTTTTCTGTTTTTTTATCTCTGTAACAAACAGCCTTTGCACTAACCATCTCACTAACCACATAACTTGCACCAAATTGCTTAGCTATTATTCTAAAAGCCTTATCTGCAACCCCAGCCATAGGTGCTAAAGCTGCCGTTTTTTTTATTTTAACATTACCTATTTCTATTTCATCTATCATTTTTTCACAATTACTCTCAATAAATGGTTGTTTATATTCCAATCTTTATATGGCCCTTGATTTTCATCTTCATTTAACTTAACAATATCTAATGCCAAAACCTCTTTAGAAATTTCTGGTTTAAATTTAGTTATTATATTTTCTATAACTTCATCACCGCTATAAAACACCGTAACTTTATCTAAAATTTCAAAATCAGCTTCTTTTCTCATAGTTTGAATTTTACTTACAACTTCTCTAACAAAGCCTTCTTCTACTAACTGCTCTGTTAAATTCGTATCAATAACAACTACATATTCCCCATCTGCCTGGGAAACAAAGCCTTCTTTTTTTACAGTTTCTATAAGTACATCTTGTTTACATAAAACTACTTCTGTACCATCAACCATCAACTTGTAACTTTCACCTTTATTAAAAGCCGCAACAATTGGGTTTCCATCTGTTTCTCTTAATATTTCAACCATCCGTTGAAGTATTTTTCCATATTTAGGTCCAAGAATTTTTCTATTAGGTTTAACTTTATAATCTATAAATTTATTTTCATTTTCCATATACTTAAACTGCTTGATATTTAATTCTTCTAAAATAAGCGTTCTATACAATTCCGGAATATCAAAATCTTTTTTTACATAAATTGTAGCTAAAGGTTGCCTATTTTTAATATTAGCCAAATTTCTACATAACCTACCTAACGCTACAACCTTTAAAACATTACCCATATTTTTTTCTAGCTCATTGTTAATTAAATCTTCATCTACTTTAGGGTAGCTGCACAAGTGTATGCTTTCTGGTGCCAACTTATCAACTTTTTTCACAATATTTTGGTAAATAGCTTCAGATATAAACGGTAAAAACGGTGCTAACAACTTACAAACTGTTAATAAAACAGTATATAAAGTCATATACGCATCAATTTTATCTTGCGGCATTCCAGAAACCCAATAACGCTCTCTATTTCTGCGCACATACCAATTACTTAAAACGTCTGTAAAATCTTCTATTGCCCTTGCACTCTCTGTTACTTTATAATTTTCTAAATTGCTATCCACTGTTTTTACTAGTGTATTCAATTTAGATAGTATCCACTTATCAATTACCGGTAACTCTTTTACATTTAATTTATATTGCGTTGGGTTAAAATTATCTATTTCTGCATATAAAATGTAAAATGCATATGTGTTCCACAAAGTACCCATAAATCTACGTTGCGTTTCGCTTACTGCTTCATCATAAAACTTAATCGGTATCCATGGTGAACTATTGGTACAAAAATACCATCTTATAGCATCTGCACCTTGTTTATTTAACACATCCCAAGGGTCAACAACATTCCCTAAATGCTTAGACATTTTTTTGCCATCTTTATCGTTTACATGCCCTAATACAATAACATTTTTAAATGGCTGGCGGTTAAATAAGGCCGTTGACATAGCTAACAATGTATAAAACCATCCCCTAGTTTGGTCCACAGCTTCACTAATAAAATCAGCAGGGAAGTTTTTATCAAATACATCTTTATTTTCAAAAGGGTAATGCCATTGGGCAAAAGGCATTGAACCTGAATCTAACCAACAATCTAAAACTTCACTTACTCTTTTCATAAGCCCACCGCACTTTTCACATTTTATTACAATGCTATCTACATAAGGCTTATGCAATTCAATATCATCTGCAACATTTATACCCAATTTTTTCAACTCTTCAATGCTACCAATAACATGTTTGTGGCCACATTCACATTCCCAAATAGGTAATGGTGTACCCCAATATCTTTCTCTACTTATACCCCAATCTATAACATTTTCTAACCAATCTCCAAACCTTCCCTTACCTATAGATTCTGGGATCCAATTTATTTTTTTATTATTAGCAATTAAACTCTCTTTTAATTCCGTCATTTTTATAAACCATGAGTTTCTAGCATAATATAACAGCGGGGTATCACACCGCCAACAATGAGGGTATGAATGTTCATATTTTAAGGTTTTATATATTAAATTTCTACCTTTAAGCTCTTTTATTATTTGCGGATTTGCTTCTTTAACAAAAATCCCCTTCCAAGGCTTAACGTTTTCTACAAACACTCCCTGGTCATTTACTAATTGTAAAAATGGTAAATTATATTTTTCACCAACTTTTGCATCATCTTCACCAAAAGCTGGCGCTGTATGAACTATTCCTGTTCCATCAGTTAAAGTTACAAAATTATCTACACATACATAGTAAGCTTTTTGTTTAAGTACTTCAAAATTATATAAAGGTAAATATTCTTTGCCTTCTAATTCTTTACCAATAAATTTTTCAATAATCGTATATTCAGATTCCAGCACTTTATCAACTAAAGCTTCTGCTAAAATATATTGTTCATTATCACACTTAACTTTTACATATGCCTCATTTGGGTTAACTGTTAACGCTACATTAGATGGTAATGTCCACGGAGTTGTAGTCCAAACTAAAAAATAGGTATTTTTCTCATTTGCTAATTCAAACTTTACAAAAACTGTTTCATCTTTAACATTTTTATAGCCTTGAGATACTTCATGGCTAGATAGCGCTGTTCCACAACGCGGACAATACGGAACAATTTTATGACCTTTGTAAATCAACCCTTTTTCCCAAATATTTTTAAGTGCCCACCAAACTGATTCTATATAAGAATTATAATAAGTAACGTAAGGGTTATCCATATCCACCCAATACCCTACTCTTTCGCTCATTTTTCTCCATTCTTCTTCATATTTCCAAACACTGTTTTTACACTTTTTAATAAATTTTTCTATTCCATATTCTTCAATTTGAGATTTCCCACTAATACCAAGTTCTTTTTCTATACCCAATTCAACAGGTAACCCATGTGTATCCCAACCAGCTTTTCTTAAAACCTTAAAGCCTTTCATAGTTTTATACCTAGGAATCACATCTTTATAAACACGAGTAATAATATGGCCTATATGTGGCTTTCCGTTTGCTGTTGGTGGACCATCGTAAAAAGTAAATACTTCACCATTTTCTCTTAATTCTATACTTTTTTGAAAAATATTATTCTCTTTCCAAAAATCAATAATTTCCAATTCTCTATCTTTAAATTTTAAATCTGTAGAAACTTTATCGTACATATAAAATCTATTCCCTCCCAAACAATATATAACTATTAATTCACATAATTCACAAATATAATTTTACAAAAATCCATTAAATTAGTCAACATCACATATGGCCAGCTAAATATTTTATTTGTGCGTTAAAATCAACAATATCATTGTAAGTATTGTATTTAGATAAACTAACTCTTATTGCACTGTCAATATATTTATCTTCTAAACCCATTCCTTTAAGTGCTTTACTTTTTTCACCTTTCGAACAAGCTGAGCCATTAGAAATAAATATATTTTTTTCCTGTAACTTATTCAAAATAATTTCTGATTTTTGGCCCACAATAGAAAAATTTAAAACATATGGCAATAAACTCCCAACAGAATTTATATGTACATTATTAATTTGCGAAAGTTCAGATATTAATAGAGTGTTTAATTTTTTTATGTATTTTAAATCTTCCTCTAAATTTATTAGCTCACAAGCTTTACCCAACCCTGCTATTCCAGCAACATTTTCTGTACCACACCTATAACCAAACTCTTGATGCCCACCTATAATAACAGGTTTTATTTTTACACCTTTTTTTATATAAAGCCCACCAATCCCCTTAGGTGCATAAATTTTATGTCCACTAAATGAATATAAATCAACATCTAAATTTATTACATTTACCTTCATTTTACCAAAAGCTTGCACACCATCGCTATGAATTATTGTATTTTTATTTTTGTGCCTTACTCCCTTTGCAATTTGTTTTACATCATATATATTGCCTGTTTCGTTATTAACATGCATTATGCTAACTAAAACAGTATCTTTATCTACCAGGTTCCAAACATCTTCTGGAACAATGTCTCCATTAAAATTAGGTTTAACATAATAAACTTTAAAACCTATAGACTCTAATTTTTTTATATTTTCCATAACAGAAGAATGTTCTACTGCTGATGTTATAATATTTTTGTTTTTACTAAATTTTAAATCTACGCTTCCCAATATAGCCAAATTGTTACTTTCTGTACCACCAGAAGTAAAAATCACATTTTCTGGCTCTGCTGAAATTGTATTAGCTACCAAATTTCTTGCATCAAAAATAATTTTTGATGCTTCTAACCCTCTACTATGCCTAGAAGATGGATTTCCATAAAAATTTGTCATAACATCATAAACTTTTTCAGCTACTTCTTTGCAAACTTTTGTTGTTGCCGCATTATCTAAATATATTTCTTTCATTTTTTTCGTCCTTTAATTTTTAAATCCGTTGCCTTTAATTATAAAAGCAACGGATTTAAATTATTATTGTAATAACCTTTTTACTTCTACATTTACATTATTTTAAAGCTGATGAAACAGCAACAGCACACGCTACAGTTGCCCCAACCATTGGGTTGTTACCCATGCCAATAAGTCCCATCATTTCAACGTGAGCCGGTACAGAAGATGAGCCTGCAAATTGAGCATCTCCATGCATTCTACCCATAGAATCTGTTAACCCATAAGATGCCGGACCAGCTGCAACATTATCTGGATGCAATGTTCTACCTGTTCCACCACCAGAAGCAACAGAAAAATATTTAACTCCATTTTCTATAGCCCATTTTTTATATGTTCCAGCAACTAAATGTTGGAACCTTGTTGGATTAGTTGAATTGCCTGTAATTGATATATCTACTTTTTCATGTTGCATTATTGCAACACCTTCTAAAACATCATTAGCACCAAAAACTCTAACAGCTGCTCTTTCCCCGTTAGAAAAAGCCTTTTCTTTTACAATGTTAAGTTCGTTTTTCGAAAAATCATAACTAGTTTCTACATACGTAAATCCATTTATTCTAGAAATTATATACGCAGCATCTTTACCTAACCCATTTAAAATTACTTTTAAATTTTCTTTTCTAGCTTTATTTGCACTACGTGCTATTCCAATAGCGCCTTCTGCTGCTGCAAAAGATTCATGTCCAGCTAAAAAACAAAAACATTTTGTTTCATCCCTTAAAAGCATTGCCCCCAAATTACCATGGCCTTGCCCTACTTTACGCTGCTGCGCTACCGAACCTGGTATACAAAAAGCCTGTAAACCCTCTCCAATCGCTTCTGCAGCATCTGCAGCTACTTTACAACATTTTTTTATAGCTATTGCTACCCCTAAAGTATATGCCCAAACAGCATTTTCAAAAGCAATTGGCTGCACATCTTTAACAATTTTGTTTACATCTATACCTTTAACTAAACAAATATCTCTTGCTTCTTCTAAATTTGCAATTCCATACTCTTTAAGCACAGATTCAATTTTAGGCATTCTCCCCTGCATTCCTTCAAATTCTATCATAAAAAATTCAAACCACCTTTCATAACGTTAATAATATATTTTTATTCTTTTCTAGGGTCAACATATTTAGATGCTCCATCGTATCTGCCATATGTTCCAATATTGTTTTTATAAGCTTGTGATGGCTCAACACCATTTCTTATTTCTTCTAACATTTTGCCAACTTTAACAAATTTATAACCTGTAACTTCATCATTTTCATCTAATGCAATATCTATAATATACCCTTCAGCCATTTCAAGGTACCTTATACCCTTTTGTTTAGTAGAAAACATAGTACCTACCTGTGACCTTAAACCTTTACCAAGGTCTTCAAGAGATGCCCCAACTGGTAAACCATCTTCTGAAAAAGCTGTTTGAGTACGACCATAAACTAATTGTTTAAATATCTCTCGCATAGCAACATTAATTGCATCACAAACCAAATCTGTATTCAAAGCTTCTAATATGGTTTTTCCAGGTAATATTTCACCTGCCATTGCAGCTGAATGTGTCATTCCTGAACAACCAATAGTTTCAATAAGTGCCTCTTGTATAATACCATTTTTAACATTTAAAGTAAGCTTACAAGCACCCTGTTGTGGCGCACAACCACCTACTCCATGAGATAATCCTGAAATATCTTTTATATCGTAAGCTTTAACCCATTTTCCTTCTTCTGGAATTGGAGCAGGACCATGATCTACACCTTTTTTAATAGTGCACATCCTTTCCACTTCATGAGAACAATTCATAAAAACTTCCTCCTAAATAAACATTACGTTTTGTAAAGTTAATAATATAATTTTATATTTATCAACAGAACCTATAAATATTATACCATACAGCACAAATAAATTCAACATTCACAATATTCATTTTTTAACAACCAATATTAACCATATAAAAAGTTGTTCCACTACCAAACATACAAAATTTTTACAATATTTTTCTTATAAAAATAAAATTATATAAATTTTTTTGATAATGTATTGACAAATTTTATCATTTAATGTAAACTATGGTTGTAATATACATATTTTGTAAATTTATATGCGATTAGGAGGTGATAAAATGCAAAATTGCCAAAAATTATTTTCTATTATATTAACTATTACCATTTTTTCTTCAATAACTTTGAATACATACATTTATGGTGAACCTAAAAAAATACGTAGATCTCAAATTTCTACAACAGAATTAGCTAAAATAGAAGCTAAAAACAAAGAAATTGAAGATGCAGCAAAAAGACTCCATAACGAGGGAATAAATAGAGGGTATTTAAAAGATGCTATTATTCTTTCTAGCGGAGTTATTGCCTTATGTAGCCCTGCCCTGGTAGCAAAAGGATATTTAGCTGTAATAGTTTTAGACAATATGACTAATATTACAGAAAAACTAAAAATGATGGAACGCCTTAATAAATTGTTTGGAACTAAAGCAGATGCTGTAGGTATAGGGCTTTTAGCTGGTACAACTTGTGGAATTGTTGGTAGTTTAGTTGGTTGCGGTATTGCGTATTTAGGGCAAGGGCAAGTAGAAGCAACAAACCAAACTAAACTATTAATAAGTGTTGGAATTGGTTCAATACTAGCTAGCGCTGTAGCGGGTAAATTAGCTACAACAAAAATGAACCAAAATAAAGAAATAGAGTATAAACAAAAAATTGAAGAATTATTTAAAGATTACACAATAATAGAAGAAGGTTAAAAATACTTAGAATAAAAAATTCTTTAATACATTATAAACAGCAAAAATTTTACAAAAATAAAATATTAAAATTAATTTTAACAAATAGAAAGTGAGTAATTATTATGAAACATATTATATCAATATTTACAACGGTATTAATGATATTCAATACATCTATTAATGTTTTTTGTAGTGAACCAGAAAACAAAAATCAAGTTACTAATACACCACCATCTAGCACTACTACACCTACTACCAGTACTCCATCACCTACTACACCGTCTCCTAGCACTACAACATCATCTAGTAATTCATCATCTAGTAGTTTTTATCATTATGTTAGTGCTGTTACAATAGGAGTGTTATCTTCTATTGCAGGCGGCGTAACCGTAAGTACTACAACATCTGACCCTGTATACGAAGACCCTGATAAGATAATTAGAGAAAAAGTGCGCTATGATTTAAATTATAATATAAATCATGATATCAACAATAGTAATAGTAATGATAATAATAACCGTAATAATAGCTGTAATAGCAATGATAGTGATAGATACAATAGTAGCAATTACGATAGATACAATAATTATGATAACAATAATAGTAATAGCAATAACAACAGTGGTTGGTGTTCTATACAATAAAAAATAAGGAGATAAAAGATAATGCGAATTTTAAAAAAAGTACTCTCCATTATTATATCTATTTCTATAATAACAACATTTTTTTTATGTAACTTTCTTTATGCCCAACGCAGAAAAGTCTATACATCTCAAGTTACATCTGCACAACTAGCTAAAGTTTATGAATATAATTATAAAATTAATGAGATTATGCATCTAACACGTGAAAAAGGCATAACTACTGACCAACTAAACCGTATTTTAAGCATAGGTACACTTATTGCCAGATGTGTACCTAATGTACCAGAAAAAGCCATCAGCGGCTTAGATGGCATTATTGCAGAATTAAAAAAAATGGGACCAACAGAATTGTCTGACAAATTTGGAATAGGCGCATTAGGTTCTTTAGGTGGAGGTAGTATAGGCGGATTTATTGGCGGTGCTATTGGTCTTATTTTTGGCCCTCCAGGTATGGTTATTGGGGCAGGAATAGGTGCTGCTGTAGGTGGCATACCAACTGGATATGTATCTGTTCAAAAATCTGTGCAAGAAAAAGAAAAAAAATATAAAATGAGAATAGAAGAACTTTATGCTAAAACTATAGAAATAATAAATGATGGCTATACAACAGATGGCGTAAACCCTAATAAAGTAGAATCTCAAAGTAGTATTCCCAAAGATGATGAATTAGAAAAATATAAATAAAGTTTAATTTATTATAAAATACATTACAAGCATACTAACGATATTCAATATATATTTATTAACATTTTTTTATTAAATCAAAATAATTGTGAGGTGAGTGCAAATAATTTAGAAAGCGTATAATATAATTAAAACTATATTATACAAGAAGAAAATAATAAAGAACAGATTATAAATAGTTATAAATAATCTAAAATTTATATAAAACTTTATAAGTAAAAAATTACTCAATTATTGCTATAAAAAACACAAATAAAATGAGTCCAGTATAAATTGGGCTCATTTTATTTGTGTTAAAAACTACAACAAAAAAAACTTAACCTTACAAACCCCTTTTTTTATTAGCGTATAACGCAACCAAAAACACTATAAAAAAGTGCACAAACTTAAATAGATAATTAATCATCTTATTAAAATAATATTTATATACTCTATTTTGTTTAATAAAATTATGCATAGATGATGCCTTTTGTTAATTATATTTTAAATTTTGCCAATTGTAAAATCTCTTCCTACTCTCTGGTGATGTGGTAGTCTAAAAGTAGACATAGGGGGTGTTTTGTGGTTTAATATATTTATGAGGTGACTACTATGAAATAT
>CAKTAG010000023.1 GCA_934527325.1 uncultured Candidatus Soleaferrea sp.
AAACTAAATTATAAATTAAACTTTCATTAGCAAATCTTACTTCTAATTTTGATGGATGAACATTAACATCAATAGCATTAGCTGGTATAGTAATATTTAAAACGCATGCAGGGAATCTACCTTGAATAATAAAAGACTTATATGCATCTTCTAATGCACCAGAACAAGTTTTAGATTTAACATATCTGGAATTAACAAAAAAATGTTGCATCGATCTACTTGTTTTAGATTCTGCCGGATTTGAAATATAACCTTTGATAGTTATGTTATTATTCCCATATTCCAATGGTAACATTTTAGCAGCCAAATCTTTACCTAATACACAATAAATAGCCGATAATAAATTACCATCTCCACATGTAGATAGTTTTTCTTGCCCTTCCCTAATAAAAGTAAATGCTATTTCTGGGTGAGATAACGCAAGTTTATCTATTATAGAAGCTATTGCATTACCCTCTGTAACATCTTTTTTTAAAAACTTCATTCTAGCAGGCACATTAAAAAATAAGTCTTTAATAGTTATGCTGGTTCCAACTGGTGAACCCGCATCTTCAATTACCCCACCTTTATTTTCTACAACAATATATTTTGTTCCATCTAATTCATCTTTAGTTCTAGTTATAAGTTCTACTTTAGAAACTGCACAAATAGACGCTAATGCCTCGCCTCTAAAACCTAATGTTAATATATTATTAATATCATCAACATTATGAACTTTACTTGTTGCATGTCTTAAAAAAGCTTTTTTTACATCATCTTTAAAAATTCCGCAACCATTATCAGTTATATTTATATATGTAACGCCACCATCTTTAATTTCTATTTTTATTTTTGTTGCTCCAGCATCTATTGAATTTTCAACTAATTCTTTAACAACCGATGCTGGCCGTTCAATTACTTCACCTGCTGCAATTAATTCAGAAACAGATTTATTTAACAGATTTATTACACCCATTGTAAATAACCAACCCTTTTATTAAAACAATATAACAAATTTTTCTATAATAATTATAATATAACTTTACAAGTAAAATAAGCAAAAACAAAAACTAATTAGTTTTTACTTCTTTTATATTGAATAACTCTCCTATTTCATGAATAGCCGTGTTTTTTGCAACCATAACTAATGCATCTCCAACCAAAAGTTTTGTATTTCCTCGCGGAATAATTAATTCATCATTCCTAGAAATAGTAACTATAATACAATCTTCAGGAATTGGAAAATCTAACAATGTTATGCCTGCAAATTTAAAATCATCTGGAATAACAAATTCAACTATAGAAGCTTGCCCTCTATTTAAAGATGCTAATTGTTTTATTGCCGAAACATCAACTTCACGCTCAATCATATTAGATATATTATCTGTTGTGCTCAACGATATATCTACACCTAATTTTTTAAATATAAAAGAATTTTTAGGGTTATTTATTCTAGCAATAGTTTTACAAATGTTGAATTTATTTTTTGCTAACTGGCAAGCTATTAAATTATTTTGGTCTTGACCTGTTACACTAACCAAAACATCTGCTTCATTAACCCCAGCCGAAGATAAAATGTTAAAATTAGTTCCATCTCCACAAAAAACAGGAATATCTAAGTCATCTGCTAATTTAGCACATTTTTGTTTGTTCACTTCTATAATTCTAGGGCTATGCCCATGTTCTAAAAGTGTTTTAGAAAGGTAATAACCTACCTTTCCTCCTCCAACAACAATAACTACCATGATATTTAACCTTTCATTTCCTTTTTTTCATATTTTTATTATATCATACATCTAAATATATATCTATATTATTTTTCAATAAAAACCAAAATGTAACCATGAATAAAATTGATATTTTAACAATATTTTTTCATTGTAAAAAAACATAAACTCTATTAAAATAAATATATAATATTATAATTTATTAGGGGGCAATTATATTATGGAAAATATTATATTTTATAATGATATTATAAAAAAAGCATCCGAAAGAAGAAATCAAATGGCGGATGCTTTAGATGAACTCGAAAATCTAGGTTGTATTTCCGAAGAATATATTACTTATTCTTTAAAATTTATGACTACAGAACAATTGAAGTACATACTAGCATTTATTAAATTAACTCTACGTACAGATATTAATCAACCAAATCAATATAACAAAATAAACAAAAATTAAAAATATATTATTTTATATCACACATATATTTGCAAACATCGCCATCTAAGTTTTTCCATTCCACTCTATCATCTTCAAATGTTATGTAACCGTTGTCACTACCACCTCTTGGCATAGATATTGACCCAGGGTTTAAATAAATATTACTATTACCAAACCGTTCACATTTTGGAATATGTGTATGGCCATGCAATAAAACATCCCCACTTTGCATAGGTGGTAAATTTTTTATATTAAATTTATGCCCATGAGTTGCAAATATCATACGCTTACCAACTTGCAAAATACAGTATTCAGATAAAATTGGAAAATCTAAAACAGCTTGATCTACTTCAGCATCACAATTCCCTTTTACACAACAAATTTTATTTTTTATAGAATTTAACATTTCAATTACTTCTTTAGGTGAATATTCTTGGGTTAAATCATTTCTAGGACCATGGTAAAGAATATCACCTAAAATTAATAATTTATCTGCCATTTCTTTTTTAAATGCTACCAACATTTTATTGCAATAATACTTTGAACCGTGAATATCTGAAACAACCATAATTTTCATAAAATTTACTTCCTTAAACTTGTTATTTTTAACTTATAAGTAAAAATTTATTGTTTGATAGTAATTACATCTGAATTTAAAATTAAATACTCTTGTATATCAACTTTTAACTCATCATCATACTCATCTGTATGTAAAACATCATACCCTAAAAGCTTTGCCATTAATCCAGAATTGTAGTACAACGCTGCTTTTTTATCTTTAAAATATTTTTTTTGCTGTTTCAGTTCATCATATCTACTATCATTTTTTGCCTTTTCAGCAATTTTATCCCAAACTTCCATATCATTCAAAACCTCTGTTGGCAACAATTTCTCTTCTAATTTTACTATTTCTTTAAAATTTAATTCATATAATTTATTAACATCAAAATCTGGAACATACTCTTTAAATAAATATTCTGTTACAAGATAATTAATAGGGTTATATAAAAAATCTACTTTTTCTAATTTTAAAATATAATTAAATTCGCTATTGTATTTTTTTACCATAATATCTTTCAGTTCTTCAAGATATTTATTCTCTAATATATTATTTGTATTATTCAAAAACATGGTAACTATAGCATTTTTATTACTTGCAAATTGTTGAGCACATTTATAATTTGAAGTAGTGTATATTCCATTGCCTCGAACATTATCTATATTTTTACCTATATATAATTCACCTTGTTTAAATTTTTCAATATATTTTTTAAAATTTTCACCATTAAAACCTCTATATAAGATTATTTTATTTTTAGCTTTTTTATTAAAAACGTTTTCAGTTAACAAGTTCGGTTTACCACTATTACTTTGCATATATTTTATACATACATCTTCAAAAATTTCTGGTGATACATTTTTGTTATCAGATAAAAATTTATTAATTTTTTCATACAACAAATCTGCTTCTTTTTGCTTGCTTGTTGTTTTATAAATACCAAATAAATAATACACACCTACAATAAAAATAAAACAAATACTAAATAAAATTAAATATAATATTATTTTTTTATTTTTCATTAAACAAACCACCTTTTTTTAATGTTACTCAGCTATGTTTTTTGTATAACAATCTGGAAAATAATGATTTAAAATTTCTTTATAAGACATATTCTCTCTTTTGCTATATAAATCTGCTCCTATTTGGCTCATACCTACCCCATGCCCAAAACCATAAGAAGTAAACAAAAACTCTTCCTTTTCATCATCGTATTGTATTTCAAACTTAGGTGATTTTAACTTAGATAGTACTTCTTCTCGTATACGTCTACCTGTGATGTCAATAACTTTGTTTAAAGATTTGTTATAATATGTACTATAACTTCCCACAAGCATTTTACCATTATAATCACCAGTTGTTTTTGTTAATACTTTGAACATATCTTGTGGTACAACATTATCTAAAATCAAACCCCATTTTTCTTTAAATAGAGTTTTTATTTCTTCTAAGCTATAAACACACTGTGTTTTATAATTTGGAGCCTGGTAATCGTACTTGCTTTCAACACTTATTGTATCATATTTTGCATCTCCATTTTCCCAAATATCACTTGCTTTATTAGTTCTACCCGCAACAGATGCACAATATGGAGTAAACGCTATTTTTTTATTTCTTTCATTATAACACAGTATTAAGCCACAAACATCATCAACAGCTGCCTTAACTTTTTTTGACGGTTCTTTATAAATAACTGATGGATAAATTCTATGTTCATTACACCAAAGTGTGTATGTACGAACTGCTATTGCTTGAGCACGTATAGCTTCTGTTGAAAATTTACTACCCATTTCTTTTTCAACAATCATAGAAACAGCTGTTTCTAATGGCAATTTATACAATTTTCCATTTATTGTTACTATAGTAGTTTGATTTTTATCACATTCATCTTCATCCGTAAAAACAATTATATTACTACAAATAACAAACAATAACATAACTAAAGTAGTTATACATATTTTTATATGCTTCACACTAAACATCCTTTTTTTTACCTATTCACATAACTTATTTCCACAACATTACATTGATTTATAAATTCAAAACCACTTAACATCAACCATTAAAACAAAATGTAGAAATAGTTCTACAAAAAATATAAACAATTATTTTACGTACCATTTAATTAAGTAATTAATTTAAAAACTTTAAAAGCTATATCTATTTTATTAAATATAGCTTTTAAAGTTTTACTAATTTTACAAAATAATAAACTATCTTTTTGAAAACTGCGGTGCACGACGAGCTGCTTTAAGACCATATTTTTTACGTTCTTTCATGCGTGAATCACGTGTTAACATACCTTCTTTTTTCAATATCGGTCTAACAACCTCTTCACCAGATTGTAATAAAGCTCTTGAAATACCATGCCTTATAGCACCAGCTTGACCAGAAACTCCGCCACCACTTACTCTAACAACTATATCAAAACTTCCTAAAGTGTTAGTTAATTCTAAAGGTTGCCTTACTATTAATTTTAATGTATCTAACCCAAAATATTCGTTTATGTCTCTACCATTTATAGTTATGTTACCTGTACCAGGGTAAAGCCTAACTCTAGCAACAGAACTCTTTCTTCTTCCTGTGCCATATAAATGTGGTTTTTGTTCAAACATAATTATAAATCTCCTTTCAAATAAAATTTATATCTCTATAACTTCTGGTTTTTGAGCTTGATGTTTATGTACATCACCTTTATATATTCTAACTCTAGTTAAAGCTTTTCTACCAATAGTTGTATCTGGAATCATTCCCTTAATAGCTAACATTAATGCTTTTTCTGGCCTTTTAGCCATTAAAGTTTTGTATTGTATCTCTTTTAAACCACCAACCCAGCCTGTGTGGTACCTATAATATTTTTGTTGCAATTTATTACCAGTTAATTTAGCTTTTTCAGCATTAACAATAATAACGTGGTCCCCACAATCAACATGAGGTGTAAAAATTGGTTTATTTTTACCTCTTAAAATATTAGCGGTTATTGCAGCAACTCTACCAAGCGGTTTGTCACTAGCATCTATAATATACCATTTTCTAACTATTTCAGCTGGCTTAGCCATATAAGTCGACATTATTTAATCTCCTCCTAATATTTATAACAAAAAGTATAAAACAATTACTTTTACTTTTACTTTTTTTTAACGCATCTAACTTAATATAGTTTTATTTAGGGGGCAAATAAACAATATTAACCCAGAATTGTATTTTCACTTTAACCATTATAATTTATATTTTACAGTTTGTCAATAGAAATAAAAAAATTATTATATCTCCATTTTTCTTTAAAAATTTTCAAAAATCTCTTTATAACTAATTTATAAAATATTTATACTAGCCACCCTATCTACAAAGATACTTGTTGTGCTACATCATATAAATCGTAATCAAAATCTTTAGGCATTTTTAATGCTTCATTTATGTCAATATCTATAATTTTATTGTTCTTCACTGCCACAACTCTACTTCTTTTATTGTTAAGAATAAGGTTTACCGCATAATTACCCATATAACTAGCCATTACCCTGTCTTTAACAGATGGTGAACCTCCCCTTTGTACATGCCCTAAAACAGCTACTCTAGTCTCTAAATTTGTTTTTTCAGCTATATATTTTGCTAATTCATTTGTTTTACCATAACCTTCACCAATAACTATTATAAAATGCTTTTTACCAGTTTGTTGAATCGTTTTTATTTTATCTATTATATTACTATCAATATCAATATTAGGTATTTCTGGCACAATAATAAATGTTGCCCCACAAGCCACTCCAGTTTCTAACGCAATATGCCCAGACCGCCTACCCATAACCTCTACAACTGTACATCTATCGTGAGATTGTGATGTGTCACGTAGCTTATCAATCATTTCCATTGCTGTATTTATAGCTGTATCAAAACCTATTGAATAATCACTACAACCTATATCGTTATCTATTGTCCCAGGAATCCCAACACATAAAATTCCCAATTTAGATAAATCTCTAGCTCCTCTAAATGTTCCGTCTCCACCAATAACAACTAAACCTTGTATATTATTATCTATACATGTTTTTTTAGCTTTTTCCAACCCCTCTTCTGTTTTAAACTCCAAACACCTAGCAGTATAAAGTGTTGTTCCTCCACGGTGAATTATATCTGAAACATCCCTTATTGTTAACGGTTTTATATTTTTATTTATTAAACCATTATAACCGTACATTATTCCAACTACTTCTACTTTATTAAAAATAGCTGTTCTAACTACAGCTCTAATAGCAGCATTCATACCTGGAGCATCTCCACCACTTGTTAATACACCAATTTTTGTTATCTTCATAGCATAAACCTCCGTTAAAAATACTAAAATTGTTTTAGTTTTAAAATAAAACAATCACATAAATTTTTTGCTTAATAAATATAGTATATCACAAAAATAAACAATCTACAAAATAAACAATCTACATTTTTTTACTTAAAATTATACTAAAATATTTCATCATAAGTAAAAATAATAAAAGTAAGTGCAAGTAAAAAAATCACAATTGAAACTAATGGAGATACTTGACAAAACTCTATTTTATTGCCATACAAAATAATAGATGTACACTTAATATCATCTATAAAAAACATCATAAAATATGTTATTAATGCAGATATTCCACCATGAATAAACCTAAACAAAACAATCTTTTTTTTATTTAAATTACAATCTTTTACAAAATAAAAAATTTGAAATATAATACTTAACCCAGAAAAAGATATCAAAAATGAACTTAACAACAAAGATGCCACACCATCTAAATTAATAACATACTTCATTCCCACTGTTATTTCTAAAAAAGATAATACCACATTTAATAAAGCTCCATTAAAAAACAAGTGTGACTTAATTAAATTCACAACAACAGAAAAAATTATAACAAATGAAAATATATGTAAAATAGCATAACTTCCATCAATAACAGATTTTACAAAAGCCTCTGAATATTTAAGAGGCTTTATTTTTGCTACAACTGAATTAACCTCTTTGTTATCATATAACACCCCTAAAAATGTAGCTATAATAATCGAGCCTAAAATATGAGATATTAATAGCACTAAGCCTATTTTTATATTACCCCAAATTACATAGCCTATAGCCGTTACAACAAACGCTGGCCCGGCGTTAACACAAAAACACATTAACCTATTTGCTACTTCTGTTGATATTTCATTTCTTTTTAACGCATCCGATACCATTTTAGCCCCCATAGGGTAACCACCTATAAAGCTCATAAACACTAAACAACCCACATTTTCTGGTAATTTAAATATAAACCTAGTTACAGGCAAAAAAATTTTACTAACTATTTCAACCATAGGTGATAAATTAACAAAACCACAAATCACCATAAAAGGAAAAAGTGATGGCAATACAACATTTCCACATATACTTAAACCACTTGAAACACTTTTAACCACTACATCAGGCTCTTTAAAAATACATAATACAAAACCTACCATAATAATTAAAAACAAATAATCTTTTACAATTTTGTATATATTTTTACATTTAGTTACTATATTAACGTTTATATTTTTTATCATATTTCAACACCCTTATATAATATATATTTTATATATAAAAGTTAGAATAAAAAATAGTAAACCAAAACTTATATATCTAAATAATTAGAAAAGGGTTAGCCATTTGAATATGATTAAAAAAAGTAAAATATTAAAATTACTACAAGTTCCAGAAAATATATTTTCTAATATATCACCAATAGATTTTTTAAGCAACAGAGAAGTTTTAATTCAAGATAGTAAAGGAATTATAGAATATAACGACAATATTATAAAAATAAACATCGGCAGCAATATAATTGCTAAGTTTAAAGGTAGGAACCTTAAAATAAAAAGCCTTTCACAAAAAAATTTAACTGTAACTGGTTTTATAACATCAATGGAATTTGTAACATAAAAGAAGGTGAACAAACTTGTTTTTACCATACCTTATAAGGTTTATAAAAGGTTTTGTACGTTTTGAAATACGTGGGAAAAACACTATAAATTTTTTAAACAGTTTAATAAAAAAAGATATTTTTATTTGGAACACATCAAAAATAAAAAATAAATTTTACACTAATACATCTATCAAAAATTATATTTTACTACATAAATCTGCTAAAGAAAAAAAAGTAAAATTAAAAATTATAGAACGCAATGGTTTACCTTTTATTATAAATAGATACAAGCATAGGCTTGGTATATTAATAGGCTTTATTTCTTTTATATTATTCTTAATAACAATGTCTCAATTTATATGGGTAATTGAAGTTCATGGCAATAAAAAAATAGATAATAATCAATTAATAAAATTCATATCTCAAAAAAATATTTTTCCTGGTAAATATAGAAAAAACATAGATGTTAAACCTATTGAACAAGATATATTGCTAAATTTTAAAAATATTTCTTGGATTTCTATAAACATACAAGGTAGTAAAGCAACTATAGAAATTAATGAACAAACTCCTCCACCACAAAACTGGAACAATGGAGCTCCATGCAATATTGTAGCTTCTAAAAAAGGTATTATTAAACATGTTGAAGCTTACAGTGGCCAAAATTTAGTTGATATTGGTGATTTAGTAAATAAAGGCCAATTAATAGTAAGTGGCATTATAGAAGATAAATCCCTTAATAACACTTTAGTACGTGCTAATGCTAAAGTAATGGCCCAAGTAGAAGAAGTTATAAGGTATTCTCAACCTTTAACTGAAGAAATCACTAAATACAACACAATCTCAACCAATTTATATCTTGAAATATTTAACAAAAATATACCTCTTAACTTTACAAAAAAAGCAACTGGAAATATAAAAACATTTCAATCAGTTATTTACCCTAAAATATTTAATGTATCACTCCCATTTAATATTCGCAAATGCTATAATAAACAACCCTTAAAAATTCCTATTAACTTACCTCTTTCTAAAGCAAAAGCAAAATTACTAAAAAAAATAGCTATAACAGAATCTAAAATGAATAAAAATAATATTAAAATTACATCTAAAAAAATTATTGGAACAAATTTAATAGACCAAAAATACACCATCGATATTAAATATACAACAGAAGAAGATATAGCTCAACCACAAGAAATTATTTTAGATGATATTTCCAATTCTATTTTCCCTCAACAGGAGGATGAAAATAATTAAAAATTTGTTTTGCAACATCTTTTGGTAACCCATCAACACTTTGCAATTCCAATAAACTAGCTTGTTTTATAGCTTCTACAGATTTAAAATGCTCTATTAAGAGTTTTTGCCTAACTTTCCCTACTTTAGGTATATCACATAAACTTAATTTCATAGAATTTAAACTATGAGATTTTCTACTATAACTAACTGTAAATCTATGAATTTCATCTTGAATTTGCTTTATAAACAAAAATAAAATTTCATCATTTTTTATATTTATTTTATTATTATTTAAATCTACAATAAAATCTGTAGTGTGGTTACCATCTTTTACCATACCATATACAGGTATATTTAAATCATAAGTTTTTATTACATTATCTATAACAGATATATGTGCATAACCTCCATCAATTAAAATTAGATCTGGTAATGTAAAAAAACTATCATTCAAGCTACCATTTTGCAACTTATAACGTTTAAACCGTCTTTCAACCATCTCAGCCATAGATTTATAATCATCTTGGCAATCTACAAATTTCATTTTAAACTTTCTATATCCAGATTTTTTAGGCTTTCCATCTACAAATAAAATCATTCCCCCAACTATAGTTTGAAAGCCAAAATTAGAAACATCATAAGCTTCTATAATTTTAGGTAGTTTAGGTAAATTTAAAACTTCTTTTAATTTATTTAAATTAACCATATTTTTATCTATTAATTTTGTTTCTTGTATTATTCTTTCTTTAGAGTTATTTTTTGCCATTTCTATGATTTTATTTACTTTTTTTTCTTTAGGAATAATAACATCTACATTTTTAAATATATATTCTTTTATTAAATTAAAATCTTGCGGGTAATCGTCAATATAAACTATAGGTGGAAGAATCTTGTTTGTATTATTAGTATAATTTTGCAACAATATTGCTTTTCTTATATTTTCTATTTCTTCATCATCTGTTACTAAATATTGTTTTTTATCTATCAGTTTATAATCTCTAAAAATAAGCAACGTAGCACAAATAAAACCATTATATTTCACTGCAGCTAACACATCAATATCTTTTTCAGATACCATAACCTTTTCTGAACAATTAATTTTTTCTATAGATCTTATCTGATCTCTTATTTTCGCTGCTTCTTCAAAATTTAAATTTTTAGATTCATTTTCCATCTGCGCCCTTAATTCTTTTAACGTAGACTTCATACCAGATTTTAAATATTTTACAGCTTTATCTACATTACACTGATAATCTTTTTTACCAATTTTATTACAACAAGGCGCTGAACAAATATCAATATAATAATTCAAACATGGCCGTACATAATTTCTATTTTCTAAAAACTCTTTTTTACAAGTTGGTAATTTAAAAATTTTATTAACAGTTGCTACAATTTGTTTAGCTAAAAAACTACTCATATAAGGGCCTATATAAATAGAACCATCATTAAATTTTTTATTCACTACAGAAATTTTACTATATGGTGGCGGTGAAATTTTTATAAATTTAAAACCTTTATCATCTTTAAGCAATATATTGTAAATCGGCTTATATTTTTTTATAAGGTTACATTCCAAAATAAGTGCTTCCAATTCAGTATCTGTAACAATGTAATCTATTGTATTTATTTTTAATACTAGTTTTGCTACTTTCATACTATCATGGTTTTTATTAAAATAACTACTTACCCTTTTTTTTAAATTTTTTGCCTTCCCTATATAAATTATATTATTGTCAACATCTTTCATAATGTAAACCCCAGGTTCTAATGGAAAAGTTTTTACAATTTTTTTTATACTGCAATTTTCTATTATAATTACCACCTACTAATTTACTAACTATTATTTTATAAATTACAACTAAATAAATTTTAAATATAAATATAATTACATAACTAATTAATAAAAATAAAAAATACCAATATTAATAATAATATTACCATATAAATAATTATTTAGCAAACACTTACATTTCTACTTAAACAATTTTTGTATTGTAGTAAATAACCCATTAGATTTTGTTTCTATTTTTTTATAGCTAACTAAAACTGTATCTTCACCTATTATTTTAATATTGCACCAAGGAATTATTATATCTTCTTTTCTACCTAATAAACCAAAACACCTATGTTTACCATATATTACAATTGAATTTATTTTTGCATTGCAAGTATCAATCTCAACATCACATACATATCCTAACATTGAACCATCTACAACATTTACCACATTTTTATATTTGAGATCATAAACTCTGCAATTCAAAACAATCTTCCTTTCTGTAACTATTATAACTATAGACCGTCATAAATATGACGGTCTATAGTTATAATAGTATGAGTTATATAATGCAATTTTTGCTGTATAACATTTATAATATTATACAAATCAACCCTCCACAGCCTTCGTTTATAATACGTTCTATAGTCTCTTGTAACTTCATTCTAGCATCTGCAGGCATTTTATAAAGCTTATTATGCAACCCTTCGTTAACTAATTCATGAAGTGATTTTCCAAAAATATTAGATGACCAAATTTTTGTAGGGTTTTCCTCAAACTCTTTAAGTAAGTACATAACTAGTTCTTCAGATTGCTTTTCACTACCAACAATAGGTGCTACTTCTGTGGTAATATCGGCTTTCATCATGTGTATTGATGGTGCAGAAGCTTTTAACCGAACCCCATATCTTCCACCTTGTTTTACTATCTCTGGTTCCTCTAAACTAAGTTCTTCTATAGTAGGCATTACAATACCATAACCTGTAGATTCAACTTCATCTAATGCAGGTTTTATTTTTTCATATTCTTTTTTTATTTTTGCCAACTCTACCATACTGTGCATTAAACCAACATTAGGGTCAATGTTAATACCTGTTAATTCCTCTAAAACTTTATAAAATAAATTTTCATTAATATCTAAGGTTATATATGCTTTTCCTATTCCCAAATCTATTTTTGAAATATTTACATTTCTAACATATTCATTTTCTTCAATTTTGTTATATAATTTTCTTATATCATCAATTCGTAACATTTTTGATGAAACATCTTTTATTGAACTGTATAAACTTTTTTTCAACCAATGATTTTTTTCAAGTGATAGTAACCATTGTGGCATTTTATAAGATATTTCTTTTACCGGGAACTCAAACAAAACTGTTTCTAAAATTTTGCTTATATCATGCTCGTTTAAATTTAAACAATCTATAACCAATACCGGTACGTTATACTTTTCTTCTAACTGAGATTTTAAATCCATAGTTTTTTTAGATTCTGGCTCCATTGAATTTAATAACAACACAAACGGTTTATTTATTTCTTTTAATTCCAAAATTACCCGTTCTTCTGCTTCTTCATACTCAACTCGTGGAATATCACTTATTGTTCCATCACAAGAAACAACTAACCCAATTGTTGAATGTTCTGTAATTACTTTTTTTGTTCCAATTTCTGCAGCCATATTAAATGGTATTTCATCTTTAAACCAAGGTGTAACAACCATTCGTGGTTGTTCATTTTCAATATAGCCTAAAGAACTGGGAACAACATATCCAACACAATCAATCATTCTAACGTTTAACGTTGTTGTATTATCAATGTTAATTGGTACTGCTTCTTCTGGTATAAATTTGGGTTCTGTTGTCATTATCGTTTTACCTGCTGCTGATTGTGGCATTTCATCTAAAGCTCGTTCTTTTTGATATTCACTTTCTATATTTGGCAAAACTAAAGTTTCCATAAATTTTTTTATAAATGTAGATTTACCTGTCCTAACCGGCCCCACCACTCCAATGTAAATATCTCCATTTGTTCGTGTTGATATATCCGTATATATACTTCTATTGTCCATTGATTTATCCCCCTTTTGTAAACTAAGTAAATATTTTACACAAGCTGTATTTAATAAACTGCTTAATTTTTAATTTGCTACTATTGGTATCGTCAACATTGTTTTTTCTAATATCGTACAATCTTTTATATTTTCATTTTCTTCTAATATAGCAGATATACTAGTATTATACCTTTTAGCCAACTCCCAAATATCTTCACCAGGTTGTGCATAATAAATTATTAACGAATCATCTAACGACCTTTCTTTAACCTTCGACTGATCTACTTCAATATCTACTATAATATTTTTACTGTAGCTTTCATATACACAACCTGTTAACAGTAACTCTAGTTTTAAATCTATACTATCGTAATTAACATTATAATTAATACTCAACATTGTAATATCAAAATCAAAATTAATAGTACCATCTTTTAAATTATCTATAGTAAGCATTTTCTTAAAATCTATAAACTTTTCTATATATACTGGTTTACCATCTTCTAACCCTAATATAGATAATTCTATTTTACCTTCTACATCTATACCTTCATCTGTTTTTTTTGAATAAACTATTTTAGGAATACTCCAAAC
Organism: uncultured Candidatus Soleaferrea sp.; assembly: GCA_934527325.1. Lineage (GTDB taxonomy): Bacteria > Bacillota > Clostridia > Oscillospirales > Ruminococcaceae > RGIG8779. Next base: position 14,298 of record CAKTAG010000023.1, read on the forward strand.
ATCTAAAATTTTAAAATTATCAGTATAAGGTACTGTAACGTTAGCTTCTACAGAAATACCTTCATTTATTTGATTTAATATTTTACAACAATTTAATGTTTTATTTAAACACTTCGCATCCATTAAAGTTGAATAGGCATCTACAATTACTTTAGATTCTATTTCTTTATTACATTTAGAATTAATGTTAAAATCTATTTCTACTGAAAAATATCTATTTTTTCCATTGTCATCAGACTTAGGAATAATTTCAGTTAAAATATCATTAAAGGATACTTCACAATTACTTCTTTCTTCTACACCAGAAAAATCTATAATGTTATGAATAGGTAATACAAATTCAACACTTACAGGCACTACTTCTTCATTTTCATCTTTAAACGGGTTGTATAATATCTTTAAAAGAACCTCTCCTTTACAAATAATTTTATTTTCTATTACTTTTTTTTCTGTAATATTTGTATTAATATCATACCGTATTATATTTCCTATATCTGGTTTAGTATTTTCTAACTCCAAATCTTCTTTAATAACAAATTGATTACTATTGCCTGTAATAACCATATTTTTTATATTGTCTTTTTTAATTTGTAAACCTACCCCACTTGCATTTAACAATATATTTTCTTTATTATTACAAAAAATTTTTATTTTAATAGATAATGCACCTTTAACATCTATTTTTCTTTCATCAACTGCTCTACAATTTACATAATCTAAACTGATTTTTGAATCTACATGTGCATTATTGATTTGGTCTTTTAAATCAAAATTTTTAGAAAAATTAACTTTTGAAGAAATAGTTTTTACCTTGTTTTCAATAGTTTGGTAATATATTTTAATTATCGCTATTCCATCTACTGTAATTTTATTCCCTAAAATATTAGTCTTTAATATAACAGGGGTAACATTACACTTTAATATCTTCATAATATTCTCATAATAATCTGGCAATAATATATCACTTTCAAATGATTGCTCACCAATCATTGATTCTATATTACATATAATTATTTCATTTTTATCTAAATTCAACTCCATATATAGTCTACCTCTCTAAAAAATTTTAAACATTAAAGGAGAGTCTATCACCCTTTTTTTAACTTTACTATATAGTTATCTATATTCCATGTATAAAAAAATTATTCTTCTTAAGTAAGAAGAATAATTTTTTTATACATCAGCCTGTCGCAAAAGTCCACCGTATGGTGGACTATTAGCATAAATATGGTAAAATAAAAGGGGTGATAAAAGATGTTGAACAAGGAAAAAGCTGATCGCTATCAAGTAAAATTTTACTACATAGATGATTTGGTACCAAAGAATCATTTGCTTAGGAAAATAGAAAAAGCAGTCGATTTCAAAAAAATATACGAATTGACAGATGAGTTGTATTGCAAGGACAACGGTAGACCGAATGTTGATTCTGTTGTACTTTTCAAAATGGTGATGATACAGCATTTGTATGGATTAAATTCGCTTCGAAGAACATGTACTGGTCAAGGTAATTTGTAACAAAAGGTTCGATAAAAATTAATTAGATAAAGATTTATTGTATCTCGCTTCC
>CAKTAG010000024.1 GCA_934527325.1 uncultured Candidatus Soleaferrea sp.
ATATTTTGTATTTAATGATAATAGCGATATATTTATATTATCTACTTTGGCAACACCCACTGATGATGAGTGTAAAATTTCGTTACATATAGTTGGAGATGGCAATTTTATAAATTTAAAAACTATAAAAAATAGTAAAAAATTAATGGTATATGATTCACTAAAAAAATCTGCAAAAATATTTGAGGTATGTTTATTAATTGCATTTGCTTTATGGCTAGTAGTTTATATTATTGAAAATAGTAAAAAAGTAATATATAAATTTATATTAGTAATAATTCCAATTTTGATAATTGCTTTTGGTATATTAGGTTATAAACAATCTAACAACGATAAAAAAATTATGCAAGATTTAAAAGTAGCAAATGCTATTACAGTTAACCATGCAATTATTGGCAATATAGATAGTTCACTTGTAAGAGAGTTAAGAGATAGTAGAGAGGCTTATTGGAATGGGGCATATACAAGTTTATATAATCAAATACAAATTTCTGGGAACAATAAAAATAATTTTAAAGATATAAGTAAGGAAGTATTGTCTGATAACAAAGTTGCAGGAGTAGATGAAAACTACATTTACAATGAGATATTTTTAATTAAAGATGGAGAAATATTTACAGGAGTCTCTAACAAAACAGGTTATATGTTGCAAATGGGTACAGAATATTTTGAAGGAACAGAAGCTTTATTTAATGAAGTAAAAGAAAAAGGTGTACCTGTGCTGGGAAGCATAAGTTCTAAAATATACCGTGGTGGAGTGTATGTTACACCTATAAAAGACGGAAATGAAATAGTAGGGTTATTATCTACTACATTTGATACTTATACAATTACAAAATTTGTTTCTGATGAAGTAAAATTTTTTGCTAGAATAGCTTTGTTTTTAATAATTGGTATATCTTTACCAGTTTATATTATGTTTGCAGTGGTACTAAAACCTATTAAAGAACTTGAAAAGGCAGTAACTAGGTTGGCAGATGGAGATTATTCTGTAAAATTAGTTAGTACAAGTAATGATGAATTTTCTTATATAAGAAATGCTTTTAATAAAATGAGTGATCAACTTAATGGTAGCATATATAGGGTTAATAATATTAGTAATTCATATTTTAGATTTGTGCCTAGGCAGATATTTTCTATATTAAATAAAAAAGACATATTAGATGTGCAGTTAGGCGATAAAAGAAGTATGGAGGGTGTATTTTTAACTCATATGCTCTACAACTTTACTGATATTAAAATGAAAATTATGGCTGAAGGTGGAGATAATTTATCTGACATAATAAAGTTTGTAAATAAATATTTTAGTATTGTATACAGTGGGTTGAAACGTTATAATGGTTCTTTGCTATCTAATGATTTAAAATTGAATAAAATAGAAATGGTGTTTTTAAAAGGTGAAAGAGCAGCAATAGAATATGCAATAGGAATTATTAAACAATTGACCACAGAAGAACGGTTGAACGAATTTGTAGCTTTAAATACTGCCATTATAATATATAGAGTTAATATATTATATGGAATAGTAGGTGAACAAGAAAGAGCCTTTCCGTTTGTACTATCAGAAAAAAAAGAGCAAATAGATGATATTTTATTAGATTTTAAATTATCTGGGGCTAAGTTAATAATAACAGATGAAATTAAAAAAGCAGTAGAAGATTGGAAAGAATTAAATACAAGGTATATAGGGTATTCGTGCATTAACAATAAAAAAACTAGGGTTGCTATGTATGAAGTTTTAGATTGTTGCGATATAGCTTCTAAACAACAAAAAGAAAGTACAGCACAAATGTTCCAAAATGCATTGAATTTATTCTATAAAGGTGAATTTTATTTGGCTAGAAATGAATTTTCTAATGTAGTAAAAAGGAGCCCATTAGATAATATAGCTAGATGGTACCTTTTTGTAAGTGATAAATATTGCAATAAAGAATTAAAAGATTACAATTTTGAAATATATGGAAATAAAGATGTAAAAATAATGTGATTAATAAAATAGTAAAAAATTTATAATTAATTGCTATAAAATGTTTGGGAGGTGAAGTGAATTTCAAATTGTTAGTTACTCAATTTGGAATTTAATATAATGAATTTAAAAAATGCAATTATATTAATAAGTCGGTACACGTTATCTTCCGGGCAATATGTAAAAAATTTTTTAAAACCACCTACTAGTTTAAATGGTTATTATACAGTAGGCAAATTTATGGTTGCAAAAAAGTTAGTAAAGGCAATTTTTTTAGTTTTATCAATTTTATCTGCTGTTTATTTAATTTTAGTTTTACCTGAAAAAATAGATGGTTGGTTAAGTAACAAAGGTAGTAATAAAATTTACACAAAATATTGTACAAGCAGAGCTTTAAAAAAATATAGTGGTGTTGCTAAAGTAATGTCTAAAAAAAGTAAAGCTCAATATGTAGGTGATATTGTAAATGGAGTAGCTAATGGTAAAGGTACTTTATTTGATAAAAATGGAAATATTGTATATTATGGTGATTTTGTAAATAATGAATATTTTGGTGAAGGTAATTTATACCACAAAAATGGAAATATAAAATATATAGGGATATTGCAGAATAATAAATATAATGGGTTGGGCAAATTATACTACGAAAATGGAAAAATAAATTACGATGGAGAGTTTGTTCAAGATTTAAAAAGTGGAAAAGGAACATTGTATAACGATGTAGGTGGCGAAATTTTTAAAGGCGATTTTTTTAATGATAAACCAGCAATTGATACGTTTATTGGTGGAAAAATTAAAGATGTTAGAAGTAGTTTTTTAGAAAATGAAATTATGTACACTTACAATGATGAAGTATGTTTGATATATAAAAATTTAGGTGTAATGGTGTTTTCAGAAAATAAAAATAATTCTTTTAATGATGAAGGAATTATAGATAAAATTTATATTTTAGATAATAAATATTTTGGGGATGGGCCAAGGTTAGAAAGAGATTTATTGGATAAAATGTATGATAAATTAGAAGGTATTAAAAAATATACAGGTTACACTAGGGTGCAGTTCCCAGAAATGAGTGTATTAGATTATTTAAAAAAATCAGGTGAGATTGATTTTGAAAATTTGCCTAATTATGAATTTGAAAATACATATACAGATATTTTAGAGGTTAAGAATTGTAATTCAAATGATAAATTATATGTTCAGTCTTATGAATATAATAATTTGGAGTATACATTTTATTTTAATTATAAAGATGAAAAATATGTGTTTTATTCGATTGAAAGGTTAAATTGATATGATAATACCTTTGAATAATATAAAATTAAAAAAAGTATTATACACAGTTTTAAGCATTGGATTTTTTGTATTGCTTACAATACAAACAGTGTTTTCTGAAAAAATACTTACAATTGAACAAGCGGTACAATATGGTTTAAATACAAGTAAAGATTATAAAGATAAAAAATTTTTTTTAACGACAAAAAAAGTTGAACTTATGCAAGCAATAGATGCAATTAAAGACATAAGAAAAAAAGAAAGCACAGTAAGATTTTCATTACTATTTAACATTAAAATGCCAGAAAAACATGCATTACCAAAAGAAATAGAATTATTAATGAAAGTTCCTAAAATAGAAACAGAAATAAGAGACATTACAAAAGAATTGGAAAATATCAAATTATTAGAAAAAGAAAAAGCCGAAAGGTGTTTTATAGATGTTTATGGATGTGAGAAAAAATGTAAATTTAATAAATCTATATTAGATGAAAAAAATAAAAAACTTGTAAACATGAAGTTAAAACAAAAATCAGGTAAAGCTAGCCAAAAAGATGTAGAGTCGTTGGAAAAAGAAATAAAAACTCAAGAAGCAAAAGTTTCTAGGTTATACCAAACTTATGAAAGGCAAAAAGAAAAACTTTCAGAAATTATAGGCTTTGATGTTTCTGTAAATTATTTGTTTGCAAACCCAATGAAAAAATTAGATATTGATAGATGCTATGAGGAAAACATTGTAACTTATACTGTAAATAATGATTTTACATTATACAAAACTCAAAATTCAGAAAATCTTGCAAGAAAAAATGTAAATGAAATTTACAATATATATAATAAAAGATGGGGAAAAATTATAAAAATAATAGAATCAGATATTCATAAAGATTCCGACGTAGATTTTGAACAATTTTTAATTAAATATAAGGAAATGTTGGAAGAGATAGATAAACATTGGAGTGGATATTACACTATTAGATTATTGTTTATAAAAATACAAATTCCTAAAGAATGGTTTAAAGGTGAGTTGGATGGAACACGATATTTTGAAGATCACAAATATGCTATTTTTGTTGCATTGAAAGAAAAAGAAGATGCAATAAATAAAACACAAGCTGTAAAAAGAGAATTAATATCACAAGTAAAAGATGGTTTTGAAATTTTAAAAGAATTACAAAATGCATATAATGTGGCCTTAGATGAATATATAAAAGCAAAAAAAGAATATGATAGAGTTTACTTATCTAATAAAAGAGGAATAGCTTCTTATGATGAGGTTGAAGTTGCAAAAAGTAATTTAGAATTAGCTCAAGAAGCAGAGCTGGATGGGTTAATAAATTATAATAAGCAGATTTGTTATTATAATAGGCTTACTTGCGGGGCAGTAACAGCATTAGAAAAAGATGAAAATATATTTTTAGAGGCTACAAAAACTGGTGATTCAGTTTCGGAGTTAGAAGAGTTGATTGGTAAAGGAAGTAATGCAGAAAATAAGATATTATATTATATAAATGATGCAGTAGACCAATTAAGAGTTGTGTTTGGCTTGCAAGTTCCTAGTGAGTACCCAGAAAAAATTACACACTATGAAGTATTAACACCAGAAAAAACAATAATTGCAAAAAAAACCGAAATTAATAAAAGTATATCTGTATTGCCTGTAGAGTACAAAGGTTCTACAGAACTATTTGTTAGGCTATATAATAATGACGATTTTGTAGCAGAAGGTTATTTTGATTCGATTATAGATAGAGGATTTTTGAATGGTATAGAAACAAAAGATGAAAAAGATGTTGCTAAAAGTAAAGATGACATTGAGGAACAAGAAGCAAGAAGAGTTTTAGGTAAATACTCAATTAATAATTTTGTGGGTAGTGCAGTTAAAAAATTAAGGTTAGATATACCGTCTACAGAAGGGGTAACTTTTTTTAAGGTGGTAGATAGCGATGGAACGCCAATAGGGAAAAAAGATAAATATTACTCTTTAACAGAAAGTTTTTCTTATTTAGGTTTTGCTATGAATGATTTAAATAAATTAAAAGTAGAGCTTTATAATGCAAAAAATGTGTTGAAATATGTAGCAATATTTGATGAAGCTACAAAAGAGATAGTAGTTATAAAATAACTTAAACTATAGCAGTAAGGAGGTTTTTTTAATGAATATTATTTTCACAAAATTGAAACTAGTTATAAATTGTTTTAGTAAAAGAATAACTTTGTTAATATTAGCCTTAATATTAATAATTCCTTCTGTTATAGTTGGGGCAGGAAGTAGTAATTTAACAGGTAATGGTACTATTGTTAGGCCAAAAGCTAGTGAAGTTGCTAATATGACCATAATTATTGGAACACATATGATTGCTCTTAATGCTTTAACACAAGAGTTAAAGGATATTGCTGAAAAAACTATAGAGGGTAGCGGGCAAAATAACATTTATTATAAATCTGAGTTGGTAGATGAAAATAGAGATGGACAGGGTAATAAAGGTGCATGGTTTGAAATAAGCAATGCGCAGGAGATAGATGATATTTTATCGAAAGGTGAAGTTGTTGCTGATGAGGTTATAGATAATTTAACTTTAACTCATTTTACAGATGAAAATAACATAACGTGGGATTTGTCGACGGGTAAAGAAGTAAATATTTTTGATATTGAAGATGTATATGATATTTCTAACATGGAAGAATTAAAAAGTTTAAAACTTGAATATGATGCAAAAAAAGATAGTAAACCCAAAGATGAAAAAGATGAGGAGAAGGCTAAATCTTTAGAAGAAGTAAAAAAATCTTTGCAATCTATTTTTGAAATGGATGTTAAAAGTGATGAAACAGAAAAAATAAGATTAACTATAGATAATTTAAATAAGTATTTTAAGTACCTTGTTTTAAGTGGGGCATCCGATGAAGAAAAAGAGATGGCATTGAACATTATTGGGGCCAAATATGCTGAATTAAAGAAAGTAATCATTGACAAAGTTTTAGAAAAAGTAGATGAAGAAATATCTTCTGTTAGTGCATTAGAAGGTTCTTATGGAGGTACGATGGATAAATTAAGGAAGTCCGGAGATGAACTTGAGTCTAAAATGTTGAGTAGTTTGAAGGAAAGTGAAAATTTAGGATTAATAGAAAAATATATAACAGAACTAACTGAGCAATACATTAAGTATGTAGAAGAAAATAATTATGATAAAGCAAATGAATTGTTAAAAAATATAGTAGAATTAAATAAAATGTCGCAATCAATTATTGGGGATAGAGAAAGGCAATTGGAGTTAACATCAAATTTAGAAAAACGATCAAATGAAGATAGGGATAAATTAATTAATAATAATAAACACATTGGTGAATATAATAAGGCAAAAAAATTAAATAAAAGTGCAGCAGAATTAGATAGTATAAAAAATAAATATATAGATGACGTAAAAAGATTTATAGCAGATATTGAACAAATTAATGATATGATATTGAAATTATCACTAAATAAAAGTGAGCAAGCCATAAAGCAGCAGTCAATAGTAGAAAAATTATCTCAACAGATAGGTGAATTAAAAGCAGAAATAAACTCTAGTAAAAAGAAAGATGATTTACTAGCTAATTCTAATGTAGATGTTTTTAAAGAGGTGGCTGTAAGCAAGTTAGAGTTGATGTTAGATAAGGAAATTAGTAAATTGCAAGCAATAAACAATGATCTTAACGATAACAGTGAAATATTAGAACAAGAAAATGAAATGGCAACTTTAAAAAATGAGTATAAAAATGCTTTAGATAAAAATGATTTATTAAAGGCTAAAGAGGTGAAGGAAAAAATAGATGTTTTACAGCAAAAAATTGATAACAGAAATAAGCAAATAAATGACCGTGTAGCAGAACTAAATACGCAGTTAACAGAAATTCAAGAAAAATTAAATGAAGGCAATTTAGATGAAGTTACAAGAACAAGTCTAGAAAAGCAAAAAGTAGATATTAAATCTCAAAAAACTCTATTAGGGGCATCTAATACAGGCCAGAATAGTGTAGATGAAAAAATAATAAATAGTTGTTGTGAAGACGCTAAAACAATACTATCTAAACCGTTAAAGGAAGAGAACATTGAAGAATTAAATAATATTTCTTCAAAAATTAAAAATGTTGCGCAAAGTAACCCGCAAATTGGTTATCCAGCTATGCTTGCATTCAGTGAAGATATAGAATCTAAAATTAATACAGATTCTTCTATTCCAGGTGAATTGTTAGATATTGCTAATGATGTTGGGCAAGCTGTTGAAGATTTGAAAAATGCATATGATACTAAAAAGAGCAATGAATTAAATGAAAGCACTATAGATGAAAAAGTAGAGGTTTTTGCAAAAGATAATGACTTAGATGATATAGGTAAAAATTTATTATTACTAGGTGCATTAAATAAATTGTTTTTAGATTATGGACAAGTAGATGATGATACAGCTACAAAAGATTTGAATTCAAATCAAAAAATAATAAAATTAAAAATGGGTAAATTGATATCAAATTTTACAGCTAAAAATAATGCAGGTAAAAAAGAAGTTGAAGTGGCATTGATAGATAAGAAGAGAAAAAATTCAGAATTATATGCTCCAGCTGATGAAATTGCTTGGTTAACTAATGCTAAGTATGTTTGGGAACCCAATTTAGTAAAAGGGCATTTGGTGTTTAAAGGGAAAATTTATACATTTATTAGTGGCAAAAACACAGTAACTTCTTCCAAAGGTGAAAAATTGAAAATGTCAAATGTGGTTATTTTTGAATCAGATAAGGATAAATTAGAGGCAACAATGTGGTTACCAGGAAGTTTTTGCGAAGAAAATTTAAATTTGGTTGTTCAAGATCTAAAATGTTCTAATAAAGCAATGGTTTACTCTAACCAGGCTTACGAAATGATGGAAAAGATGTACGAAGCTATAAAGTAAAATTTAGCAAATTATTTATTAAGTAAAGATGGTGGTAATATTGGCTAAATACCCGATAATATCAGATATTAGTGGTTATATTGTTAAGTTACTTAAAAGTAGATTATACCCAGAGCCAATGCTTAGCTCGCAATCTATAGAACTTGTTTCGCCAGCTGATAATAATGCAGATTATACTTTAGGTGTTTTTATGTACGATATTAGAGAAAATATGGAGCATGTGGTGCCTAATATGGTACCAACAGAAGATAATAAATTAAGAAAGGCTCCTCAAAGTTTATCGTTATACTATATGGTATATATGAATTCTTCGGCGCAGGTTTTGGTAAAAGCAATAGATTCGCAAAAAATATTAGCTAGGGTTCAACAAGTTTTGTATGATGAAAATGAAATTGTTATAGATAAATTACAAAAAGGGTTAGAAACAATGGAAGAGAATCTAAGGATAATGCCTTCTAGGCTTACATATGATGAAAAAACCAAAATATGGACGTCGTTAAATAAACCTTACCAGTTAGCGTTGTACTATACTGTGGCTCCGGTAATGTTGTCATCTAATAAAGTTGTGGCAGAAAGTAGGGTTACTTCTATTAGGTATAATTATGTTGGCAATAGGGAGCAGAGGTGATTGTTGTGACAGATAATTGTAACAAAACTGTTTATGGCAGTTTTGTAACACTAGCTTTTAGAGTTAGAAGTAATTTTGATGATTTAGTGATAGAAGATGGAGAATTAAGTTTTTATTTAAATGGTGATATTATTGTACCAATAAAAAAAAATGCTGGCTATTATGTTATAACTAATGTAAAAGATAAAGTTTTTAATTTAAAAATATCATCTTGTAAATATTTTGAAAAAACGTTAAATATTAATTTAGACGATATAAAAGAAAAAGATAAGTGTATAGAAATATTTTTAATACCTAATTATAAATATTTAATACCTAAAAACAGTTACCAAATAAAAGGTATTGTAGATCCAGATACTTTTATTTTGTTAACTAAATTTCATAGCAGAACAAATTTAAGGTACCAGGGTTTTAATAAAAATAGTAATACTATTTCTATTGCTAACCCAACGGGTGAAAGTTTAAATGGCCGAATGCTTGCAATAGTTGATTGTGATAATAATAAATTTGAAGTTATCTTTATAAAAGGTAAAATATCAAATTCTGAGTATTTAATAGATGTAAAAATAAGCAATAAAGTTAAAAATTACTTGCCTATACAAAAGGCTTATATTTACAAAAGTGATGAACGAGGAATATTTAATTTATATATAAAAGAAAGTGATTTCCCAGATGAAGAATATATACTATCTTTTTATAAAAAAGGTAAATTAACATATAAAGTTTTTAGCTTTAAAGGCTTAAAATGTGTAGATTTACAAGCAAATATATTAAAGGAAAAAGAAAAATGAGTTTATTAGTTTGTGGTGGTGCACAGCTACAATGTTCTTTTGGAATGGCACCATCTATTTTGAATATATCACCTGAACGTAATGTTTTAGGGGTAGGACCAATAGCATGTGTAACAGATAATGTGGCAATGGTAAATATTGCGCCATTTGGTATGTGTACATCATTGGGCAACCCTCAGGTGGCAGCTGCAACAGCGGCAGCTTTAGGAGTTTTAACTCCACAACCTTGTTTACCTCAATTAGCAGTGCCATGGGCACCATGTTTAGCTAATGTGTTAATAGGTTCAACTCCGGCTATTACAGTAGAAAGTAAATTAATGTGTAGCTATGGAGGTTTAATTCAGTTAATTTCGCCGGGGCAAACCAACTTAATGGCGGATTAAATATATAATATTTTATTAACCGAAAGGAGGAAGATTTTAAGATGCATTTATAAATATATTTAACTGTTGTATACATTGGCTATAGTTAAATAAGTTTATTATAGTGTAATTTTAAAATCGAAATGTATGGCAGAGTATTTATCGCCTGGAGTGTATGTTGAAGAATATGAATCAGGCTCTAAACCAATGGAAGGAGTAAGTACAAGCGTTGTTGGTTTTGTTGGTATGGCGGTAAGAGGTAAAACTGTTGGTGTTCCTGAACTTGTGACAAGTTTTGCAGATTACCAAAGAAAATATGGTGGTTATTTAAGTGAAAATGCATATGGAACTTACCGTTACTTACCTTACAGCGTAGAGCAATTTTTTCAAAATGGCGGTTCAAGGTGCTATGTAATGAGAGTTGCACCTATAGATGCAAAAGAAGCATATAAAGAAATAAATAAAAAGCTGAAATTTATTGCATCTAGTGAAGGTGAATGGGGAGATAAAATTCTTATTTCTATAGCTAAAGCCTCTAAGGCAAAAACGCAAATTTTAGAAGCTAATGCAGAAGGTCAAAATTATGTTTTAAAATCTGTAGCGGGGTTTAATGAGGGAGATGTTGTTTTATTTAGTGATGGTACAACAGAAGTCTATAATAAAATAAAAAAAGTTGTTGGCAATGTTGTTGAATTTGAATCTCCATTTAATATTGATGTTGTTGATACAAATTTACTACCAAGTAAAACAATTTCAACTTGCGAATTTTCAATAGTTATAAAATATGATGAAGTGATTGAAAAATATGGAAATGTTACTTTAAATGTTAAATCATCAAATTATATTTTAAACAAGTTAAGTAAAAGTGATTTAATAAAAGTTGAAGTGTTAGATACAGAAGTATTAGCAGAATCAATTACTTTACAAATTTATGGTGAAGATGTTCAAAAATTTTCATTTACCCTATCTAATGGTTACGATGGCACAATAAGTTCAGTAGATGCTTCGATTTATATTGGTAGTGATAATGGACCTTCTAAAAGAACAGGTTTACAATCTTTTTTAGATAATACAGTTGTAAGTATGATGGCAATACCAGGTATTACAGATCCATCGGTTTTAATTTCATTAATTGCGCATTGTGAAAATTTGGCTAATAGAATGGCTATATTGGATATTCCGAAAGATATGATTAAAGTTAATGAAATTTGTGATTATAGGTCGATGTTTGATAGTACTTATGCTGCTATGTACCACCCCTGGTTACAGGTTTATGATATGCTAGAAAAAAAAGCAACTCATATTCCTCCATCTGGCGCTATAGCAGGAATTTACGCACGGTCAGATACTCAAAGGGGTGTTTATAAGGCTCCAGCTAACGAAACAGTTTTTTGCACAGGTTTGAGTTGTTTATATAATAAAGGTGAACAAGATATATTGAACCCGCAAGGTGTTAATTTAATAAGAGCTTTTCCAGGTCAAGGAATTAAAGTTTGGGGAGCAAGAACATGTTCTTCAGATCAAGCTTTAAAATATATAAATGTTAGAAGGTTATTGATATTTATAGAAGAATCTATAAAAGTTAACACTAATTGGGCAGTGTTTGAGCCAAATAATGAGTTACTGTGGTTAAGAGTACAAAGGTCAATAACCAATTTTTTAACAACTCTTTGGGGGGCAGGTGCTTTAGCAGGGGCTACAGTGGCAGATGCATTTTTTGTGGATGTTAGCCGTAATACAATGTCACCAGATGATATAGCTAATGGTAGATTGATTTGTAAAATTGGAATAGCACCTACAAAACCAGCAGAGTTTGTAATATTTAGAGTTACACAACTTATGGGTGATGAAGGTGGTGGAGAAACTGAAGAATAGTAATTTATTTATGTAAATAATTGTTAAGAAAATATATATAATAAAGAAATGAGGTAATAATGTATGGCGGGATTTGGAGGAGCTCCGTATCCGTTTACTAAGTTTAGATTTAGAGTAAGAATAGACGGTTTGGATGGAGGGTATTTTTCTGAAGTAAGTGGTTTTGAAGCAACAACAGATGTTATAGAGTACAGGTATGGTGATTATATAAATAATTCTGCACAAAAAGTACCCGGATTGACAAAATATAGTAATATAATTTTAAAATGGGGTGTAATAGAAAGTGTAGATTTGTATAATTGGATGACGGCAACGATTGGTGGAGAGGCAGCTGTTGACGGAACCGAAATTGAGCGAAAAACTGTTACTATAGAGTTACTTGGTGAAGATGCTGAAACAGTAAAAGCGTCGTGGCAAGTTGTAAGGGCTTGGCCTTGCAAATATACTGCGCCAGATTTTAATGCTAGTTCTAGTGAAATTGCTTTGGAAAGTTTAGAATTGGCACATGAAGGTTTAACAAGAACAATGTAGTAAAAAATTATAGATAATAATTGGAAGTTAGATATAATGTTAATAAAGTAGAAAAAATATAAGCATTATTCTAACTTCCAGTTAAAATTTATTTAATTAAAATATCAATAGATTTTTATGAAAGGTGTAAAGCAATATGTTTCAAACAGAATTTGATTTTAAATTACCAAAAGGGTACGTAGATAGAGATGGAAATGTTCATAAAAAAGGAAAAATGAGGTTAGCTACTGCAGCAGATGAGATTTTACCATTAAGAGACCAAAGGGTACAACAAAATCCATCATATTTATCAATAATACTACTTTCTAGAGTTGTAACAAGTTTAGGTTCGCTAGAGGTGGTAGATTTAAAAACAATAGAAAATTTATATACTGCAGATCTAGCTTTTTTGCAAGATATGTACCAAAGAATAAATGATATTCAACCACCTACTATGAAAGTTACCTGTAAAAGTTGTGGAGAAAGTTTTGAGGTGCCTATAAATTTTACGAGAGAAGGATAGCGTTGTATCCTGAATCTGAATTATATAAAGAAATTTCGTTTATAGCTTACTACTTCCATTGGGAGCACGAAACTATAATGAATTTAGATCATAATGCTAGAAGAAAATGGTGTAAAGAAATTTCGAATATAAATAGTAAATTTAACCCACAGCCTAAAAATATATTTGATGTTTAAATGTAATAAAAAGAAGGTGATGTGTTAATTGGATATTTTATCTGGAGCTATTAGTAGCGGAGTAAGTAAATTAACAAGCAATATATCTGATTTAGCCAATAATTTGGTGGTGGGGTATAAGTTTTATGTTTTTATAGGGGCATTTAGTTTTGCTTTTAATAAAGTTTCTGGTATAGAAACTGTTTATAATTACGAACCTTTACAAGTTGGTGGCGTAAACGATAGTCTTAAATTTTTGAAAAAGCAATTATTGCAGCCTTCAACAATTGTATTTGAAGATGGTGGCATGAAAATATCTGCAGCTAATATGAAGTTGTGTTTTAATGGTTCGCCAAAAGAGATATTAGTGCTTTTATGTACAACTAGTGGGAAAATTACAAATGTAATAGCTGTACATAATGCAGTGATTTCTAAAATTAATATTGGGGAATTAGATGCAGAAAGAAGTAGTTTAGTAGTTCATAGTATAGAGATGTTTTATACAAGTTTTTCTAGAATTCCATTATAATTTTTTATATTTGTAGTGTGGGTGTGTTGAATGGTAAAAACAATATCTAAAATACAAAAAATAAATATTAAAACACAACAAACAATTAGTACTATTAATAATAATTTTATTCAAAATTTATTTTCGATGTATAAATTTGGAAATTATATTTTTAATTTTGTTAATTTTGTGTTTGATGTTAACGAAAAAAAAGAAGAACAACAAGAAAAATTATCTAATACAAAATTTGTTCCGTATTATATAAATAATAACTTGAATTATAATATATATAATAATAACTTTGTTTTTAACTATACAATAAAAAATAAAGTTAATAATTTAGGTTTTATGCAAAGTTATTTAAAAAATCAATATTTTAATTATAATGATTTGTTGAATTTTGGTAATGTTGCTACTTATAAAAACATAGATAATTTTTTTAAAACAATATCTTCTTTTAATTTTAAAGTTAATGATGTTGTGAATAAATGGGATTTAAAAAAAGAAAATAATTCAATTGCCTATTTTAAAAATATTTTAAAGAGTAGTGCTGTAACATTATTTAATAATAGTAAAATCTATAATGGGGAAGCTCTAACTTTAAATAAGGCTACAATTTATAATAAGCATAGTTTTAATTCTGAAAATGCAAAGTTCTATAATAGTTATTATAAATTAAACAAAATAGTAGAAAATGCAAACAATAATAATGTAGAAAAGTTGTTTTTAAATATTTTAAGCAGTAAACTTATTAATAAAATATATAAATCATGGTTTTTCACAGATACACAAAAAAATGTAATTGCTAATATTATTGCTAAATCTGTAAACGAAAATGTGTTTATTTATAGTAATGAAAGTGTAAGTTACAAATTAAAAAGTAAAGATAATTTTGTTTTGTTAATGAATGAGATGTTAAATTTTTACATAAACAATGTGAAAAATGAGTTGAAGAAGCAGAGTTTATTTTCTAATTTGCAACTTAGGGAATTGAATTTTTATTTAAGTAATAAAGCTATAAAAAAATATATAGAGCAGATTTTAAATGTACATTACAGTGAAAGTAATAGATATTTAAAAAATAAAAAAGATATAAAAAAATTTTTTAATAAAATTTATAAAAATGTAATAATTGATGTAGAAGAAAAATCAAAAATATTTAATTTAACAAACAAGCAAGAAGTTAAAAATAAAGTTAGCAATATGTTTAAAGGTATTTATAACAAATATATCCAATATAATCAAAATGAAGAAGGGGTAGGTAGTTATAGATATAAGTTAAATTTATTAAATAAAGTAGAAAAAAATATTGTTGAAGAATTATATAAAAGTTTTACTAATCCAGATGAACAGTTAAAAAATATATCATTAATTAATAAAGTAAATATTAAAAAAAATATTCAATATTTGATTTCTAAAGAATTAAAAAAAGAGAATGTAAGTAATAGTATAGTTTTTAATAATTTAGAAAGCAAATTGAAATATTATGTAGAAAAAATTGTAAATGAAATAAATTTTGGCAATGTTGAAAATATTTGTGATATAAAAAATGTTAAGCAACAGGTAATAAATAAAAAAGACGTAATAATTAAAAACATTATAGATAATATATTAAAAGATGAAGATATTAATAAATTAACAGTAATTAATAATGTAGATAATTTTGATGTTGTTTCTAAAAAAAATTTGGTTGAGTATGTTAAAAATAATATTAATAAATTTGTTATAGAAAAACAAGATATTGAACTTTTTAATATGGTACTTAACACAATAGATAAAAAATTTAATTTTGCAAATATGTATAAATATGAAAATAAAATATTGCAAACACAAATCGATAGTGTAATGGACCATAAATATTATGAATATCAAAAAAGTTTGATTTCAAATTTGGTAACTAATGTTGAAAATAATTATATAAAAAATAATTATATAAATGAAAAGTTAGCTTATTTTAATTTTGGATTAATTAAAATGAGTGAACGTATTTTAAAGAATAATTTGAACAATACTGGTATTAAGTTGCAAAATAATATATCAAGTAAGTTAGTGTACTTAAATACAGGTAAGTTAGAAAATGAGAATAACATTGAAAAAGATGATAAAATAGAAACGACAGAAAAAGTAAATACAAAGTTAATCAAAGAGATAGACAGAATTATAAAAAGTAAAGCAGTAGAAAGAGTAGACAAAAATATAATTGCTAACAAATTGATGCTGCAAAATAATATATCAAGTAAGTTAGTGTACTTAAATACAAGTAAGTTAGAAAATGAGAATAACATTGAAAAAGATGATAAAATAGAAACGACAGAAAAAGTAAATACAAAGTTAATC